>CAWJKX010000150.1:0-46099 GCA_963843065.1 uncultured Bacteroidota bacterium
CGATGAGAAGCGTCGGCTGTGATGTTGCTGATAGAGATGGACCTCCAAAACTACTGGCCGTATTAAAGAATCCGGGATTGTTAGAAAGATCATCACGAAACTCAACGCGTGTGATCAAAGGATCAAACAAGTGGTATTCATACGTCAGCGTTACTTCTTTCAACGTTTCTTTCGTATCAAACGGAGTCGGATTTGTATATCCGTTTAACGTGTAGAGATGCGGGTCAGAATATACTTCAGCGCGCAAAGCGACCGTTGACTTGGGATTGAGAACATACTTCCCGTAGATGTCGACGCCCTTCCACATTTCTAAAGGACCGGCAGAGCCGCCTAAGCGCTCCTGGCCGTAATCGGCATTAAGGCAGAGTGAGAGATTGTCGTTGACTGTCTGACTCACAATGAAATCATAAACGGCTCTCTTTCCATACGGCGCCAGAAATGGCTGCTCGAAACCGTCGATGCCGTTGAAAACAACGCTCGTGCTTGGGGAAAACGTATAATTCAACGTCAGCCCGAGCGTTTGAGAGTGATTGTTATCGATGGTAGAATTCCATCCGTTCAATATATCCAGTGTTCCGCTCAATGCGCTGGACAAGGGATATGTCAGCCGGATTCCCGTATGGTAGTAGGGAATCGCATAGGCAAAGAGGAACGAACGGCTGTAGTTCCAGTTGTCTTTCGATTCGATCACCTCGTTTCCCATGTGGGTGACGAATTTACCCACGTCGACAGTTAATCCCGAACCAACGGGCAGAATTGCGGTAAGATATGCCTGCTGCATTATATTCAATGTGCTGTTCGGAGTAGTCCCGTACGGCGCAATACCTTGCACTATATCGTTTGTCGGCCCAAAATCGAGGTCCATCCGGAACCCGACCGGCGAGGCCTGTTTCTGTATCACAAGTTCCGCAAGGCTTAACGCGAATTGGTTCTCATTGATGTCAAAATTCCGCAACTGGTTTGTCTCCGTTGCCGGGCTGTTGAAGTTCTTGCTGTAATACGCGTCGACAAATCCGCTCCATGTGATCGGTGCAGGAGCCGGCGCTGCAGCTGCGGAGTCTGCTGCGAAAGATGCCGTAACACAGCACAAGACCGCTGAAAGGAAAAGAAAGACATATTTCATTACGTGCTCCGTTGAATTGTGTATGAATTGTTATATGTTTTGTTGACAAAAAATCGTTCTCGACGGCATTCAGCCTCCAATCCCATCCTTGTCTAATCTTGATCCACTTGTAATGGTAGTCCATACGCTGTTGTATCGGATTGGGACACCTGCTGCCGGCAGGCCGATTCCAGCGTGATGGAATGTTTCCTTTGGGGCGAAAACAAGCGCAACCATTGCATCGGCAGGAAGATTCACCCATTTATCGAACGGGATAGAAAAATTTCCAGACACATAGTCAATTGCATTTTTCAAATTCTTCCCGAACGACGAATAGGTGGAAGTGATGACACTGATACCCTGATCGAGAAGATCGCGCACATCGTGATACCGCATCTCGTTTGCGGAGACTGAGATGTTCACGTGCAGCAGATTATCGATGATGACAACCTCGGGAGAACGCCGCAGAATTGCCTCGACGTCCATATCGTGGAATTTGCTCTTTTTGAAAGCCACTTCTTTCGCGGGCACAAGGTGAGTCGCTGGGAAATCCGCTCCCTCGCGCTCTCCATCAAGCGCCACAGCAGCATCAAGTCCCAGCGAAAGAAGGCGTTTGCCCTCGTTGACCATGTTGTCAAAAAGGCCTGGTAAAGGGATTCGCGTCATATAGATTTTGAGACTCCCTTTTCGAGGCTTTCGAACAAGCTCTCGAAAGTATTCCTTTGAAAAAACCTTATCGTCGTTCATAACGGTATTTCGTATGATTGCGTGATTATCGCTGTCTATAAATTCTTAAACCGAACCCGATGAGAAATGAACATCCATTCGAAACTATTTTATTGTTTTGCGACAAACTTATAACCCCTTCCTGATTCTGTTTGAAACAACCGCGGGTTGTCGGGGTCATCTTCCAATTTCTTCCGCAGTCGTCCCATATAGACGCGAGAATACGTTGTGTCCTTTTCAAACCACGGGCCCTTGATCTGCCGCAAAATACAATCGTGGGTCATCAGCTTGCCGGGATTATGAACTAAAAGCGAGAGGAGAGAAAATTCCGTCGGAGTAAGGTTCACTATTTTCCCGTTTTTGCTCACCGTATGATGCTCGAAATCGACGGTTACCGAATCTGTTTCAAATCGTATTCCTTGATCAGTGGTATTGTGTGATCGCAACACCAAACGTACAGACGTAAGCAATTCCATTTCACTGAATGGTTTATTGACATAATCATTTGCTCCAGCGACAGAGATTGCAAGAATGTCTTCCGCAGGAAGAAGTGAAGAAAGGAATATAACGGGGACTGTCGACCATGCCCGCAACTCCTTCACGATGTTTATATGCATTACATCGATCGATTCCATACCGAGAATCACCAAACTGCAACGAGATGAAAATACTCGTCGAAGAATATCCCCCCGCTTTTCAACAATTTTCACTCTATATCCGGCATGTTCCAATATTTTCAGGACAAGACGCCGGATTTCAACATCGTCATCCATAACAAGAATAGTTCCAGCGCTGATCATTGTCTGACCTTGAGATCGTATCGACGGTGCAATGCATTAATGCATTCATAAGAGCAGTAGTTCAGGTCTAACACTACTGCGGTGTTCCAAACTGACTGCGAAGATCAAGATTGACCTGAAGAACATTGACCATCTTCTCTCCTGCCAATCCATCCAGAGGAGCGAATGAATTCTTCTCAAGAATATTTTCAACCTCTTTTCGGACTTCAACCGGACTCGTTTTCAGGTCGGCCGCCCACTTTGAAGAAACGCGGTCGAGCTGATACACCGCATTCTGCAGCGTGATATCAGGATCGAGGCCGGACGCCGACGTGGTAAGCATGTCGCCGGGAATATTTTGCAGGCTGTCGGTCGGATGATCCAACCGCCACATGTCAAAAAAGATCGACTGGATATCAGAACCGGTGCTGACAGGCTTGATCACCGTTACGGCTTTACCGTCAGCACCGGTGTCCGGCATGGCTGAAGGAAATTTGCCGGGGTTTTCATTTGAGAAATTTTGAAAGAATGTTACCGCAAGGTCCGACGGAGCCGGCTGCGGAATGCTCGGATTACTCTTTACAAATTGAGCGACCACATCGGCATGCGCCTTCGCCCAATCCGCGACATAACCGATATGCAGCGAATCTGTGTTCACCCAGGCTGTTGCGTCCGATGTGTGCATCGATGCCCACTGTCCAACGACGTGTGGACTTCCCTGATAGATGTCATGCTGGAACCAATTTTCGATGTCGGGCGCAACAAGTTGTCCCGATTTGGGACCGTCGGCGTATCTCACGATCGGGCCGAGGGTTCGAGCGACACGATCGCGCAGGGCATAGTTGGACGCCGCCAATGCAGATGACGACGATGCCGATGCATCAAATGAAGCTGCAGATGGTCTGGGCTGGAAATATTCATCTTTGGTAAACGGCTGCGCAATGAGCAATGAGCCGACGGGTTTGCCATCCGGTCCATTGACTATACTTCCGTTGGCCTGAAACGGGAAGAACACCTGTCCAACGGCCAGCAATACGGCCGGATAAAGAACACAGCATATGACAACTGCGAATAACAGCAGCAGGAGACTTTTCGAAATAATCTTAGACATTTTCATATCCTCCATTTTATTAAACCTTAATTCACTAAATGTAATGCTACCATGATCATATCGATCAGCTTGATGCCGATGAACGGCAGTACGACGCCGCCGAGTCCCCAATAGAATAAGTTCCTCTTGAGAAGGTCGTCGGCACCCATGACGCGGTACTTGACACCTCTCAAGGCAACCGGAATCAATGCGGGAATGATCAATGCATTGAAAATGACTGCGGACAAAATTGCCGACGTCGGCGAATGCAGGTTCATGATGTCAACCGCCTTCAACCACGGGAGCGTCCCGGCAAACAGCGCGGGAATGATCGCGAAGTATTTCGCGACATCGTTCGCTATCGAAAAGGTCGTCAACGCACCACGGGTTATTAAAAGCTGTTTCCCGATATGAACGACTTCGAGCAGTTTCGTCGGGTCGCTGTCGAGATCGACCATGTTGGCCGCTTCCTTTGCCGCTTGAGTGCCGGCGTTCATCGCCAGTGCGACATCGGCTTGGGCAAGAGCGGGAGCATCGTTCGTGCCGTCGCCCATCATGGCGACAAGTTTGCCTTCGGCTTGCTCCTTTCGTATAAACTCGAGTTTTGTTTCCGGCGTCGCCTGCGCAAGATAGTCATCGACCCCCGCCTGCGCTGCGATAGCGGCAGCCGTGACAGGATTATCCCCTGTAATCATTACAGTTCGTAATCCCATCTTTCTCAGCTGGTCGAATCGCTCTTTCATGTTAGGCTTTAGGATGTCCTCCAGAGAGATCACGCCGGCCACATGAGAGTCGTCCGCAACAACCAAAGGAGTTGCACCTTTCCTGGCTACATCATTGATGATCGCATTAATTTCAGGAGGGACCGTCCCGCGATTGTTGTGGACAAATTCGAACACCGCATCCGCCGCTCCTTTTCGTATCTGTCGTCCGCCTGAGAAGTCGATGCCGCTCATGCGGGTTTGTGCGGTAAACGGCACAAACACTGAATCTTTCGGCACATTGATCGGATCTTTGCTCTGCTTCTCGTAAAGCTTTACAATGCTTTTGCCTTCCGGTGTTTCATCTGCAGCAGAGGCCAATGCAGCGAGCCGAGCCAGGTCCGCTTCTTTGTATCTTCCTACCGGGAAGAATGTCGTTGCATGCCTGTTCCCAAGCGTGATTGTCCCTGTTTTGTCAAGCAGTACAACGTCGATATCGCCAGCCAGTTCCACAGCTTTCCCGCTCTTAGCGATGATATTCGCTTGCAATGCGCGATCCATGCCGGCAATTCCGATTGCCGCAAGGAGTGCTCCGATTGTTGTCGGAATAAGACATACCAAAAGTGCAATCAGAGTAGGCACATCCGTACCGAGGCTTTTCACCGGATCGGTAATTCCCAGGTAGCTCCCCATATATTGTTCTGCATTCCATGCCATCGGCCACAGCGGAACAACAACAATTAAAAAAATCAGGGTGAACGCCGAGAGAACGAGTGTTAGAGCAATTTCATTCGGACTGCGCTGCCGGATAGCTCCTTCAACAAGAGCGATCATCCTGTCGAGAAACGATTCTCCTGCGCCGCTGGTAATCTTAACAACAATCCTATCGGAAAGAACGTACGTCCCGCCGGTCACTCCCGATGCATCGCTGTGTGCTGCGCGAATAACAGGGGCGGATTCGCCCGTGATCGCGGATTCGTCAACCGATGCAATGCCTTCCGTGATCTCGCCGTCGCCGGGAATCATTTGCCCAGCCTGTACAACTACGCGGTCGCCGGGCTTAAGGTCTGTTGAAGAAACCTGCTCAACCGACCCGTCGGCAGTCAACCGATATGCTATCGTGTCGCGGCGTGCCTTCCTCAGCGATTCCGCCTGTGCTTTTCCTCGCGCTTCTGCAAGAGCAGTCGCAAAGTTCGCAAACAATACGGTTAAGAAAAGCCAAGCAGTCAAGTGCGATGAAGTATGTTATCGACACCTGGCTGACATTATTGCCGAATGCTCGCTGCAAACACGTACAAAAGCGTTAATATCGCGCCGACTTCCACGACGAACATGACAGGGTTTTTCCACTGGATGTCCGGGCGAAGCATGACAAACGACTGCTTTCAATGCAGGGATCGCGGTATTTTTCTCAAGCAAGGCTCTCCGCTTGACTCTGCGCGGCGGCTTCGCTGATTTCGAAGAAAGGCTTTCCATAACTTCTTCGACATTCGGTTCTACGGTTTGAATTTCACTCATGTTGAACTCCTTAAGACTTTGTTATCACAATTTTTTAAAATCTAAGTTTGATCTATGAGATTGGATTATTTCCTCATCCACCGAACGGGATCGGTCCTAAATGTTCGGCCAACGGTCCAAGTGCTGCGATAGGAAGGAAAGAGCAACGCGCCGATAATGAGAATCGTACCCAATAAGAGATAGCCAAAAATTGCCGTATCGGTACGCAAAGTTCCAAGATTAAACGGACTGGTTTTCTTTTGTCCGAGATATGCAGCCATCGCAACCGGCGCAATAATCGGAAGAAAGCGACTAATCAACATAACAATCCCAGTGGCGATGTCCCATGCAGCTGCTTCAGGCGCCGGACTCGGGTTATTATAGAAACCATACGTCACTCCCAATCCGTCAAAAGCAGATCCGTTATTTGCGGATGCGGATGAAAACTGATAAAACATTTGCGAAAGTCCATGCGGACCGGGATTGCTGACGGCTTTCGTTCCCCAATCGGTAGCGGCAAATATACCGGTCGGCATAAGAATCATCAGCGGATGAATCAGGAGCGCGATCACCGCTAGCTTCACTTCGCGGGCTCCGATTTTTTTGCCTAAGGTATTCCGGCGTTCGTCCGACCATCATGCCGGCGATAAATATTCCGATGATGACGAAGAGAAGCATGTTGATCATGCCGACGCCTTTACCGCCAAAGACACAGTTCAGCCACATCCCGACCATCGGCGATAACGCTGCGAGCGGGTTGAGACTGTCATGCTCGGAGTTTACAGCGCCGCACGTTACGTCTGTTGTCAGCGCGGCAAATGTTGCACCTGCGGAGGTTCCGAAACGCATCTCTTTCCCTTCGAGGTTGCCGAGGTGCTGGTCAACCGGCAATCCACCGACAGCGGGCAAAGTCACAGTCCGCTTTCCCCCTGGCGCAGTGGCACTGGGAACGTCATACGTTTGCGATACGGATTGACCAGTGAATGCCGGGTTCGGCAAATAGGTATCGAAAAGCACAGACCAGACGATCGTCCCTGCCATGAGGAATAACATCACGGAAAAAATGACGTACGCATGGCGCATTTTTTTCAACATACGGCCGTACATCAGCACGAGCGCAAACGGGAAGATCATCATCGACAGCGCGTTGAAGAAATTCGACAGTGCGGTCGGATTTTCGAAAGGATGCGCGGAGTTCATCCCGTAGAACCCGCCTCCGTTCGTCCCGAGCATTTTAATAGACTCAAGCGCTGCTACCGGTCCGACAATGATATTTTGCTGATTCGATTCAAGCCCGGCAATGTGATAAACGCTCTCGAGCGTCATCGGGCTTCCCTGAGAAATGAAGATGATGCTGATGAGAATCGCCGACGGAATGAACATATAGATCAAAACGCGCCACATGTCAAGGAAGAAGTTTCCCAGATGCGAGTCGCTTCTCAACGCCCGAATAATCGCCGTCAACGCACAGAGACCGATAGCGGCCGAGATGAACATGTTCGAGATGTCGAAAAATATCTGGCTGAAATTGGAGAAATGCTGGTCCCCGGAATAATGCTGGAGATTCGTGTTCGTCATGAACGATATCACGCTGTGCAATATCGTGCTCGGCGCGATCATCGGCCTGCCCATCGGGTTCAGCGGCATCCATTCCTGGAGCGCCAGAACGATGAAGCCGAAAACGAATAGTGCGGTATTGAAAATCAGCAATGAACCGACATACTGCTTCCAGTTCTGATGCCCGCTGTCCAATCGCTTCTCGAACCATGCAAAAATCCTGATCGGTCGATATTCTCCGTCCATAATCCAGCCCATGTAACGGCTGAGCGGGAATGCCAGGAGCGTCGCCGCGGCGAGGAGGAGAAACGGTAAAAACCAAATTTGAAAATTCATATTCTAAACTCCTTTTTGCGTTAATTCTATTGATTCGCTTAAAACTTTTCAGGTCGTAAAAGCGCAACAACCAAATACACAAACAAAAAAAGTGCAACAACGGCGGTTAGATAAATCATGTTCGTCCTCTCTTTCGGGTAGTTAGATTTTTTCGCACGCTTCCATGAACAAGTAACAGAGTGCCATCAACGCAATGCCCAACAGGAACATCGCCGGCAGCCAGATCAATAGGTTCATACAAATTTCCTCCTAAAAATTAGTGTATACAGTGGCAGCAGCGATAATGCATGATGCCTTTTCTTACCTTTCAGTTGATCCCACACGCTGGAGTGAAACTTTTGACGCGTCAACTGCAGCGTACCCATTGCTTTAATAATTACGTGTGCAAATATGATAGACCATGAACGGGAAAGCAATTAAGGGGATATAAAAAGAAAACGGAGGGATGTAAAATTATTGTAAGTATAGCGATAACGGCAAAGTGCCGACAATGCGCCTTAGAAACGATAGAAGGGGTCAGGGTACATAAAAAGAGGGATGATTAGTATAAAAATTCTATAAAAATTTAGCTGCTGTCGCTGCGGTTGTTCAGAGGAAATGGTGCGGCGGGGGAGGTCCATTATCAGACATCCCTATTGTTCCGGCTCAGCAAAATTATCTTCAAAAATTCAAGGATGGTTTTTTTATATCAAGGACGGACCCGTTTGACTTTCTAAAGGAGCGTTCTATCGCGCGAGTTGACAAATCGCGTACAGGTCATCGAATTACTTCAACAACAACATTTTCTTCACCTGAATGAATCGGTCATTGGGATTCGTCATGTCCACCGCTTCAATCCGACAGAAATAGATGCCCGAAGCGACGATTGCATGCTATTCTTTTCCCGCACCGTCCAGATTCTTTTCCCACCATAAAGCGGCGGGATCAGAATGACACGGGCTCTGGTATCATTCTTAAGTTTTCACTTCAGCCGTATCGTCTCTTTGATCGGCAGATCGCGCGAAGATGTACCGACAAGGATATCGTACGTTCCTTTCGAAGTCGCCCACTGGCGGTTGATGTCGTCGTAATATGCAAAGGAAGAGGTGTTGAGATGCAGCGCAACGTTCTTTTTTTCTTTCGGCTGCAAAAAGACTTTTGCAAAGGCTTTCAATTCCTTCGTCGGACGGAGAACTTTCGCACTGTCGTCGTGAACGTACACCTGCACGACTTCCGCTCCGGCTACATCACTCGTATTCTCTATGCTGGCGGTCACGGTGTATTCATTGTCTGAACTCATCGGGACCGGTGTTATCTTTGTATCGGTTATGGAAAATTTTGCGTACGACAATCCGTAGCCGAATGGATACCGGACGCCGATATTTTTCGTATCAAAATGGCGGTAGCCGACAAAGATGCCGTCGCTGTATTCCGTTTCGCCATTCGCTCCCGGATATGAACCGTACGCAGAACAGTCTTCCCATCTCTTCGGCATGGTTACGGGGAGTTTACCCGAAGGATTTGTCGTTCCGGAAAGAACCTCGGCGATCGCCTGAGCTCCTTCCTGACCGGGATACCACGCTTCCACGAGTGCGTTAACGTTGTCGATCCAATTCTCCATCACGATCTGCGCGCCCGCCTCAAGTATCACAACTGTACGAGGGTTTGCTTTCGCAACCGCGTTGATCAAGTTTACCTGCGAGGCGGGCAGGTCTATCGAGGGACGGTCAAATCCTTCCGATTCCTGTAACTGCGAATCGCCGACAAACAATAGTACCGCGTCGCTTTTTTTCGCGAGAGCTACTACGCCCGGTATTTTGTCTTCACTCGGTTTCGCCAGTCCGAGACGTGCGACGGCTCCTCCCAGGTTTTGGTAATACTCCATTTTTATATCGTACGATTTTCCCGCTTCCATCACGTAGTTTACGCTTCGCGCTTCTTCCGAGTGATCGCTCCAGTTGTCGATCAACAATTGATTGTTGATATAGAATCGACCACCGTCGTCCGTTGCGACGGAGAATTCGAATGTTCCGGATTCTGTCGCATGGATGCTTCCCGTCCATCGGACGGAGAAACTGTCAGCACCGATTCCCGGGGCAGGGCTTCTCTCTCCCCAATTAAAATTCACCATCGAATCGATCCGGCGCACCGCAGGCTCACCGCGTAATTCTTCGTTGGTAAAATATTCGCCGAGCAGGCCCTTTTTCCCCGGCTCGTTCGGCGGAGAAAGCAAGTCGGCGCTGACCGGCATGATCTGTCCGGGCAGTTCAGCCCCGATCGCGTAGTTGAACGTCGCCGACGTTCCGTACATTCTCCTCAAGGCTTCAAGCGGTGATTCAGAAGGCGCCGGGTTCACCATCGCGCTCCCGCCGCCTCCGGTTCGCGCAATAGCCGCGTTCGGGCCGATCACTGCAATCGACTTTAACGACGACATATTGAGAGGAAGAAGATTGTTTCCATTTTTCAGCAAAACAATTCCTGCACGCGCAACATCCAGCGCGACCGAACGCTGGGGGGCGCCATCGGCTTTCGGTTTTTCAGAGGAAGTTCCGTCGAACAGCCCTAGACGAAACATCACACGGAGAATACGCCGGACCTTGTCGTCGATTGTAGACTCGCTCACTGATCCGTTTTTAATGAGCGGAAGAAGCTTTTCTTTGTTGAGGAATTCTCCAGTGGGCATTTCAAGGTCGAGGCCGTTATTTGCAGTGGCCAGAGTGCTGTGCACAGCGCCCCAATCGGACATGACGAGTCCCTGAAACTGCCATTCCTTTTTCAACACATCCTGAAGAAGAAACGTATTTTCACTGCAGAAAGAGCCGTTCAACTTGTTGTACGCGGACATTATCGCCATCGCTCCTCCCTCTTCAACCGCGGCTTTGAATGCAGGGAGATATATTTCATAGAGTGCTCGAACTCCGACTTTGTTATTAATCCTGCCGCGTTCCGTTTCCTGATTGTTCGTCGCATAATGTTTCACGGTAGCGGCAACATTTCCGCTTTGGACCCCACGGACGTACGAAACTACAGTACGAGACGTCAGGTACGGATCCTCGCCGTAGCTTTCGAAATTTCTTCCCCCTTGCGGAACACGATTGATGTTGATGCACGGCCCGAGGATAACATTGCGGTCCTTCGCTTTCACTTCCTGCGAAATCGCCCATCCGTATCGCCCTGCCAGCGCAGTATCCCACGTCGATGCGAGCATAATTGCCACGGGAAATGCTGTTGATGTCCCCCAACGGACTCCAACCGGACCGTCAGTCATTTTTAATTCCGGGATGCCGAGCCGGGCGTTGGTCTTGGTTCCAAATCCGGTCCCGCCTATCATATCTATCTTTTCTTCAAGAGTCATCTTTGAAATCAGGTCGTCAATCCGTTGTTCAACCGGAGTTTGCGGATCTTTGTATCCGCCCGCAGCGGCGAAAGACAGCTGAAACCCGAGAATTAATGTTGAGCAAAGCAAGAGAGAATGTTTCATGGAATTGATCCTTTGTCTATGTGAGAGAGAAATTATCTGGTCCTTAAATTCCATAGAGATACGAACGATGAGAAGCTCCGTTTCAAATTGACCCCATCTTCCCCCAATCCTTTGAATAGCACGAGATACAAAAAACGCCTCGGGGAAAGGAAAACGTTCACAATTATTTTTCATCTCCGGTACCTTTTTCCCGGTCCAGAATATTGGGAATGCGCAACGATGGCTGATGCCGGACTGAGTCGGCAGCTCTTTTCCGTGAAGCACCGATTGCCATGATTGCCCGCTGGTAAGCATCGTCGTACCGAACTCCTTTTGCCATCAACTCCCGCTCGTACAATTCTGTCGCAATAGAGAATTCCGTTTCTTCGCACGATATTTGTCCGTCAATCCAGATCTCGTTTGCGGGAATAAAATGGCATGCCAGGTCATTGCCGCTCATGCCAAAATCGGGATAAATGTCCCGGCGCACTGCCGCTCCGTCGACGATCCAAACGGAAACGTCGCCACGGTTTCCGAGGGAAACGCGGTAGATATTATGAAGAACTATCGAATCCGGAAGCTCCGCTATTTCTTTCACGCCGTCGCAATCTGTCGGCGAAACGCGAGGAAGCTCCTGCTCGTGTGCGCGGGCTAAAGAATCGTCGGCGCGGCGCATAGCACGCTCGAGTTCCAGAGCACGATTGTGCGCGTTCTCGTACGACATTCCCTGACGGGCCATCAACGAACGCTCGAGGAATTCGTGGGCAACAGTATACTCGAATTCCTCAGCAGCGATTGTATTATCGATCCATATTTCGTGATGAGGGATGAACGGATACCGTTGAGGGTTTCCCCCATATAAAAATGCGGGGTACAAATCACGCCTCACGACAGCGCCGTCCACGATCCACACGTTCAAGCCTTCCCTCATCCCCATGTGAAGCCGATACACACCAGCGACGCGTTGAGCTGTTGCCTCGCTCCCGAGGAGGAAAAGTACTAGCAGAATGTACTTGGTCATAACGTTAGGGGAAGTTTTGAGCTGTAAGTTATACGTTTTAGGTTTTATGCCTCTCGTTTCTAAACGTAAGACGTGTGACTAAGGACTCAGAACTTATGACTACATTCAGTTCCATTGCACCACTCCAACCTTTACAAGATCCTCTACGTAATGAGCTACGATCTTCGTCCCGACCGGCGTGAACTCTGCACTCAAAGCATTCCGAATTTCCGAGACAGTTCTCTTTCCATCGATGAAATTTACAAGCTCGAACCGTTCGTCGCCGCCGAGCGTAAACTCCGGCGAACTATAATAGAGCGAGTCATTCCCTTTCAGTTTGCTGGCTGGAAGGCCAAAATCGAGAGGGCCTCGCGTCAGTCGGACGGGAACGCGTTTATCGGGATTGACTACGCTTTCCGGCGAATTTTCTTTTGCACCTCGTTGTGAAGACGCCATGCGAAGCTCTTTTGCGAAATATACTTCCTGCCGTTGAATTTCGCCTGCCTCCGAAGTTATTTCGCCCGCAACGCGCTTGCTTGAATTGAATGTCAATACCGATTCAAGCGTCTCGATCTCCCATCCGGCCCGATGCTCCACGATATTGACGGCGTCTCCCCATGATGCGGCAATGTCTTTCGCATCTGCCGCTGCGATAAGTTGCAATGCCCGCCTTCCATCGTCGGCCAAACGCTTGGCCGAATTTGCGGCTGTGAGATGAACGAGGTCGATTGCCTGATCCTCATCCAGGCTGGCCAGATACAACATCGTACCCGTAGAAATGACCTCGCAGCGTTCCAGCTCGACGGGATCGACCTTGTCCGGCGTATCTTCCGAAGTGTGGTGTGCGTAGTCGGAGTGGCTGAACATGACGCCCGGAATTTTTCTGTCGATAAACATCATATGGTCGCTGCCGCCGGTATACGGTGTGATGCGGTAGTTGAATTCCGACAAACTCCCGCGCGGAGTTCGGATGTCCATGCCGTCCACCATTTGCGCCATATTCTCCACGACGTCGTTGAGTGCAGACGGATTCGAGTCCGGCGTTCTGGTAATTCCCATTTTTGAATGGAGGAGGTCGAGGTTTTCGCCGACCATATCCATGTTGATATTGGCGAGAAATTTTCCGCCGAGCGCCGGGCCGACAAGCTCCGGATGCGCGTCGATGTACGGCATCGTTCCGTTCCATTCCGGCACCCATAAGAACCGGAACGACCGTTTCGGCTTAGGCAAGCGTGCATCGCCGGTCAATTCCTTCAGCGTGCGGGCAATGTCAAGGATAGCGCCCGAGCCGCTCGCATTGTCATTGGCAGATTCTTTCGGATGGTCGAGATGCGCGCTGAAGACAAGCTCTTCGTCCGGGCGTTCTGTGCCGCGAATATGCGCAACAACGACATCCATAAAATAGGGCTCAAGCCCGATTCCTTTTACCTGCCCGTGCAGCACGACTTTTTTTCCGGAGAGAAGTATGTCGCGGAGCTTTGTTCCCTGTCTGCTGGTAAGGTTGAAGCCAAACGTTACCCGGCTTAGCTCATCCTGTACGCGGCCACATGCCGGTGTATTGAAGCATATCGGGATGTTCCTTTGCACGGTCATCGTCAAGAAAACAGACAACAGCTTTGGCGCCGTATTTCAAAACCGCAAGGCGGTGGACGGTGCCGCCATACCCCGTTGCCAGGACAATCTTCCCCTTCACATTTTTTTCCAGATAATCTTCATCTTTCTCGCCGCTGCCAACCCACACAAGCTCGGCAGTGGCATCGCCGGGATTAGAATACGTCATCACACTCATCGCGATCTCCGGATAGCCGACTATCCGTTCATCGTACGGCTCAACCATACGCAGCTCTGCCCAGGAAATATCCCAGCCCGAAGGCGATTGCCAGGTTTGGTATGTGACTTTTCCGTCCGATTTAAATGTCTCGATGTACGCATCTTTCTCGGAGAAACCGTAACTGCGAAGCTTTCCAAGAACATAGTTGGCTGCATCCCTGTACTGCCGTGAACCTTGAATGCGATGATACCGCGTGATCTGATACACGTGCTCCTTCGCAAGCTCGCCGCTGAGAGATTCGTGCAAAAGATCGCGTATTTTGTTATCGAGGAGGGTTGATTGTTCCTGGCTGATAAGAGGGAGAAAGAACATGACCGCAGCTACAGTAACTGCAAAAATAGTCTTCACGAATGTTACTTTCAAAGTCGGGCTTTGAACTTTCAATTTGAGAGTTGAGACTTCTGACAAATTCCTAAGTAATGTCATTCTGAGGAGCGTAGCGACGAAGAATCTAGTTTTTCTTCTCAAATTGAACGAATAGATTCTTCTCCCGCCAAAAAGCGGCTTGATCAGAATGACATTTGAATACCAATTTTTCAGATGTCTCGAGTTCTTAATAATCCCAAAAGTGTTGCTCGGGCAAAGATGCAACGCCGCACCTTGATTCTAAAACAGAATCTTCGCGCCTTTTCCCAAAGGGATAGCTTGCCAGCGGCTTGGCGAGAGACAATTTTTCACATGACTCAATTTTTTCTTTTTGAAGGCGTTTGAGTAATTGAATCTGTCCGGCATGATACAAATCGTGCGAGGCAGCGCCAGAAATGGTTTGCATGGTTGTCCATATACCGCCGGTTGGATATTTCTTGAGGTCGGAAGAAGTCAATCCCGCAATTGCATCGCGCATTGATCGGTGGGTCTCCTCAAGAAGTGCAATGTCTGCGCGCCATGCTTTTTCGGTTGCAACCATCGGGCACTTGAACCAGTTGCTTCCTTTTAACGGAAACGAACCTTTTTTCTCGGCTAACAGCCTTCGCCGCACAATGTATTTCCAGTATGCACAGTGAACGACAATTTCCCAAATATTGTGGCGAACGGGGGCTGGCCTCCAAGCTGCGTGCTCGAGGGTTAACCCTTTGATCGAGCCGCGAAGGTTTGTTCCGTGCCATGCCCGTTTTTTGTACGACTCATCGATAATTTGAAGAAGAACCCCAATCGACTCTGGGGTACTGTTACGCTTCATTATGACATCCTCTTAAGCCACGGCATCACACCAAATTTTTCCATTTCGACTTTCCCCTTCTCAAAAACCACTCCTTCTTTTTCCAAGAGCATTTTTTGTTTTCTGTATCTGGCGGTTTTTAGGGGAAAGGAGATTTTTCCTTGAGCGTTGATGACCCGCTGCCATGGAACGCCCGAGTTGTGCGGAAGATTATGCAATGCGTATCCTACGAGACGCTGTTGTCCGGGAAGTCCGGTCAGGCTGGCGACGTCGGCGTACGATGCAACTTTGCCTTTGGGAATCTGTCTCACCGTTTCCCAGATTCGCTGATACGTGCTTTGTTCTTTCGGCATTGACAGTGCAAGTTCGATCACAAAGACGCGGAGAAGTATTGATGATTTTTTTCCTTCTCCGCGTCTTGGCGGTCAAACGCTTGTTACTTAATCCCCAGCAGCTCTATTTCAAATATCAGCACGGCGTTCGGTGCGATTTGTCCTCCTGCACCTTGCTCGCCGTATGCGATGTCAGCGGGAATGACAATCTGCCATTTCGACCCAACCGGCATCAACTGCAGCGCTTCGGACAAACCTTTAATGACGCCGCCAACTGGAAACACAACAGGCTCGCCCCGCTTATAAGAATTATCGAACTCCGTTCCGTCAATCAACGTACCGCGATAATTCAGTGAAACTTTGTCGTTCGCAGTCGGTTTCTTGCCGTTCCCCGTCGTCAATACTTTGTATTGCAGGCCGCTCGGCAGCGTTATAACCCCGTCTTTTTTCTTATTCTCAGCAAGAAAAGCTTCTCCGTCCTTCTTATTTTTTTCGCCTGCCGCTTTCATTTTCTCGGCATGTGTCGCCATCATCTGCGTTTGAAAAGCCATCATGACAGAGCGCGCCTGGACGTCGGTCAACATCGGTTTGCCGTCGCCGGTCATATCTTTGAGCGCTTGCGCGAGCACATCGGGGTTGACGTCGATCATCTGCCCCTTTAAATTCCTTCCTATGTCCATACCAATGCTGTAACTGACGCTATCCTGCAATGTTTTCAATTCCGTTTTATGCTGCGTGCTCTGGCATGCCGGCAATATGATACTAAGCCCAAGCACTCCGATCAATTTAGCGTATTTCATTAAGTGGTTCCTTCATAAATGTGTTTGTAGAAGAGAGAACGGTGCTTTTTTTGGATAATGATTATAATACGATTTTTACTGGCCTTATTCAAATGAAGGCAAGGGAAAGAGGTCAGAGGACGGTTAAAAGAATCAAAACGGAATGAAAATTTCCCAATTTCACAACACCCGCCAAATGAAGAATAATGCCGGCAAAAACGACTGAGATCCCCTACAAATAACTCAACCAGACATCCTTTTGCCGCTGTTTCACTCCGGCAAACCATTTGCATGCAGGATACAGGCTCATCACAACGACGAACCAAACGAGATACACGACTCCAAGTCTGAACCCGAAAGGAATCGCCCATGTGCCTGGAGGGGCATTCGAAAACAGAAAACCAACATCATGGACTGTGAGGTATGCTGCAACGATGGCCAGCGCATGGATGAGATAGATATGAAGAATGTAATAGAACATCGGAACGCGGCCGAACGTAATAAAGAATTTTCCAAACCATCCTCTTATTTTTTCCATCGCCGGAAGAAGGGCGATTGTGGGGCCGAGTGTCATCAAGAGATAAAGAAGCGACGGGGGATACTTTTCGCATTTGATAAACGAAAAAACAGTAAAGAGGAAATTTTTTTGTACCGACCAAGGTTGGGGATCGCCATAGATGTTCGCCGCACGAAGAACAATAAATGCGAGGATCATCCCCAGGCCAAGCATCAAGAGCATCTTTCTTCGAACACGATCATCCTTCAATAACAACGTGCCGAAACCGTACCCTGCTGCCATCACTCCAATCCATGGAATAAGGGGATACAATGCAATGTAAATATAATTCGGGGAAAAAATAATTATCCCGCCGCTATGAACGATTTGCCATGGCCATCCGAAAATTCCCATTTGCGACGGTGTGATGCTGTCCAACATGTTATGAAGAACGATCATCGCCACGCCAAAAATTGTAACAGCCCGCGTCGAAAGAAAAATCAATCCTGCAAGCGCAATCATCGACACACCGATCGCCCAGATCACTTGTCCGAATGACAACGAGTAATCAAGATTGAACAGCCAGCCGAAACGGATCACCGTAAATTCCAGAACAACGAGCCACAATCCTCTTGTCAATAGAAATTGTGCAATCTCGGGCTTCGTTTTACCGCGCGATCCTGAAAGAAACGCCCCCGTTCCGGCAAGAAAAACAAAAACCGGAGCGCAGTAGTGAGTAATCCAACGGGTCATGAAAAGTAGTGCATGGGTCTGCGTCAGGTCGAGCGGGTCGAACCGGTACGATGAAAAAAAATTGCGCGTATGGTCGAGCGCCATCACCACCATGACCACTCCACGGAGAAAATCAATTGAGTCCAGCCGCGGCTTCGCTGCCGGAATGATCACCGGGGATGAATCAGCGCGAGTCGTACGGCTAAGCGTGGATGTAACTTTCCCTCATAGACTTTTTCTTTCATTCAAATAGAGAATCGGGCATTCAACCGACAGTAATGCCCGAATCCAGACGTCTTCAAAATCGATTATAAGGCGTTTTTAACGGCGGGAAAAACTTAGAACAAGTTGAGATAAAGAGGTGAGAAAGTCAAGACTACCAAAAAAACGGTGGTGTCCTAATTAGAACAAAGTCCAAGGGACTTTTTACGGAGAGCTGAAAACATCGCGCAATGACGCTAAGCCGCAAGGGAAACATATCCATTCTCTTTGCGGCTTAGCGACTTTGCGTGAACAAACTTCACACCTTTCCTAAATTAAGACACTACCAAAAAAACCAGACAGAAATGTCTCACTTAACGATACATGGAAATCACGCAACTCCCCTTCTAATTCGTCATTCAAATTGCAATTTTATATTGACAATTTCCGGCCTATTCCCTGTGCGAATGGGCGGCCCCCATGTTCCGACCCCGCATGAAACGTAATAGTGAGTATTCCCTCTTTTCTTATAGCCCCAACTCAGCTCATAGACTTTCTTTGTAATAAAATTGAACGGCCATAATTGCCCGTGATGGGTATGGCCTGAGAGCTGCAGGTCTGCTCCATTTTTCTCTGCTTCCTCCAGGCGGAACGGCTGGTGGTCCATCAGGATGATTGGGTAGCTCTTGTCCACTTCCGCCATCAATTCCGACAGCGGCTTCCGCGTCTTTCCGGTAAACCCGCGAATGCTGATGTCCTCCCTTCCCACTACATACACGCTGCCGCCGATCTTCACCCAAGAGTCTCGCAGCATCGTGATGCCGTGTTCAACAAGATACCGGCAAGCCGGTTCAACCCCTCCGATATATTCGTGGTTGCCTGTGATGGCAACAACTCCGTATTTAGATTGGATCTTGCGCAATGTTTCGCCAAGGTTGTTTCTGATCACGGGGCCGATATCTTCGTCGACAACGTCGCCGGGGAGCAGAACAAGGTCGGGTTTGAGTGCGTTGATGTGCTCGACTATTCGTTCGAGCTTTGACTTGCAAACGATCGTACCGAGATGGATATCGGAAGCGACTGCAATATTCAGCGATTTCATTCCGCGGCCATTTTTGGGAATCGTCAACACGAGTGTTTTGATGCGCGGCGTACGGGCGTTAATGTATCCTCCAAGTACAATGAACATGACCACTGCGATGACGACAAACGAGGTTATTTCCTTTGTTCGCTCTGGATCGATAGTAAGGAATGACGGAAAAAATGGAACGATGAAATTCAAAAGCCGGATGATATCGATCGCAAAGGCGAAGAGTAAGAAATAGACCATTGCTGCCAGCCAAAACGAGCCAAGCAAGACTAATGTGCTGCTCAACCAGGAAAGCGTAACTCGCTCCAGCATCCTTCCGGCAATGAACGAGAGGGACAAAAGGAGAAACGCCGCAACATAAACCGTTCTCCATGTCGATTGAAATCCGCCGGCCTCCCATTCTCTGACAAAGATATAGTAATTGATGAGCGCGTAGACCGAAAGAGCGATCGAAAAGAAAATAACAAAATTGATTTTTTTCATGAAAGGCGGAACGATAACAGGTGAGAAATCACAGTGAAAACCTTGCTAGCGAATAAAGACAAACGGCAGGTGAAGCAGCGCCCAAACGGAGTAGGTTATCGCCGTTTCTTTCCTGGTTGTCGGCGAGAGTACGGCAAAGTAGATTCCCCTGGCAACCGTGTTGCTTAACATCGCAATGATAATCGCCGGGACTACTATTTTCGACAAAGCATCCGACCCGCGGACGAGCGAAAGGATGAACGGGCCGACGTCGGTTACGCCGACAATCGTCGAAAGTCCGAGGACGCCCGTATCTCCAAAGCTCTTTTGGACGAGACCAGTGGCTACAGAAAGAATTACGAACAATGCGGCAAACGCCATTGCCGGACGGATTTCAAACGGGTTCTGCAGTGCCGGAACCGAATCCTGATTAGCGGACGGGCTCCGCCACATAATTCGCACTGACAAGGCAACACCGATCAAAAAAAGGAGTACCAGCCGCCAGGCCAGCACGGAAATAATACTGTCATTGATAAGCCAGATTAAAATCAGAATCCGGAGATTCATGACGCTCCCTGCAAGAACTGACGCCTGAAGTGCTTCCGTTGCACGCTGTGGATTTTTTTGCGCAATTCTTGCTACCGCCATCGTCAGGGCGGTGCTTGAGACGACGCCCCCCAGCGCGCCCGAAAGCCACATACCCACCTTCTGTCCGAATTTTTTAGAAAGAAAGTAGCCTACAAACCCGATAGAAGAAACGAGAATAACAATTTCCCAAATCTTTGTGGGATTAAGCTTGAAAGAAGTGTATTCCTGATTCGGAAGAACCGGAAGAATAATGACGGTGACAAGGAGGAATTTTATCGTAGCGAGAAATTCGACCTTATTGAGCCGCTCAACATACGATTCGAGGGCAGCCTTTTCGGATAGCAGAATGGTGTTAACAACACCGATCGCCATCGCGATCCATACATCGACGAGGAGCGCAAGCGCGCCCGTTACGAATGTCAGAAGCGCGGAAATTTCACTTGTCGATCCAAAACGCCCGATTTTAATTTTTGCAATATACGCAATCGACGTCAGTGCTGCGATGGACAACAAACCAACCGGCAGCATCAGCACCGCGCCAACCTTGTAGAACCATGCACATCCGAAACCAAGCAGGCTGATGATCGGATGCGTGCGTACGCCGCCGAACACCATTTTCTGTTCTTCGATTTTGGTGCTCTCGCGCTCCAACCCGACAAGAAACCCGAGGGCGAGCGCAACAAGAAACCGCAGCTCTGGCGTCCATTCAAACGTGCTCATACTTTATGGGGTACTATGTCTTTATTATGGAATACAGAAAACAGAATACAGGGTTCTGTATTCTGAATTCTGAATACTGCATTCTAAATTACTTCTTTTGCCTCACAATATCGCCGACCTTGATATCTTGGCCATCGGTGATTTTAGCCTTGCTCGCTTTTCCTTTCAACGCATCCTCTATAACCTTGATGGAGCCGACTTTCGTTTCTTCAGAGCCGAGCGAGGCGCCCGTGTCCGGATCTTTCAATTCTTCTCCCTCGCGGAAAACATTGAATTCATCCCCAATCGATACATTACCTTCAGATCCCGGTTTCATGAGGAGAGTCCCGTCGGCATTGACTTTCAAGACTTTCCCGGACCATGGCACCTTCTCCATATTATCGGCGATGAGTTTCGCACACCCGTCAACTGCTTCTCGGCATGCTTTGCCGATATCGGTATTGTCCCAATTGCTGACATCGCTGAAATCTATATCCTCATACCGCACACTGAGCCCCGTCGTCGATTCAGAACCTTCTTCCTTTTCGGCCGCGACGACTTCTCCTGTCGTCGTGTTCACGAGGCGGATATCGACCGCTGCGCGTGCAGTCTTCTTTGTGACTCCGCCGCCGAAAATCGAAACGCCGCCGGAAACCGTACTTTGTTTTGTCCCGAACTCGCTGACGCTGCCGATGACGAGCAGTTCAACGCCAAGGGCTTTGCCGATTTTTGGAGCGGACTCCGGGGTTACGACGCCGGACTGTCCGAGTTTTTGCTCCTCCAGCACCTTATCGAATTCCGCCCGTTCGATCACAACAAATTTTCCCGATTTCACCAGCGCTGTCGTCAACATATCTGCAACGCCGACGCCGACGTGATTGTACCCGCTTCCGGAGCGGTCGTCAAAACGCGAAACCGCGATGCGCTTCTTCAGCTGCGCATCAGCGTTGGTTGAAAATGCCGCAAAACAGAACGATGCAATCAGACTAAGTACTGTATATTTCATAGAACCTCCGTGATGGTCTGTGGGTAGGATCGTCTTTGAAATTTTGATGCGTGAATATAGAAATTCTCGATTACAGAATCAAACGAAAGGTAGTGTCCTAATTTGTGGGAATACATTAAACACCCTCAGTCGTGTCATTCTGAACGAGTCCCGCGGAAGCGGGACGAAGTGAAGAATCTATGGCAATCCAGCAAGGCGCACCAACAAAGATTCAGTGTTGTAGATCCTTCGCTCCGCTCAGGATGACACGACAAAGCATTGTCGACACGACTCTTACTTAAATTAGGACACTACTAAACGAAACGCTGGGAGATGACCACGCCGTCATTTTGTGATCCCGAATTCCTTCAACAAAAACGCATACACAAACGCCTGCTCTTTATATGCGTCGTACCTTCCTGAAGCACCCCCATGCCCAGCCCCCATGTTCATTTTCAACAGCAAAAGGTTTGCATCCTTTTTCCTCGCGCGCATTTTCGCTGTGTACTTCGCCGGCTCCCAGTACATTACCTGGCTGTCGTTGAGCGATGCTGTGATGAGAATATCCGGATACACTTTTGCCCCGATGTTTGTATACGGGCAATACGTTTTCATATAGTCGTAATCGGCCTTCACATTCGGGTTTCCCCATTCGAGGTACTCGCCCACTGTCAGCGGCAATGTGGTGTCGAGCATTGTATTCACGACATCCACAAACGGTACTGCAAGATGAGCGGCTTTACATAAGTCAGGACGCATATTCAGCACAGCTCCGATAAGCAATCCGCCGGCGCTTCCCCCCTCGATTGCAAGCCGGTCGTTTGATGTATATCCTTCTCCAACGAGATACCCGGCGCATGCGATGAAATCGGTGAACGTATTTTTCTTTTTCAGCATCTTTCCGTCATCCCGCCATTGTTCTCCCATATCGCCCCCGCCGCGGATGTGAGCTAGCGCAAACACAACGCCCCGTTCAAGCAGGCTCAAACGCGGAATGGAAAAATCCACAGGGATCGAAATACCGTATGAACCGTAGCCGTACAATAACAGCGGACTCGAGCCGTTCCTTTTCATCCCTTTCTTGTAGACAAGCGAGACCGGAATCTCTGTTCCGTCGGAAGCCTTTGCCCTGACACGCTCTGACACAAATTGTGCCGGGTCGTACCCGCCTAACACTTCTGTCTGTTTCAACAGCACGATCTCTCCCGATTCCATATTATATTCGAACACCGAGCTTGGCGTAATGAACGATTGATAGCTGTACCGGAATTTTGTCGTGTTGAATTCTGGATTAGCGCTTGGGAAGGCCGAGTAGACAGGATCGGGAAAAAGAATTTCTTGAATTTTTTCCGTGCGGAAATCAAACACACGCAGCTCATTCAGCGCGTTTTTTCGTTCATTGAAGACAGCATGGTTTTCAAACAAAGCCACATCTTCCAATTTTACATCGGTCCGATGAGGAAGAAGCTCCCTCCAATTGCGGGGCGACGGGTTCTCAACCGGCGCCGTAACGAGCCGGAAATTCTTAGCCTCCTTGTTCGTGCGGATATAGAAGAGCCCTTCGCGGTGGTCGACGGAATATTCGTGCCCCTCTTCTCTTGCCAGCAGCATCGTAAACTCAATCGAAGCCCCGTCGCACGGGAGATACCGTACTTCACTGGTGATCGAACTTTCCAAGTAAAGAAATATAAATTTGTGGTCGATCGATCGGTTTACCCAAACCCTGTACAGTTCGTCTTTTTCCTCATATACCATGTCATCATTTGGAGTCCCGAGCACGTGCCTGTGCAATCTGTACGGGCGCTTTGCATAATCTTCCCTCACAAAGAAGACCGTTTTGTTATCGGACACCCATTCGGCGGAATTTACCTGCCCGAGTGCGTCCGGCAAAACCTCCCCCGTTTGAAAATTCTTAATATATCCCCGGTATTCGCGGAACCCCGTCGTGTCGAGGGAGTAGAGCAAGAGATTTCCATCGTCGCTGATTTTGTACAATCCAAGACCGAGGAATTGATGTCCTTTTGCAAGCTCGTTGAGATCGAGCGTAATCTGTTCTTCACCTGCCATCGAGCCGCGTTTACGGCAATACAACGGATATTGTTTTCCTTCTTCTGTCCTTGTGTAGTACCAATATTCTCCATATCTGTACGGCACACTGAGGTCAGTCTGTTTGATACGGCCGAGGATTTCCTTGTAAAGCGCCGCCTGGAACTTTTCTGTCGGCTTCATCACCGATTCGGTGTAAGCGTTTTCCGATTCCAGGTAGGAGATGACTTCCAAGTCTGTTTTTTCCCGCAACCAGAAGTAATTGTCCACACGAACGTCGCCGTGGACGGTATCAACTTTAGGATTTGTTTTTGCAACGGGAGGCAAGGCGGTGTGATCGGTTGTTAGTTGGATGCTTCAGGTTTTTAATTCAAAGTTGAGGCTTCTGAAAAATGCCTGAGTAATGTCATTGCCAATTCTTCAGAAGTCTCAAGTTATAACTCATAACGTAAAACCCATCTCCCGGATTTATAGTGTCTAACTACTTTATCCTCTTGACGACAACAATTGTCTTATCGTCGGAATATTTCCCCTTCGAACTGAACTTCTGGACGTCTTCCAGGAGTAATCGTGCAATGT
Organism: uncultured Bacteroidota bacterium; assembly: GCA_963843065.1. Lineage (GTDB taxonomy): Bacteria > Bacteroidota > Ignavibacteria > UBA10030 > UBA8401 > JAGVPT01. The sequence continues at coordinate 24,207 of CAWJKX010000150.1, forward strand.
CTTTCGCGCTTTCCTGTTTGAATTCCAACAACTTGTCGGTCAACCGTTTTTCCGAATATTGATTCCCGCCGGCATCCATTGTCTCCGTAACTCCGTCTGTAAACAGCAAAAGAACATCCCCCTTGGCGATCATAATCCCTTCACTCCGGAAAGCCTGGTCGGGGAAAGGCCCGATGACATTTCCCGTCGATTCGAGCGCCTCCGTTGCATTTGTCTTCGCACGATAGAGAATAGGGTTAGGATGTCCCGCGTTAACATAAACGCATAAGCCGTGTTTATCGTTGATGAGCTCGGCGTAAAAAAGTGTAAGGAACCTGTCGTCGCTGAATGCCCTGTGAACGAGTGTATTGATGTTGCGGATGAGTGCAGTAATTTTTGTTTGATACGACGCGCCCATGCGGAGGGCGCCGGAGACGTAGAGCGCCTGAACGGCGGCAGAAATCCCTTTGCTTGCAGCGTCGCCGATGACAATACTCACACGGTCATTGTCATCGCTCACGATGTAATCAAAGAAATCTCCGCCGACGACCCTGTCGGCAACCGAGATACCGAACATTTCATAATTATGAAATCGCAGCTCGTGCTCGGGAAGAATGCTCCGTTGAATTTCGCGTGCCTTGTCCAGATCTTTCTCGATCTGCGCGCTCTTCCGCTCGATATGCCTGCTTTTCAGCATCGATGTGACAGCGATGCCGATAATGTTGAGCGTCGGCGCAATCTGGTCGTGAGTCAGGTCGGTGTTGAACGACATCACGTACCGGTAAAGCTCGCCACCTCGCACTTTCACTAATTCACCAACGCCGGTCGCCGAATATTTGAAAATCCCCTTGCTGCGGAGGTAGGCATTCGTTTCTTTGGCCACGATGGTGCGATGTTTTGGAAGCGTTTTGAACACGCGGTACTCATTTACTTTGACGAGAAAGTGGGGTTTAATTTTTTCCATCGCCCCCACTTGCCCGATGAGTTTGTACGCATATTTCGATGTGTTCAACTTCCAGACCCGCCCTCCTTGAATTTCAATCCTGTCATTTTGTATGATCTGGTGGAGCACGTGCTTGAGGAGCTCTTCGCTGGATTCGAATTTTCTGCTGTCAAAACTTTCAATCGTCTTATGTAATTGCCGCTGATTCATAGTTCCTTTGCTCGGGTTTGATGATTTTGGCAACAAAATGTAACGACATATTCCCCAAGAAACAAGGCAGAATGAATTACCCTTTCTGAAACATAAACTTTTTTTTAACCGCGAAGACGCCAAGTCCGCCAAGAAGTATGAGTATAACGGACAATAAAACCCTTGGCGTTCTTTGCGTCTTGGCGGTAAAACATACATTTATGCATTGTCATCAGCAGGACAAATGGTCCGTTCTTGATTGCCCGCCGATTTTTTCCTACCTTTTTATTATGTCAACCCCGTTAATGAAGCAATACTCCGAGGTAAAAGCGAAGTATCCGGGCACAATACTTCTCTTTCGCATGGGGGATTTTTTTGAAACGTTCGATGAAGACGCAAAAGTTACCTCGCGCGTCCTCGGCATTACCCTCACACGCCGCGGCAATGGAGCAGCGGGGGAAACGCCCCTTGCGGGATTCCCCCACCATGCGCTCGATACATACCTGCCAAAGCTGCTGAAAGCCGGGCTCCGTGTTGCAATATGCGAGCAGCTTGAGGACCCGAAATTTGCAAAAGGAATCGTAAAGCGCGATGTGATCGAAGTTGTTTCACCGGGGGTTGCGTTTTCGGACAAAGTGCTCGACCAGAAACAGAACAATTATCTGGCGGCAATCGCTCTTCCTTCTGCCGTGGCGACCGGCGATGACACCATCGGGTTTTCATACGTCGATATATCCACCGGCGAGTTTGCAACGGCAGAAATTCCGTTCCGCGCTCTTGAACAGCAAATCAATTCCATTACTCCGTCTGAAATCATTGTCCAGAAAAGAGATAAGGATGCGCTACAGCATCTTTTGAGGACATGCTACAGCGGTCTTTTCACTACTATCGACGATTGGGTTTTTCATTTCGATTACGGGTACGAAACGCTCGTCCGCCATTTTCATACTCAATCGCTGAAAGGGTTCGGCGTCGATACAATGACGGTCGGCATCGCGGCGGCGGGTTCCGTCATGCATTATCTCAACGAGACTCAGAAATCCAACCTCGCACATATCCAGAAAATCGTCCCTCACAACATCTCCGACATCATCGTCCTCGATGCATCGACAAAACGCAACCTCGAGATCACTTCGTCGCTCGGCGGGACATCCGACGGGACATTGTTCTCCGTGCTTGACCGATGCCTCACGCCGATGGGGGGAAGGCTCCTAAAAAAGTGGATCTCGCATCCGTTGAAAAGCCTCGACCAAATCCAATGGCGCTCCGGCGGAGTGGCGACGTTCGTCGAAAATGATTCAACCCGGAAGAAGATTTCGGCCGTACTCGCTGAAATCGGAGACCTGGAACGCCTCATCGCAAAGATCGCAACCGGCAGGGCGAACCCGCGCGATATGGTCGCTATGAAATATATTCTGCGCCGCATTCCGGCACTGAAAACCATTCTCAATGATGTAACGACAATTCCCTGTTCCGAGATTAACTCAGCCCTCCAGCCAATCGACTCGGTTGCCGATGCTATTGAACGCGCGATCGTCGACGCTCCCCCCATAAATTTTGCCGACGGCGGCGTCATCCGGCGTGGATACAATGCTGAATTGGACGAACTGACAGCGCTCGCGCATTCGGCAAAAGAGTGGGTCGCAAACATGCAGAAAAAAGAGCGGGAGCGAACGGGGATTTCGTCGCTCAAGATCGGCTTCAACAATGTGTTCGGTTATTACATCGAGATCACGCACACGCACAAAGAGAAAGTCCCCGCCGATTACATCCGCAAGCAGACGATGACGAATGCCGAGCGGTTTATCACCCCGGAGCTGAAAGAGTACGAAGAAAAGATCCTTCACGCGGAAGAAAAAATTCTCGCGTTGGAAACGACGCTCTTCAACGAACTGCGGATGCTTGTCGCTTCTCACGCCGGAACCATCCAGCAGAATGCTCAACAAATTGCCGTGATCGATTGCCTCGTGTCGCTTGCTCAAGTAGCCGTAGCAAATCAATACGTGCTGCCGGAAGTAAACGACTCAACGCAGCTGTGTATCGAAGGCGGACGACATCCCGTTATCGAAATCCTTTTACCCGTAGGGGAACAATATGTTTCGAATTCGGTGTCGATCGATACCACCGAAAATCAAATTCTGATCATCACGGGTCCGAACATGAGCGGGAAATCCTCTTACCTCCGGCAAGTCGGGTTGATTGTCCTGCTTGCGCAGATCGGAAGTTTTGTCCCCGCGAAAAAAGCAGTGATCGGTTTGGTCGATAATATTTTTACCCGCGTGGGCGCAAGCGACAATATTGCTTCCGGTGAAAGCACGTTTCTCGTGGAGATGCACGAAGCCGCAAACATCGTCAACCGCGCGACGTCGCGAAGCCTGATTCTTCTGGACGAAGTCGGCCGCGGCACGAGCACGTTCGACGGCATCAGCATCGCCTGGGCGCTGACAGAGTATCTGCACGAACACATCGGGGCCCGGACGATGTTCGCGACACACTACCACGAACTGAACGAACTGGCGGAGCTTTTTCCCCGCATCAAAAATTATAAGGTGGATGTGCGCGAATACGGCGATAAGGTTGTTTTCCTGCATACCGTCACGCCCGGGACAGCCGACCATTCATACGGAATCCAGGTCGCGAAGATGGCAGGTTTGCCGGAAGAACTAACGGAGCGGGCAAAAAAAATCCTCAATAATCTTGAAGACACTCAGCTCCGTCCTCACCGTTCAGAAGATACAGGAAATCTTCAAGATGTCCTACATCTCCGCGCCGGGGCCAGAAGAACAACCAGCCAAAATACCGGCGATAAGATCCAACTCACGATGTTCGAAATGAAAGATGACGAGCTGCGCGCAACGCTCAACAAACTGGACATCGACTCGTTGACACCGCTCGAGGCATTGAAAATCTTAGCCAAACTGAAAGAAAATTCTTCACTCAATCAATGACAAGGAACGGTATGACCCTCAACGACATCAACCTACTGTACGAATTCAACTATTGGGCAAAAGGAAGAATGCTGGGTGCGGTTGACTCGCTTTCGGAAGAATTGCTCTACAACGATTTGAAAACGAGCTTTGGAAATCTTCATGGCACACTCGTTCACATCTGTGCGGCGGAGGATGTTTGGCTGCAGCGGTTCACCGGCACGGCAAGTCCAAAATTCCTTAAAGTGGCCGACTTGCCGGATTACGCGTCTGTCAAATCAAAATGGGGAGAAGTAGAGAAAAGCATGCTTACTTACATTCACTCTCTCACTGAAGAACAACTTCAGCAAAAATCTACCTTCTTAGTCATCAAAGGCGAACCGGTGAGCAACGTGCTGTGGCAGGCGCTCCAGCATCTCGTCAACCATGGCACATACCACCGCGGCCAAATCACTTCGATGATTCGGCAGCTCGGCGGAACGCCGGCCAACACCGACCTTATCGGATTCTACCGGCAAAAAAAATAACGACAAGCGAGAATAAAAAAAGCCCGTTCAGCATTGCTCAACGGGCCTTTTCTGTACAACACCATTGCTTGCTATGTTACGTCCGCTTTTTTCTCTTCTTCTTTTTTAGGCTCTTCTTTTTTGCGGTTCTTGTTCGCGTCGATGAACTTCAATTGTTCCGTTTTTTTGTTGAATTTCACTTTAATCTTGCTGCCGTCGCTGAATTTCCCCTTCAGAATTTCTTCTGAGACAGGGTCTTCCACGTATTTTTGGAGAGCGCGGCGCAGCGGACGTGCTCCGAACGCCGGGTCAAATCCCTTTTCGGCAAGAAATTCCTTCGCCGGTTTGTTGAGTTCGATCGTAATATTCATCGAGCTCATCCGTTTGAACAAATCCTTTGCCGCAATGTCGATGATCTGCATGATGTGCGATTTTTCCAGCGAATGAAAGACGATCGTATCGTCGACGCGGTTGAGGAATTCCGGATTAAACACCCTCTTTAACGCTTCCTCGATCATGTTCTTCATCGCCTTGTATTTATCCTGAATGGTATTATCCCCGAAGCCGAAACCGCCGCTCGACTTAATATCGCGCGCGCCGATGTTTGACGTCATAATCAGGATCGTGTTCTTGAAATCGACACGCCGGCCCAGGCTGTCGGTCAAAATTCCGTCGTCGAGCACCTGGAGCAGAATATTGAAGACGTCGGGATGCGCTTTTTCGATCTCGTCGAGCAGCACAACGGCGTACGGCTTGCGGCGGACTTTTTCCGTCAACTGTCCGCCTTCTTCGTAGCCGACATATCCTGGGGGCGCTCCGACAAGACGCGATACGGAAAACTTCTCCATGTACTCGCTCATGTCGATGCGAATCAATGCATCCTCAGAATCGAACAGGTACCGGGCAAGCGCTTTCGCCATCTCGGTCTTGCCGACGCCGGTCGGTCCAAGGAAAATGAACGAGCCGATCGGCCGCCGAGGATCTTTTAGCCCGGCGCGCGTCCGGCGGATCGCTTTCGTCAGCTGTGTCAACGCCTCATCCTGGCCGATGATCTGCGTGCGGAGGACGGTGTCCATCTTCAGAAGCTTTTCCGATTCTGATTCGGCAATTTTGTTGACCGGAATGCCCGTCATCATCGCAACAACATCGGAGACACTCTCATCGCTCACCTGGTAGACCGTGTCCTGTGCTTTTAATTCCCATTCTCGTTTAGCAATTTCCAAATCGCTCAATAGTTTCTTTTCGAGGTCGCGGAGCCGTGCGGCTTCTTCAAAATTTTGATTCTTCACGACCTGATTCTTCGACTGCTTAATCTTTTCAATCTCTTCTTCGAGATGGAGAATTTCTTGCGGCACGACGATGTTCGCGAGATGCACGCGGGCGCCGGCTTCGTCCATGACGTCGATCGCTTTGTCGGGAAGGTTTCTGTCGGTAATGTAGCGGTCGCTCAAACGGACCGCAGAGATGATCGCCTCGTCGGAATAGTGCACGCCGTGATGCTCTTCATATTTATGTTTGATGTTCTTCAGGATCTGGATCGTTTCGTCAACCGTCGTCGGGTCGACCATGATCTTTTGGAAACGGCGGTCGAGCGCACCGTCCTTTTCGATGTACTGGCGGTATTCGTCCAGCGTTGTGGCGCCGATACACTGCAGTTCCCCGCGCGACAGGGCCGGCTTGAACATGTTCGATGCGTCGAGAGATCCCGAGGCGCCCCCCGCACCGACGATTGTGTGAAGTTCGTCGATGAATAAAATGACGTCCTTCGCTTTTTCAAGCTCGTTCATCACCGCTTTCATTCGTTCTTCGAACTGGCCGCGGTACTTCGTACCGGCAACAAGGGCGGCAAGGTCGAGCGTGACAACACGCTTGTCATGAAGAACCCGAGAAACCTTTTTCTGGACAATGCGATTTGCCAAGCCTTCGGCGATAGCGGTTTTACCCACACCCGGTTCACCGATCAAGACTGGATTGTTTTTCTTCCGGCGGCTCAACACCTGCGCCACCCGTTCAATTTCCTTTTCACGCCCTACAACCGGGTCAAGTTTGCCTTCGACTGCCAATTTTGTAAGGTCGCGCCCAAAATTATCGAGCACCGGTGTTTTTGATTTGTCCTGCTTCTTTTCTGCGGCCTGATGAGCCTGCGGCGGCGCCGACGGTTTGCCGCTGATAATATTATCGAGCTCGTTCCGCACGACATCGTAGTGAACGTTAAACTGGTGCATGATCTGCGCTGCGATATTATCATCGTCGCGCAGGAGCGATAGCAGCAAATGCTCCGTCCCGATGACATCGGATTTATAGAGCTTTGCTTCGAGGTAGGTGATCTTGAGGACCTTCTCGGCTTGCTTTGTGAGTGGAATATTTCCGATGGTCAGCGTCCCGCCCGATGTCCTCACGGTATCTTCGATCGCCTTTTTCAGCTTATAGAGATCACACCCGAGATTGCGGAGAATCTTCACCGCAATGCCTTCTCCTTCACGGATTATTCCAAGCAATAAATGTTCTGTGCCGATATAATCGTGACCAAGGCGGAGGGCTTCTTCGCGGCTTAATCGGATGACATCTTGTACTCGGTTGGAGAAATTTCCTTCCATTTACTTTCCTTTAGGTTTTTTATAGTCACTCTTGATACATATATTAAACACGCTTCTCTATGAAGAGGTTTCATCGGCAATCCCCTGTAGTTAATATAAATAAAAATAGGAGGGGTGTCAAGAAATCGGAGTTTTGGGAAAAGATTCCACGATTTCATCGCTAAATGGGCAATTGTGGCTTGACTTTCTGCAATGTTTTGGATATCTTTTTGGAGTTGAACGAAATATATCATTTCGCAATAATTGCAGCACAAGGGGAGATTATGCAAGTGTTATATGAATTCAACGCTCTACTCCGCGATAGCTCAATGGTAGAGCATGCGGCTGTAGGTTCTGCGTGATGAAAGACTCCCGCACATATGCCGACAGGAGAAGGTATCTTATTTCCGCGGTCAGTAAGCGGCGAAAGAAACTTCGAGCGAAGGCAATTGCATACAAAGGCGGTTGTTGTGAACTTTGCGGTTATGCAAAATGTGCGGAAGCTCTCGAATTCCATCATCTTGAACAAAATAAAAAGGACTTCGGTATCTCTTCAAAAGGATATACAAGAAGTTGGATCAGGGTGAAAGAGGAATTAGATAAATGTGCAATGATATGCGCAAATTGTCATCGAGAACTTCACGCGGGTGTTGCAGCCTTCCCGAGTAATCGGGATTGAATAATCGGGTGAATTCAGGGAAGCCTAATTTCTGCTTTCAGCAGAAGATGGTAATCCTGAGCGAAGTTCCGTGAAGAGAAAGATCGTAGCGGAAAACGTGCAGAGACTAGAGGATGAGGATTCTCACCAATAAGCCTCAGAAGCGCCCGACTCCCAGCAACAGTGGGATGATGAGATAGTCCAGGCCGGCGTGAAAACGTTGGATAAACTGTAACCGCAGGGTTGTAGGTTCGAGCCCTACTCGCGGAGCGATGAGACCGGATGTGCGAATTTTGTTCGCCATCCGGTTTTTTTATTTCCATCCATTTTATTTTTTAGTCTTGAGCTGGCACCAGCATCCGAAGTTGATCCATATCGCGCATTGGCGGCTGTCCAAAAAGTCTCCTGTACCTCGCGGCTAAATTGAGACGGGCTTTCATAACCGACCTTGAACGCAACACTCGCTGCATCTAAAGGTTCGATGCTCAGCAGCCGACGGGCTTCTTGAAGCCGGATCTGTTTTTGATATTGCAGCGGGCTCATGCTTGTGACTTGGCGAAAGTGAAGGTGAAAAGACGATGGACTCATGCTCGCCATTCGCGCTAGGTCGGTAACCCTCAGCGGAGCTGCATACTCCTTCTGGAGTTGATCTAGCACCCTTCCTATCCTCTGCGTCTTACTCCCGACCACTCCCAGCTGCCGGATCTTAATGCCAAAACGTGAGAGCATCAGACGGTAATGAATCTCCCGGATGATAGAAGGGGCGAGCACATTCAGATCATTCTTGTTCTCCAGTGTCCTCATCAATCGAGTAAAAGCGTCCGCAAGTTCCGCAGTCACCTTTTCCACAAAAAACCCTCCTTCAGTGTTTTCATTCTGAATTTCGGCAGAGTGTGTCTCCTGCAATATCTCGTACACCACCGAGGGTTGAAGCTCAAGTTTGAGTCCGATGTAGGGTTGCTTTGATGTCGCCGAAACTACTTGGAAAATGGCAGGAACATCGATGCAGCTAACCAGATACGTTGCAGGGTTATACCGATACATCTTGTTCCCACTCCACACAATTTTTTCTCCCTGCAGAACAAAACAAACGGAAGGGGTATACATTCCAAGTGTGGCTTGGGTTCTTTTTTCCCTTCTGATCACAGAGAGTTCCGGCAGGGGCGTGGGATGTGTCCCTTCACCGATGCAGTACCGTAATGCTGTAGCGAGAAGGTTTTTCATAGTGTCCGTTCCTGTTGTCTTCATCATTCTTCACTCCTTCGTTTAACTTATGATACGTAATAATAGCATAAAACTCTACTCATTTGGAGGATTAGGCAATCAATCAGTAGTAATGGGATAGTTGTTTCGTATGGTAATTTTTATATTTGTTGTAGAAAACTGTAGGTTCAAAAGAACGAGAAATGGAAAGAATTTGATATGAGACCTTACGTCATTTGCCACATGCTCTCCTCTGTTGACGGCAAGATCGATGGCGACGCTCTCAGAGCGGTCACAAGGAGCGGCGAATACGAAGCTACCGGTGCAATGTTGAATGGTGACGCCTGGGTTTGTGGACGCACAACGATGCAGCAGCACTTCGCGGAGGAAGAGCTATTCGTTTCCACGTTGAACAAGCCTGCCGGACCTCAGTCCGTCTATGTCGCGCGGCGGGCCAAATCCTATGCCGTCTCGATTGATACAACCGGCAAGCTCCGTTGGTCGGGTAGTGATATCGACGGCGATCACCTCATCTGCGTTGTCAGTGAGCGTGTTCCGGAAGATTATCTATCGATGCTGCGTGAAAAAGAAATATCCTACATCGTCACCGGGGCAACCTCTGTGGATCTGGCTCGAGCGGTGGACTTGCTTGGCGAACATTTCGGAATTAAAACGTTGCTGCTCGAAGGAGGTGGCCACATTAACGGGGCGTTCCTCGAGGCACATCTCGTCGATGAGGTTAGCATTCTGGTGGTTCCCGGCATTGACGGCCGCCATGATATCCCGGCCATGTTCGATGGCGTAAACCCGGCAATAAAAGAAGCCGTTCCTCTAAAACTCAGATCCGTCGAGCAGCGCAAGAACGATACACTTTGGATTCGATATACAGTGATTGAGCTATAAGAACAATTGAAAGGAGAAACAATGGAAAAGCGTAAATTGGGAAAAAGCGAACTGGAAGTCTCGGCCCTCGGACTCGGTTGTATGGGTATGAACTTTTCCTATGCACCTTTCCCTGAAAGAAAAGAGATGATCTCCCTTATTCGTTCGGCGGTCGAAAAAGGAGTTACTTTTTTCGACACAGCCGAAGCGTACGGCCCGTTCACAAACGAAGAACTTGTTGGCGAAGCGCTTGCTCCCTTCCGCGGACAAGTAGTGATAGCCACAAAATTCGGTTTCAAATTCGGGCCCAAAGGCGAACAGACGGGCCAGGATAGCCGGCCGGAGCACATCAAGCAAGTTGCTGAGGCTTCACTGAAACGACTCAAGATCGATGCCATTGATCTGTTCTACCAACATCGCGTTGACACCAGCGTGCCAATTGAAGACGTGGCTGGTGCCGTGAAGGACTTAATTCGGGAAGGAAAAGTTAAGCATTTCGGTCTTTCTGAGGCTGGGGTTAAGACGATTCGCAGAGCACATGCAATACAACCTGTTACTGCGGTTCAGAGTGAATACTCGCTGTGGTGGAGACGCCCTGAAGAGGAAGTGTTGCCAGCGCTCGAGGAGCTTGGGATCGGATTCGTTCCATTCAGCCCGCTTGGGAAAGGTTTCCTCACGGGAAAGATCGACGAGAAAACGACGTTTGACAAATCCGACTTCCGCAACATTGTCCCTCGCTTTACTTCTGAGAATCGAAAAGCGAATCAAGCCGTGGTTGATATGCTCGTTAGGATTGGAAAGCGGAAGAAGGCGACACCTGCGCAAATTGCACTCGCCTGGCTTCTTGCCCAAAAGCCGTGGATTGTTCCAATTCCAGGAACAACGAAACTGAATCGCTTGCAAGAAAATATTGGTGCAGCGAATATCAAATTGACTCCAAAAGAATTGAACGACATTACGTCGGCACTTAAAAAAATCACCGTAGTGGGCAACCGCTATCCGGAAGAATTGGAAAAAAGAACAGGTCTATAAAATAAAGGACTGTTATGAATATGTTAGAAAATCAAAATGCAATTTTCCCGAAAGGTGAAAAAACATCTGCCGATTACTTCACCGGTACGGCATGGCTGAAAATTTTGGTTCCGCAGGATGAAACGGGAAGTTATGCAATCGGCAATGTCGTTTTTGAGCCGGGTTGCAGAAACAACTGGCACACGCATCCGGCGGGACAAATCCTGCTCGTTACCGATGGCAAAGGCTACTATCAAGAAAAAGGTAAACCCGCACGGTTACTTACGAGAGGCGATGTCGTTGTTATCCCATCTCATGTCGAACACTGGCATGGTGCAGCGCACGACAGCAGTTTCACTCATATCGTGGTTACTAACAACACAAAAGAAGGTGCTGTGGAATGGTTGTCGCCAGTTACAGATGAAGAATATTACAGTTGCCAGCCTGCACGTTCTAAACCTCAAAAAGCGAACCTGACCGAAACTGCAATCAGAAATCACGAAGAGTTGTTTCCCAAGCATAGATCAACACTACAAACAACAGACCCGGAACTGATCGAAGTTTTTGACAACTTTGCTTTTGATGAAGTAATCAGTTATGGAAACTTGGATACAAGAACAAGGGTAATGATAATTTTAGCATCAACTATTGCAAGTCAGGCATTAAGCGAATATAAAGCGATGCTTGGCGCCGCGATTAATGTTGGGATAACACCCATTGAAATTAAAGAAGTTTTATACCAGTCCGTACCGTATGTGGGTATTGCAAAAGTTCTGGATTTTATTCATGCCACAAATGAAATATTGCAAAGCAGAGGAATACAATTGCCATTAGAAGGTCAATCTACAACTTTACCGGAGACACGATATGCAAAGGGATTAGAAGTGCAAAAACGGATCTTTGGTGAGATGATTGATAAAATGTATAACGAGTCGCCCAAAAATCAACTTCATATCCAAAAATATCTATCAGCAAATTGTTTCGGAGATTACTACACCAGAAAAGGATTGGATATAAAAACAAGAGAGCTTTTAACTCTTTCTATGCTTATAGCTTTGGGCGGAACCGAACCTCAAATAAAAGGGCATATTCAGGGCAATGTGAATGTTGGTAACGATAAAAAAACACTACTAAGCGTGATGACACAATTGTTGCCTTATGTGGGATACCCAAGGACTTTAAATGCAATAAAATGTTTAAATGAAGTAATACCGGAGTAAAAGACAATCAAAAGGAAAATTATGCAAAAGGTTGTATTAAACAACGGTGTGGAAATGCCCATATTAGGGTTCGGCGTTTTTCAGATAACTAATGCTGGAGAATGTGAGAGATGCGTTCTTGATGCTTTACAAACCGGCTATCGTTTAATCGATACTGCGGCAGCATATATGAATGAAAAGGCTGTTGGCGAAGCAATCAAAAAAAGTGGTGTGGCAAGGAAAGAACTGTTCATTACCACAAAGCTTTGGATTCAGAATGCCGGGGATGAAAGCACTAAGAAGGCTTTCGAAAAATCGTTGAAGAGATTGCAGTTGGACTATCTGGACCTGTATCTGATTCACCAGCCGTACGGAGACATTTATGGTTCTTGGCGAGCCATGGAAGATTTGTATCGAGAAGGAAAAGTAAGAGCAATAGGTGTTGCCAACTTCCAACCAGACAGGATAATGGATTTAATACTTCATAACAACGTGGTTCCTGCGATAAATCAGATCGAAACACATCCCTTCTGTCAGCAAATTGAAACACAAAAATTCTTAAAAGAAAACAATGTTCAAATTCAATCGTGGGGTCCATTTGCTGAAGGCAAAAACAACATTTTCAGAAATGAATTGCTGCTTTCTATCGGTGGAAAATACAACAAAACCGTTGCTCAAGTAATTTTGCGGTGGCTGACACAAAGAGGGATAGTTGTTATTCCAAAATCAGTTCGTAAGGAAAGAATTATTGAGAACTTCAACATTTTCGATTTCGAACTAAGCCCTGAAGATATGGATGCGATTGTATCGCTCGACACAACGAAAAGCTTGTTTTTCGACCATCGTGATCCAGAAATGGTGAAGTGGTTAGGTAATAGAAAACTGGACATCTAAAATCATGTCTAACCCATTTGAATTTGGGAACGCGTAGTGATAGAGTAAAAAAACAAACAACATTGATAAATATGAAAACAAAGAACATAAGAGCTTACGGAACAGAGGCTGCTACTGCTCCTTTGCATCCAATGAGTATTAATCGTAGAGAACTATTACCTCACGATGTGGAAATGAATATCCTCTACTGCGGTATTTGTCATTCAGATTTACATCAGATCAATAATGATTTTGGACATGCTATGTATCCCTTAGTTCCCGGTCATGAGATTGTGGGAAAAGTAACCAAGGTTGGTGAGCATGTCAAAATGTTCAAGGTTGGAGATCTCGCAGGTATAGGGTGCATAATTGATTCTTGCGGCAAGTGTGAAAACTGCGAAGAGGATTTGGAGCAATTTTGCAATGAAGGAGTAACCTTTTCGTTCAATAGCCCGGATAAAATTTTAGGAGGTGCAACCTACGGCGGTTTTTCTGAAACCTATGTAGCCAATGAGAAGTATGTGCTACATGTACCGGAAACTCTCGATTTGGCATCGGCCGCACCTTTGCTTTGTGCCGGCATTACCGTGTATTCCCCTTTGAAACACTGGCTGGCCTGTCCCGGTACAATGGTCGGTATTTTAGGTATAGGAGGTTTAGGGCACGTGGCGATTAAAATAGCCAAAGCCATGGGATCTCATGTGGTTGTGTTTACTACATCGCCTTCTAAAGTTGAAGATGCAAAACGCCTGGGAGCAGATGAAGCTGTCCTATCTAGCGACGCTGAACAAATGAAAAAATATGCCCGCAGGATGCATTTCATTATTGATACTGTTTCGGCCAAACACGATGTTAATACTTACCTTAATCTTCTGAGACATGATGGTAGCGTGGTCCTAGTAGGATTGCCGCCGGAACCACTTGAAGTAAATGCTTTCAGTGTTGTTTCGGGACGCCATAGTTTTTCAGGTTCAAACATTGGCGGCATTGCTGAAACCCAGGAGATGTTAGACTTCTGTGCCAAACACAATATTACAGCCGATATTGAATTAATCAAAATTCAGCAAATCAACGAAGCCTTTGATCGGTTGCAAAAAGGCGATGTACATTATCGTTTTGTAATTGATATGACTTCATTGAAAAACTAACTTAAATTCATGCAGAAATGAAAAATGTAATCATCTTAGGCGCCACCGGCAATATCGCAAAACATGTCATTGATCTTTTAGTAAAAAAAATGGTGTCAATCTGACCTTGTTTCTGCGCAACAAAAGCAGATTAAGAAACAATGATCTTTCCAAGTGCCGTTTCGTTGAAGGCAACGTTCTGGATTTTAAGCAACTTAAAAATGCCATAACGTGGCAGGATATTGTTTATGCAAATCTTGCAGGCGACCTGGAGGCAATGGCAATAAACATTGTGAAAGCAATGGACGAAAATGGGGTTAAGAAGCTCATTCTTATAAGTTCAATAGGTATCTATGATGTTCCTTTAAAATCTGTTTTAAAGCCTTACCGAAAAGCTGCTGATGTGATAGAAGTTTCAGACCTTGAATACACTATTCTGAGACCAACCTGGTTTACCAATGCTGATGAGGTGGATTATGAAACAACCAGAAAAGGGGAACCGGAAAAAGGATCGGTAATTTGTCAACAAAGCCTGGCATCTTTGATTACGAAAATTGTCGAGTTTCCTGAAAATTACATTCGTTCAAACCTGGGAGTGAACAAACCAAATTCTTGAGAGCGTTCATTGCTCTTTTAAAGATAAGTTTGTTTTCAATTGGAGCACCAAGGTACAGTCCCTCGAATACCGCCGGTTCTCCAGCCAGTGCGCGCTCACCGATTTTTTCCCTTTTATCATCTATTTGTCGGTCAAGCCTGGAAATGAAAGCCTGAATTTCATTTTTTCTGACTTTCAGGATCATTTAGCTCTATTTGTGATTTCGTGCGGGCATCATTAATGAGAAATAATTTGTACAATTAGATATTATTCAGGAAAATAGTGTTGCTCGCCAAATGAAGCTTGTGCAATGAAAACATTACGTGTCAAGACGATCGTCTCTGCAATGCTTCTGTGCGCTGCATCATTCGGCCAACAAAATAAACCATTGATTTTAGTAAAGGACGGGGAACCGAAATACAGCATCGTCACCGCAGCTCATTCTTCGGTCAATGAGAACCACGCAGCGAGACTTCTCCAGGAATATATTCATAAAATTTCAGGAGCTACACTTCCAATCTATACCGATCAGGAGAGACCGGTAAGAAATGAGATCTTAGTTGGATTTTCTAACCGCACGAATGATAAGCAATGGCGAAAACTGAGGGATACTCTCGCTGCAGACGGGTTCCAGATTAGTACGCAAAATGGGAAATTACTCATACTGGGCGGTGAGCATAAAGGCACTGTTTACGGAGTCATTGAGTTCCTCGAAAAATATTTAGGATGCAGAAAGTACAGCCCGACCGTTGAATATGTTCCTCAAAAAAGCACGATTGCCCTTGGACGTATTCACGTTGCCGACCAACCGGCAAATGCTTTCCGGGTTGTCTACGGCCGTTTCAGCCGGGATGACGCTTACAAGACCTGGCAGCGACTCGATAACGTCGATGACATATTTGCCGACGGCTTTATGGTGCATACGCTCGGCAGGCTGATTCCCCCGGAGCGGTATTTCAAAACCAATCCGGAATATTTTGCCCTGGTCAACGGCAAAAGAATAGTCGACGAGCCTTGCCTCTCAAATCCAGATGTCCCGAGAATCGTCATTGAAGAGTTGAGGAAGGAGATGGCCAAGCAGCCGGATAAAACAATCTGGTCGGTGAGTCAGAACGATATTATTTCTTATTGTCAATGCCCTGCGTGCAAGGCTGCGATGGAAGAGGAAGGTTCGCCCGCGGGACCCATCATCCGGTTCGTTAATAAAATCGCCGAACAATTTCCGGACAAAATCATCTCGACGCTTGCTTATGAATATTCACGGTCAGCGCCGAAGGCGACCAGGCCGCGCGATAATGTGCAAATCATGCTCTGCACCATCGAACTGAATCGGAGCAAGAGCATCGAATCGGACACCGCGAGCCGGCAGTTTGTAAAGGATTTTGCCGACTGGGGAAAAATCAGCAAACACATTTACCTGTGGGATTACACTGTGAATTTTTCCCATCATGTGAGTCCATTTCCGAACCTCCACGTGCTGCAGCCCAACATCCAATTCTTCACGAGGAACGGTGCACATGAACATTTCCAGCAATCGGACACGGATGTCGGTCATGAATTCTCCGAGCTAAAAAGCTATTTGATTTCACGCCTGCTGTGGAATCCAAATATCAATGCCGATTCTGTGATTGACGATTTTTTAAATGGGTATTACGGCAAGGCTTCTCCGTGGATTCGCCGGTATATCGAGCGCCTTGAAGGGGAGTGCATTCGTTCGGGAGAGCGACTCGATATTTTCGAACCGCCAACGGCACATGCCGGCTCTTTCCTTTCGGCCGGCAACATGGCCGCCTATAACAAGTTCTTTGATGAGGCTGAATCTTCGGTAAAGGATCAGCCGGAGACACTCCAACGGGTAAAGGTTGCAAGGCTGCCCATTGAGTATGCCGCCATGGAGATCGCCAAGGATGACATGTTCGGCAGCCGCGGCTGGTACAGTGGAGATAGCAATACATTCGCGCTTCGTCCAGACATGAAAAAGATGCTGGAAGATTTTTATGCAACATGCAAGGCCAATGGCGTACAGACATTGAAGGAGGCTGGGCTGACTCCGGAAGAGTATTATAAAACGACACTGCTTTTCATTGATGTGAAAGTGGACGACGACATCGCGTTCCGGAAAAAAGTGATTGCTTTACCGATGCCCAGTCCGAAATACAGCAAGGGCGATCCGGCTGTTCTTACCAACGGAGTGCAGGGTGCCAGCGATTATCGAGCACACTGGCTGGCCTGGGAACACACCGATTTTCACCTTACGCTTGATTTAGGCTCGATTTCATCTCCCCATTTTGTAAACATCAGTACGCTGTACGACCCGATGAACTGGATCCTTCATCCTGTTTCCGTAACATGCGAAGTCTCGTCTGACAGCGTTTCATGGTTTGAATCAGGGACACAGCGGGTGGAAGGCGATCAAAAAAAAGAAGAGACCATCCGGAATTTCCGTTTTACTGAAAACTTGCAGAACATCCGTTATGTCCGGTTTAGTATTGCCGGAATCAAATCGCTGCCTGCATGGTATCCTTCAGTAGAAGGCGATTCCTGGATATTTGTGGATGAGATAGTGGTTAAATAAGAAATGGTATGATGGAAAAGTGATCTGCGCCTGCTCAACGAGGCATTTTCAAACCGCATAACTTTAGTAAGGAGTGTACTTCAGACAGATATGTGGAGCCCAAAACTCCCTAAGACATCTTAGGGAGTTTTTTTTGAGGAGAGCACTGCTTCATGTTGTTCCTTTTATTTTCCGATAAACATCTTTAGTCCAATAACCATCAGCGCAACGCCAAACGCTTTTCCCAATACTTCATTTGATAATGAGGTAGCGTACCGCGCTCCGACCCATCCCCCAACGACAAATCCTGCCACAATAATCAAAGCCACCTTAATATCCACAAATCCGTGTTGGTAGTACGTCCACGCAGCGAGAATACCGATGGGCGGCAGCAGGATCGCAAGCGATGTTCCTTGTGCCTGTTGCTGGGAAAATCCGAAGATGAGCACGAGCGCCGGAACGATCAGGATTCCTCCTCCTATTCCGATAAACCCGCTCAGAACACCTGCCGCCAGTCCTAAAAGAAGATATCCTGCATTGATTCCCATTGTCCGTACCTTTCAAAGTGTGAAAACAAGTTTTTTATGATCCGGCGGGTTAACAACCGGTATTTACGTTTCGATCCCGTTTTTCATCCGTGCAATGTCCGTGCGAATTCTTTCGGGGTTTCCCCAGTCGCTCCAGTACACGTCTTTGACGCGCAGGACTGCGAGACCGTGCGCGTCATGTTCCAGAATCGCCGCGGAAAAATCGACGGAAGGAAGCGTTGAGTAAACTTCTTTCACAGTCGCTGCTTCATGAGGCGAGAGAAGGCTGGCGTCGATTTTCTTGAACGCATGAAAAACCGACGGCGTGAGGAGCCGGAATTTTCTTAGAACCATTGATGCTGCACCGGCAAAAACCATAGTATTGAGTAAACAATGCTCCTGCTGCACCGTACTGATTTTTTGAGTGTTCGGCTTTTCCAAAAAGCGTTTAACGCGAAAAACTTCGCAGCCCTCGATGTCCGCAATCTTCATGCTTGTTTCAATCCAGCCGTAGTCTCTGTAAAACTCATGCAGTTCAACTCCAAGGAGAAGCAGGTATTTCGAATGGCGGTCGACAAATTCTGCCGCGGCGGCGACGTTGTCCATGAACCGTTTTTCTTCAATAATAAAGTGGTCTGACGGAAAAATGACAACGCACGCATCGGGATCCCGTCGAAGAACGTGCAGCAACGGAAGAAGGATGCTTGCACTGGTTTCCTTGTTCGATGGCTGCACGATGACATTCGCTTGCTCCAATCCGGAAACATCGTGTACGGCGTACGAACTTTGCTTGTTGTTGACGGTTACAATGATTCGGTCCGCAGGAATAAACAACTCCGCCCGGGCTATGGTGTGAGCAAGCATCGAGCGGGTCCCGGTAAAAGCACAAAACTGTTTAGGACAATCAGAATTGAACCGCGTGCGGATAAATTGCTTCAACCTTTTCCCGTCGCCGGCGGCAAGTATAATTCCCCAGACATGGTCATTGCGTGGCATACAGCCCTCGCTCGTGTACTGCAAATATACAAAATCGTTTTTTTAGTTGCGCGGGGGATGGTGCAAAACGGAGAGCTGTCGGGGCTTTTCCTGCTGCACCAGCTCTTTGAGAATCGGGAAAATCCTGGTAATCTCGGCCTCAAGTTCCAAAAAGCATTTTTCGTATTTTTTCTTTGCCCTTCCCGTAGGGTCATCGATGGAAGGATGCTGCGGAGTTTCGGCCATTCCGAATTCCTTCAACAGTAAAATTTTTCGTTCCCATTGCGGGAAAATTCCTCGGATAATTCTTCTGTGTGCTTCCGCCATGCAGAGAATGATCGACGCGTCGTGAACCATGACGTTCGTTATCTGTTGTCCCCTGTGCATCGAGATATCAATACCATGCCTTTTACAAACATCAATGGTAGTCTCTTCGGAAGGCGATTCAACCAATGCTTCAGTCCCCGCAGAGTCGACAAGAATTGAGAACTGCATGCCGTTTTCTAAAAGCACTTTCTTCAGAATCGCTGCGCTCATTGCGCTCCGGCAGATATTAGCGGTGCAGACAAAAAGAATATTCATCTAGCGAGCATCCAGCACTTTCCTGACCGACGACATCAGTTCGTCGAGCAAAAATGGTTTCATGAGAATATCGCTCACCCCCATGTCGCAAGAATTCCGCTTTGGCTTTGAGGTCAATCGCCCCGGTTGCAAGGATTGTTTTCACGGATGGGTTCAGTGCGAGAAGCTTAACGAACAATTCCTCGCCGTTCATTTTGGGCATCGATAAATCGCTTACAACCAAATCGATTTCCGATTGATACCGCTTGTATACCGCAAACGCTTCTTCGCCGTCCTCTGCGGTGAACACTCTGTAACCGAACGAAACCAAGCCATGTTCGTAGATCTGCCGGAATGATTCTTCGTCGTCAACGATGAGAATACACTCATGTCCTCCCTGGATTGTCTCTGCTGGTTTCTGGAATTCCTCCGGCTCTTGATGCGACACGACAGGTAAGAAGAGAGAAATAGTCGTTCCTTTTCCCTCCTCGCTCTGTACGTCGATGAATCCGCCGTGCTGCTGGATAATTCCGTAGGCAACCGAGAGCCTCAATCCTACATTCTGGTCGGTCGCGCGCGCGTTGAAGAACGGTTCGAATATTCGCCGCCGGCTGTACTCATCCAATTCTTTCCCGTTGTCGCCGACCGCAATCACAATAAACTCTTTCCCCTCAGGAAAGTGGATACGGTCCTTCATTGCGTCCGGCGCTGCGATCGCAGTTTTAAGTACTATCGCCCCGCCGTCGGGCATCCTGTGCTGCGCGGTAATGGCAAGATTAACAATGGCTTGATGAAGCTGATGGATATCACCGTTGACGACGGCATTATTGTCATCCATCGAGACCGACACGGCAATAGACGGAGGGAGTGAATGCTGGAGAATTTTTTGCGTTTGGTGAATGAGTTTCTGAACAAGAATCGGTTTCTGTTCCGTATTCTTTGACCGGGCAAACACAAGAAGGTCGTCGGCAAACTCTGACGCCCGTTTCGACTCGCGGATGATCATAGCTGACGTACTGCTCCATCCGTCCATTCCCGAGAGTTTCCTTGTACATCATCTCGGCGGAATTCATCACAATGCCGAAAATATTTCTCAAATTATTTCCGATTCCGACCGCGAACGCGCCAAGCGCATCCATCCTTTGCACTTGCTGCGCCTCCAGCTCATATTTTTTTCTTTCGCTCACATCACGGAAAATACTGAGCAGCAATTTTTCTCCGTGGCCGATATTGACGAACGAGTGTCTTGCTTCCGCAGGTATTTCTTCTCCTCCCCGGCGCTTGATGACCTGGGAGGCCGGCATTTTCAGAGTTCCGGCATCGAATTGAGTCCGAAATGCGGAATTCGCAGCGTAGCGCTCTTCGAGATTATCATCACCCTCATTGTATTCACGGAGGAGCTCTTCTCTTGATGTTTCCATGAGTTCGCAATACGCGGAATTCACCAGAACAGTTCTGCCAAACCGGTCCACCAGCCGCATCGCATCGGCAGAGTTTTCGAATATCGTACGAAATCGTTCTTCACTGCTGCGAAGGGACGATTGAGTTGTTTTCAGTTCGGCAAGATCGCGACGCAGCAAAAAAGTGATCGCAAAAACCGCCATGCTCAAGACGCCGCACAACACGGCGCCGGCAATCATCCCGGTGGTCCAGAATGAATACGTTGGTTCTGTTATTTCGACGCTCAATAACTGGCCGTACCCAGCCACCCCCTGCTGAAGGCGGATTGATGAAGGAGCATTGGAATAACCGGTCGAAGCGATTTCCTGTCCCCAGCCTGAAAACAATGTAATCTCATAGTTCTCCATCGGATGATGCCGGAGAACTTCACGCAAGAGCTTTTCTGCGGAATAGTAAACGAAACATGTGTCCGGCAATGATTCCTTTTTCCGGAATAGGATACCTTGCCTCAAAACAGTACTGCTCGTTGAAACGAAACGGCTTTGTATAAAACACGGAATATGAGACTGTCGGCAGAAGAGAAAAGAGCGGTCCCGCCTGCCGCCTGTGCTAACAATTCTCCGGAGGAATCCTGAGGAATGTTCCACTGAACAGGGACGCCATCCTTTCCCCTTTGGATGGAAATAATTTCAGGATGGACAGGCAGATAGGCCTGGCATTCTTGTTCCAGGGACGATGCTTCAGAAAAACCACGAGTTGCGGTCAAAAAGAACTTCTCATTGCCCAGCAGGACGGATTGAAAACCAGCGTTGAGAATATCAAGATTATGTTGGATTTTTTCGCGCTCGAGTTCGGTCTCTCCATCATACAGGAAATAAAAAAGGGAGCCAAAAGCTGCAATAAAAAAAAGAAACAGGTACTGCCGGATAGAAAATCATTCCTGTCCGGTGTGAAGAGGATCTGTGTTTTTTCATTACCTCTACCTCTCTTTTCTCATTGTAAACAAGATACCCTCAGGGATAAAAACTGATTCTCCCTGTCCAAAAATTTGTAATAAAATTCGCCATTATATCCGCCTTGGCTCTTCGTGGAATGGCAAGGGCGGCAATAACGCCATCAGCAAATGTATCGAGCGACCATCCATTGATACGATCGCGTGATTTTTTTCCCATGATTCCCAATTCTTCTTTGGACATGGATGAGCATT
>CAWJKX010000151.1:0-6343 GCA_963843065.1 uncultured Bacteroidota bacterium
TCCAATCCTCTAACGGTTAAACTGGAGCGCGAGCGTATTCTCAAGTGGGTGACCGGTCAGGAAAAAAATACAGGTCGAGCCGAGATGGACTTTGCTGATTGGTGGGATGTGTGGCCCGGACAGTTCGATCCCTTTATGAGTGCGTTGGAAACCTATCGTGCGGCGGGAATTCCGTGGCGTGAGGCGATCGACGAGAAGGCGCCCCGCATGGTCATTCGCTCGAATATGCAGCCTGTCGATCACTCGTTACGGAATTGTCGACATCCTGCGCGTTTCGGAGGATGCTGACCAGGGCTATGAGGAACCGGGGTCTTCGCTGGAGGGGAAAGAATTCACCGGGTTGTTTACGGAAACCGTGTTAGGCTCGGCCAACCGCTTTTTTTACAACGGCCGTGTGTTTTGGAACGACGGCGACGGTTTTCATATCTATAAATATAAAGCACCGGATAAACAAGACTTCAACTATAGCCAAGGAAAAGTTGATGCAAATTTCCATGCAATTGCCGGCAACACGCTTTTTGTTTCAGAAGCGTTCAACGTACCGTATCCGGCCGATCGGATCGAACTTCTGAAACGCATCAGCCCGCCGACCATGGATGTTGCTTATCCCGTCGACTTATTTGTTCGCAGGCCGGCCCAGGTCTGGAACATGCCCATCGAACGGCCGTTTGGAAAATGGTCGATCCTGGCAGTTTTCAATTATACTAAGAAATCCGGTCAGGAAAATTACAAGTTCACCACTCAGTTGGATGCAGCAAAGGATCTCCGCCTGGATTCTGCAAAAGAGTACATTGTCTATGAGTTCTGGACGAAGAAACTGATCGGAACGTTCAAAGGAACTTTTGTAACCCGTCCGCTGAACCCGTACGATTGCGATGTCTACAGCATTGTCGAGAAACAAGATCGGCCGGTGCTGATTTCCACCAGCAGGCATATCCGGCAGATGGCGTTTGACATCAAAGACCTCGCTTACGATAAGCAGCAGCGGATGCTGCGAGGAATTTCTCGCGCAGTTGCGGGAGATCCGTACCAGCTGCGCATCTACGTCCCGGATGGTTTCAGCGTGAAGCGCGCGGAGTTATCCGACGGCCTCACGGCTGAACTAAATATGGATGGTCACCTTCTCACAGTGGATTGCAAGTCTTCAACAGGGAAGGATGTAGAATGGAAGATATTTTTTTAGGGTATAAAATATGTGTTACGTCGCGGGGTCATGAGGAAATATCAGTTCACGATGGGCCTCAAGCGACACCAGTCGCAGCTTACATCCTCAAAGCAGAAGTATCTCAAAAAACCCGCAGTACCGGTCATCCTGATCCCGCCGCTTTTGGGCGGGAGAAGGATCCGGACCGTGTGCGGGCGATTTGCAATGCCACTCGTGTTTGTTCACTCTCCCCTCGCTTTCCGGATTCTCCCATCTTTTCGGTTATCGTTTTTACTTTAAACTCTCAACCGTATTTGCAGCATTATCAGATTCGTTTGAAACAATTTGCAGTACCGCCTCTTTGAGATTTGCGGAGGTTGCAGTCACGCGAATCTTTCCGCTTTTTTCCGTCGATTGGATAACGGCAAGGGCGAGACCGTTGAAGGCATTGCGCAGTTTACTTTTCATCATGGTTCTATCCTCGGAGTTACCATTATCAGTGCCGATCAATATTCCTTCTCCTTCGACCGTAAATTCAATAAGGGTATTTGCGTCGGGAACGACTAAACCATTTTCATCGATAATTTCCGCTTTAAGATTGACTATATCCTGAGCATCGGCAGTGATCTCTTTTCTGTCCACAGACAAACGGATGGCAGCGGGTTTCGATGTGGTCCGTACTTCTTCGGTGATAATTGTTCCGTTTTTTCTTCCAATTGCTTTCAACGTACCAGGTTCGTACGGCACATCCCACGAAAGATGCAGGTCCGATGTCGTTGCCGCAACAAACGGATGGTCGAACTTATTCCATCCTCCCGAATTGCCTTGCTGCGGAAAGACGACTGATTTTATGCCGAAGGATTTCCCGTTCAGAAAGAGTTCAACGCTGTCGCAATTGGTATACGCGATGACTGGAACTACCTCGCCTTCATGGCCCGCCCAATTCCAATGAGGGAAGAGATGGAGCAACGCTTTGCTGGTCCACTGGCTTTGGTAAAAATAATACCCGTCTTTGGGAAAACCGCAAAGGTCGAGGACACCGGAATTTGAACTTTTGCCCGGCCAACGGGCTTCTCCAAGATAATCAATGCCCGTCCACATAAAATCACCGATCACATAGTCATTCACCGAAGTAACCCGCCATAGCTGCTCAGCCTGGACCATAGATCTATAGTTGTAGGAAAAAATTGAATGCCCCGGCTGCACAGCCGACGGGTCGGGAACGGTGTATCTCCCGCGAACTCCCGAGATTCCGACGTTTTCCGTTCCTACCATTTTCCAATCAGGATGGTCATGCCTGTCAACGCTGTAGTACAATTCTCTCCGTTTCAACCAGCGGTCAACATAATTGTAACCGACAATATCCTCCAGCGCGAGAAACTGAGGTTTTGCCGGATAGTCCACGTCGGCGATCCTATCGTTCGCCACCGTGACGGGTCGTGTGGGATCTTCTTTATGAAACGTTTCAATTAATTTTCGCAGCACCCCAACGCCCCGATCGGTTCCCTGGTCTAACACTTCATTGCCGGCACTCCATAATACGACCGACGGATGGTTTCGATCCCGATGGATCATGGAAAGCAAATCTGATTGCGAATTTTCTGCAAAGTATAAATGATAGCTGTATTCCACCTGTCCCTTTTGAACTTCCCATTCATCAAAAGCTTCATCCATGACGAGGAAGCCCAGCCGATCGCATAGATCAAGAAATTCGGGCGCCGGCGGGTTGTGTGCCGTCCGGATGGCATTGCATCCCATTTCTTTCAGAGATTGCAAACGTCTATTCCATGCTTGCTCTGGGACTGCTGAGCCGAGACAACCGGCATCGATATGCAAGCACATGCCATTCATTTTTACATGTTTTCCGTTCAGAAGAAAACCTTTGTCCTTGTCGTATTCAATTTTTCGGATGCCAAACGGTGAAGCAAGATCGTCACTCACTTTTGTTCCCTCCACCACAATTGAATGAAGAGTGTATAACGACGGCATATCAATCGACCAGAGCGAAGGAGAAGCGACTTTGATGGTTTGGTCGACATCTGTTTTGCCCGACGCTGCAAGCGACACGGGCGTTTCAACGGTTGCTATTTCTTTGCCCGATTCATTGTTGACGACCGACCGCAAGACAATATTTTTAGTAATTGGGAGATTGTTTTCAATCGAAGTGCGAACGGAAATTGTGGCAGATGATGAATCGACCGAAGGCGTGGTAATATACGTTCCCCATTGAGCAATGTGCACTGGGTTGGCAATATTCAACCACACATGACGATAGATGCCCGAACCCGAGTACCAGCGGCTGTTGGGCTGAAGAGAATTATCAACCTTAACAGCAATGACGTTCTCTCCTTTTTTGATGAATGATGTAAGATCGTAGTAAAAACTTGTGTACCCGTACGGATGTTTGCCCAAGTGCTCTCCGTTAATCCAGACATCGCTATTCATGTACACGCCGTCAAATTCAATCCAAAATTGTTCATCCTTGCGGATTGCGGGTATGGTAAAATGTTTTCGATACCATCCGATGCCTGTCGGAAGGTACCCGCCGGCGCCTTTTGTCGGTGCATCTTCTTTGAATTCACCCTCGATGCTCCAATCGTGCGGGAGATTGAGTGTGCGCCATTTGGTATCGTCAAAATCCTGCTTCTCTGCGCCGTTTGTGTCGGACTGCAAAAATTTCCAATTGAAATCCATCAGCAGATGTTGACGCATGTCCCGCTGAGCGGACCAAACGTTTATCGAAAACAGACTTATTAAAATAATGGTGAGGACAAACGATTGTAATTTCATTACTAGTTTCCTCTATTTAAAAATCAGGTTTTGCACAAACTTTCACATTTTCATGCTATGAAGTCACACCAACTGCTCACCGCACGATCAGCGTGGTATGCAATACGGTTGGTATGGCACCAAAACTCGGTCCGCCCCAGTCCGTCTCATCACCATTGCGGATACGCAAAAGCTTGAACGTACCGTTTTCATATTGTCCCTCTTCAACTTTCAAGTATTGCCAGGCTTTGCCGGCGTTGACACCAACAGGCCGAAAGGTGAAGCGGCACAGATCGCCGATCAGAATAAATTCACTCTCACCCAGCTCCGCCACCATCGCTTTGCCGATCGGCTTAGCATTGGCTTGCACTGTGCGTCCGCCTGTTGCGCTGAATGACACTACGGCTTGCCACATACCAAGGTCAATCGTTTGTTCGGCGTGATCCTCGCGCTCAACCACGGACTTAATATTTCCATCGAAACCCCATTTCGCCAGTTCTCTCATCATAGGACCGGCCATGGCGTATTCCTGTGCAATTGGCGCAAGGCGAGCCGTTGTTTCTGCGTCTCCTTCGCCCCGCCCATTGTCATCTATGCCAAAAGGAGAAAATCCTATTCCGCCGCGCGCGAGCACTGCATACAGGTATCGTGCGTATTCGCCGCTCGATCCTGTCTCCGGTACGAATAGTGGATTATAGGGACGATCGTATAACTCTATTACCTTCAGTCCCCGCTCACTGTCCGACAGATAGATGTCCGGAGCCAACAAGTCGATTGCCGGTGCGGCTGCTTTCCAGATCGGGATCACATTATCGGTAGGACCGCCGCTTTCATAGGTCGATGCAGGAGGATTGGTGAGCGGATCGCGCAGCGCCGCATTGACGTACAAAGGCAATGGATTCACCGCTTTGCCCGCCGCAGCAACATACCCGACGTACCGGGCAACCGACCAGGCATGAAAATATTCATCTGCGTCGTTCCCGAATACCTCCTGCCAGGTTCCCTTGGTAACGACGGGCTTATGTAACTCCTTGAGGATCTCGGGCTTGAGAAGCTCCGCCGGCACGTCGCCCTCGAATAGTTTCTGAGCAACTGCAGAATAATCCCGCACACTGTTCCAGGATCCGGATTCATTTTCCACCTGAACCATCAGAACCGTGTGCTGCGGGTCGGCCTCCTTCAAATGTCCCATCACCGCTGCAAACACCTTCGCATCGGCTTCCATCGCGGCCTGCGTATGCGGTGAAGGCGAATCAACAGGGTGTCCGTTCCGGCCGGTAATGTTGGGATACTTCGCGGCATCGCGCTTCATCCATTCGGGCATATAATGATTGCTGCCGTTTTTCCAAGTCGCGAACCAGAGAAGGACAAGATGTACATCATGATCCCGCGCTTGCTTCAGCAAAGTATCTACCAACGAAAAATCGAACTTCCCAGGTTGTGCTTCGATCTGCTCCCAGTAGATTGGAATCTCGACGGTGTTGGCGTGAATTGTTTTGACCGCCGCCCACACCTGCGGCAACATGCCAGGCCAGCCGCTGGAGTTATGTGCCTGCCCGCCGAGCATGAAGAACGGCTGCCCGTCCACGAGAAGGGCATGACGTCCATTCTTCTCAACAATCTGCGGCATCATTCCGCCGCCAGCCTGGCCCAACGCGGACCAAGCATTCATCGTTAGGATATGTATCAAGACAAGATTTAGGATCGTTGAATATTTTTTCATTGCTGATTCCTTTCTAGTGCTGCTTCTAATATTAACTCTTGTATTACTACCGCAGAGGACGCAAAGATCGCAAAGAAGTTTTTGTAAAGGAACTAGAAGTTATCTCAAAAACCACAGTACGGTCATCCTGATCCCGCCGCTTTTTGGCGGGAGAAGGATCCACGACACTGAGGCTACGTGAATACACGATGCTGCGTTGTCATGGATTCTTCGTCTCCCGACAAAAAAACGTCGGGATCCACAGAATGACAATGATGTTGCATTGTTTGTTCAGAATGACGTTACTCGGAGTTTTTGAGATGGCTTCTAGTGTCCCGTATCGCAAATAAGTTAAGAATGTCTGAAGCCATCGACGTCCGAAATCCGTCAGGAATCATGGATTTAGCTGGCCACACTTATTCAAGGAATTTCTGTTACACAACACTAGGAAATCCTTGTGTCCTTAGCGGCCTTTGCGGTGAATTAGTCATTGAAAAATACAATATTTGTTTTTTGGAACGGCACCAGATTCCTTTTTTGCATGAAGGTCACATCGAACTCTCCTTTTTCGTCCTTCCTGTTCTTGATTATTGTCTCGCGTTGGCATTATCTACCCTGAAACACAATGCAGGAATGTGGCTTGACAGTGACGTGAAATGTCAACAGTTTCTTTTCTCACCCCACATTTAACTCACGTGCACAGCGTTGCCGTTAATTACCGGTAGGAC
>CAWJKX010000152.1:0-13841 GCA_963843065.1 uncultured Bacteroidota bacterium
AAGGAATTTAAAGCTGCAAGCTATAGAAACCTTGGCCAGTGGGAGGTCAACGACCAGGTCGAAGGGGCAAAATATCTCTCATCACTCCCGTATGTCGACAAAAACAGAATTGGTATCTGGGGCTGGAGCTATGGCGGCTATCTCACAAGCATGGTAATTTTGAACGGTGCTGATTATTTTAAAACAGCGATTGCTGTTGCGCCCGTCACCAGCTGGAGATATTACGATAATATCTACACCGAGAGGTATATGGGTACTCCACAGAATAACCCCGCCGGATACGTGGAGAGTTCTCCTATCACTCATGCTTCAAAACTGAAAGGAAAGTTCCTGCTGATTCATGGGACAAGCGACGATAATGTTCATTTCCAAAACACGGCGAATTTTGTTTCAGCCCTCGAGAAAGCGAACAAACAGTTTTCGGTCATGTTCTACCCCGACAAAAATCACGGCATTTACGGCGGTGTGACGCGGCTCAATTTATACACGTTAATGACGAATTTCATATTAGGGAATTTGTAGGAAGTCAAAAGGGGCGTTTTTTATCAAAGCTATCGGACAACTTATCCGAAAAATGATACCACACAGAAATATCTGGTAAGGCAGATGAAGGAGGTGACCGATAGCTCCCAAACTGAAAGAGCGCGGCCAGTTGCGATTGTTTGTTGCATTTCTCTTCTCTTTTTGCTACTTTATAGCTAAACAAGGGAGTAATTACTGGAAGTGATTCATTTCGGAATGCAATGTGAATGAGTTAGTTCGTGCATCGGAGATTGCTCGCTCCGATTTTTTATTTTTTGGGTTATGAAGTGATGAAGAAGATCACAATTACTTTTCCCGATAGCAGCAAAAAAGAATTTGAAAGCGGCATTACGGGAATCTCAAATTGCCGAGGGCATCAGCCGCGGTTTGGCGAAAAATGCCCTTTCGGTTACCGTGAACGGCGAAGTGTGGGATTTAAGCCGGCCGATAACTAACGATGCAGGCATAAAAATCAACACCTGGGATGCGCCGGAAGGAAAATCCACGTACTGGCACAGTTCTGCTCATTTGATGGCGGAGGCCGTTGAGACATTATTTCCCGGAACAAGATTCGGAATAGGTCCTTCTATCGATAACGGGTTCTACTATGACATCGACATGGGAGATCACTCATTAACGAACGAAGATCTCGTCAGCGATTGAATCAAAAATGAAAGAGTTCGCCAGCCGCGATGTTCCGTATCAACGGGAAGAAGTGCCATGGGAAAAAGCTGTCGACTATTTCACGAAGAAGGGGGACAAATACAAATTAGAACTGCTGAACGAGTTCAAGGGGCAAACGATCAGCATGTATCATCAGGGAAGTTTTACCGACCTTTGCTACGGCCCTCACATCCCGTCTACAGGAAGAATTAAATTCATCAAATTGATGAGCGTTGCCGGAGCGTATTGGAGAGGCAACGAGAAGAATAAAATGCTTCAGCGGATTTACGGCATAACATTTCCGACGAAGCAGGAACTGGACGAATATCTTTTCAGGATCGAAGAAGCTAAGCGCCGCGATCATCGAAAAATCGGCGCCGAGATGGAATTATTTCTCCTGACTCCCAAAGTCGGCAGCGGCCTGCCGTTGTGGCTGCCGAAGGGAACAATCGTCCGCGAAGCTCTGGAAAAATTCTTGCGCGAAGAACAGCAGAAACGCGGGTATTTGCCCGTCGTGACTCCTCATATCGCAAATTTGGAATTATATAAAACTTCCGGCCACTATCCGTACTATAAAGATTCGCAATTCGCACCGATAACGATGGAAGACGGCGAGCAGTTTCTGTTGAAGCCGATGAACTGCCCTCACCATCATCAAATATATTCTGCGAAGCCCCGATCGTACCGAGACCTGCCGATTCGCCTTTCGGAATTCGGCACAGTCTATCGTTATGAGCAATCCGGCGAAATGAGCGGCCTGACACGCGTGCGCGGATTCACGCAAGACGATGCTCACATCTATTGTTCGCACGATCAGCTCAAAGAAGAAATTGCGCGAACTGTCGAATTGACTCAGTTTGTTTTTCGGACATTCGGGATGGAAGTCACCACACGGCTGTCGTTTCGCGATGACAAAAACGTCGACAAATTTGGCGGCGATGCGGCGTTTCTGGGAACAGGCGCAGCGAGAGATCAAGGAAGTGGCGGACGAGATGAAGCTCGATTACTTTATCGGGATCGGCGAAGCATCCTTTTACGGACCGAAGATCGATTTTATGGTCAAAGATGCGATCGGGAGAACATGGCAGCTCGGCACCGTTCAGGTTGATTACGTTATGCCCGAGCGATTTCAGCTCGAATATACCGGCAGCGACGGGCAAAAACATCGACCCGTTATTATTCACCGTGCGCCGTTCGGTTCATTTGAAAGATTCATAGGAATTCTCATCGAACATTTTGCCGGAGACTTTCCGCTCTGGCTGGCTCCGGTGCAGGCCGTCGTCAT
Organism: uncultured Bacteroidota bacterium; assembly: GCA_963843065.1. Classification (GTDB taxonomy): domain Bacteria; phylum Bacteroidota; class Ignavibacteria; order UBA10030; family UBA8401; genus JAGVPT01. The sequence continues at coordinate 2,471 of CAWJKX010000152.1, forward strand.
TCCTATTACCGACGCGCATGCGGAATATGGCAATTCAATATTCGAAGAACTGAAGAAGGCTGGTATCCGAGTTGAGTATGACGACCGGAACGAAAAAGTAGGCTATAAAATTCGCGATTGGGAGTTGAAAAAAGCCCCCTACATGCTTGTGGTAGGGGATAAGGAAAAGGCGGCAGGCACTGTATCCGTCCGCCAGCACAAAAAAGGAGATTTAGGAAGTCTCGCGCTCGGAAAATTTATTGAGCAAATCCAAAACGAAGTCCTACAGAAATCTATCACCGCATAGGAGATACCCGCATCAAAAGTAAAGGTCCCCGTATTAATGACGAAATACGCGCAGTGCAGATTCGCGTAATCGACGATAACGGCCAGCAGCTTGGAGTAATGACTCCGCGGGATGCGCTGACCATATCGCAGCAAAAGGGTAAAGATCTCATCGAAGTTGTACCAAATGCTGTGCCGCCGGTTTGTAAGATTATGGACTTCGGCAAGTACAAGTACGAGCTTCAGAAGAAAGAGAAAATTCAAAAAAAACATCAGCATATAAGCCTCGTCAAGGAGCTTCGCTTTCATCCCAACACCGACGTTCATGATTTCGAGTTTAAGGCAAAGCATGCTTTACAGTTTATCGCCGACGGACACAAAGTGAAAGCGACCGTCATTTTTAAGGGACGTGAGATTACGTACAAAGACCACGGTGAGAGCCTTCTGAACCGGTTGTCCGAGCGACTCGTGGATGTTGCAAAAATCGACCAGCCTCTGCACATGGAGGGGCGCAATATGATCATCTTTTATGCGCCGGATAAATCTGCCAAAGCCAAACCGGAGAAATTGCTAACAGAAAATAAACAAGCATAACACAAAGGAAAAACATGCCAAAAATGAAGTCGCACCGGAGTGCTCGCAAGACGTTCAAGGTCACCGGAACCGGCAAGATCAAACGCCATAAAATGAACCGGAGACATATTCTTACAAGCAAATCGACAAAACGCAAACGACATCTTCGCCGCTCAGGGCTGGTCTCGGCGCCCGACGAAAAGAATATTAAACGTTTGTTGGTCATGTAAATTGTTTATCTAATCCACTTCCATTCCATAATCACCAAAGGAGACAAGAGCAACTATGCCACGTTCGCAAAACAAAGTTGCCTCCCATCGCCGTCGCAAGAGAATTCTCAAAGAAGCGAAAGGCTATTGGGGCGCGAGAAGCAAAGTCCTGACGGTAGCCAAACACAGCATTGATAAAGGCTATCAGTATGCGTATCGGGACAGAAAAGCAAAAAAGAGAACCTTCCGCCAATTGTGGATCGCACGCATTAATGCTGCGGCGCGGTTGCACGGGATGACTTATTCGACGCTGATTGACGGCATGCATAAAAAACAAGTCGACATCAATCGTAAAGTACTCGCAGAACTCGCGGCCGGGAATCCGGAAGCATTTGCAGAAGTCGTAAAATTTATTAAAGCCTAATAGTTCGCTTCCCGCCATGCCATGCCATGCTATCGGTGTCGGCGGGAAGTTTTGTTTCATTTCAGAAGAACAGAATCCACACAATGCCTGAATCTTCCACGAATTTAGAACAATCTATTGAATCGGTTCGCGCCAAAGCTCAAACGGCTGCCGGAGATATCATTTCGGCCGAGGAGTTGGAAAAGTATCGAATTGAGTTCCTATCCCGAAAGGGGAGTGTCGGGCAGCTCTTCGACGAACTTAAATCGATCTCGCCGGATTTGAAACCGGCTTTTGGGAAACAGCTCAACGAACTTCGCGCGTTCGTCGATTCACTGTATCGAACAGCGAAACAACAAATCGAATCAATTGACGCCGGTAAAGAGAGCTTCATCGATCTGACGCTTCCGGGGAGAATCCCGCCGACGGGCACACGCCATCCGATTACTCAAACTCTTGAGGACATCTCTGCTATTTTTACCGCGATGGGTTTTGGGGTCGTTGATGGCCCGGAAATCGAAGACGATTACCACAATTTTGAAGCATTGAATTTTCCCCCCAACCATCCTGCTCGGGATATGCAGGACACATTTTTCATTGAAGATGACATTTTACTCCGAACTCATACGTCGCCGGTTCAAATCCGGGTAATGAAAGAACGCCGCCCTCCCGTGCGCGTGATCATGCCGGGCCGCGTCTATCGAAATGAAGCGATTAGCGCGAGAAGCTATTGCCTGTTTCATCAAGTGGAAGGGTTGTACGTAGATAGAAATGTAAGCTTCAGCGAACTAAAAGGAACCCTTGTTGCTTTTGCACGTGATTTCTACGGAAGCGATTTGAAATACAAATTCCGCCCAAGTTTTTTTCCTTTTACTGAGCCAAGTCTTGAGATGGATATCACGTGCTTCTTGTGCTCCGGAAAAGGGTGCCGTGTGTGTAAGCATTCAGGATGGCTGGAGATTCTCGGAGCCGGCATGGTGCATCCGAACGTTTTGAAGAACGTCGGTTACGATCCTGAAGAGTTCACTGGATTCGCATTTGGCATCGGCGTTGAAAGAACAACGCTGTTAAGGCACAACATTTCCGACATCCGCCTTCTGTTTGAAAATGATATTAGATTTCTAAAACAGTTTTAATCTTTACCTTTATGCGCATATCGCTCAATTGGTTACGTCGCTACGTTCAATTTAAAATTAGCCCTGAAGAATTGGCTCAAAAGCTCACCTCAGTCGGACTGGAAGTCGAGGGCATTGAGCAACTCGGCCTCGCATTGCAGAATTTTGTGGTCGGTGAAATCCTCTCGGTGAAGAAACATCCGAATGCAGACAGGTTGTCTGTTTGCGATGTAAAAGTGGGAGGATCGTCAGTGCTCCAAATTGTGTGCGGTGCTCCGAATGTTCTTGCCGGACAAAAAGTCGCTGTAGGGCTAATTGGATGCGATCGTTCCGAAGAATCAACACGATCCGGAAGGGCAACCATTCACACTCTCAAAAGTCAAGGTCCGCGGAGAAGAATCGAACGGAATGATATGTTCGGAGTATGAGCTAGGGCTCGGCAAAGATGCGAAGTGGCATCCTCATTCTTGATCCATCGGCGGAAACCGGAACACCGCTGGCGAATTATTTGGGGCTGGATGACGTTGCTTTTGAAATTGGGGTTACTCCGAATCGCCCCGATTGCCTGAGTCATATTGGGGTCGCCAGGGAAGCGGCGCCGCTCCTGAAAAAAAAGATACTGATTCCAAAACCAAAATTCCATGAAGAAAAAAACAGCGACATCAAGAAACGTATCTCGATCGAGATACGAGATAAAAGGCGTGTCTCCGCTACTCGGCGCGTTTGATTACAGGTATTAAAGTTTCTGCATCTCCTCAATGGCTCCAATCTCTTCTTAAAACCTGCAACATCAGGCCGATTAATAACATTGTCGACGTCGCTAATTTCGTGATGTATGAATCGGGTCAGCCCCTGCATGCGTTTGACTATGCAAAGCTTCTTGGTGAAAAAATTATCGTTAAAAATGCTTTGGAAGGAGAACGATTTACGACGCTCGATGGGACGGAGCGCACACTCTCCTCATCGACACTGATGATCTGTGATAATGAAAGGCCGGTGGCAATTGCGGGAGTGATGGGCGGTTTGAATTCGGAGATATCGGATTCCACAACATCGGTCCTCATCGAGAGCGCCTGTTTTGAACAATCGAGCATTCGAAGAACTGCAAAGCGGCTCGGCATTTCTTCCGATGCATCGTATAGGTTCGAAAGGGGAACAGACCCTAACGGAACAATCTTCGCGGCAAATCGCGCAGCTATGCTACTCGCTGAAATTGCAGGAGGGCGGGTACAAAAAGGGGTTGTTGACGTGTATCCTAAAAAAATAAAGGAACGGAGAATCGGCCTGCGGCTTTCCCGAGTGAACAAAGTACTGGGAACGACCATCTCCATCCGCTCGGGTTAAAAAAATGCTCCCGTCGATTGGTATTAAAATTCGATCCGCTTCCGGCGGAAATTTTGTTTGCGCTATACCTACCTTTCGCCCTGACCTTGAGCAAGAAATAGATCTCATTGAAGAAATAGCGAGGCTCCACGATTATTCTAATATTGCTGACACGATGGCCGCCACTATCGATTTTTCGCATCACATTTCAAGCCGCACGGTGGTGGACGATATTCGTTGTTCACTTGACGGTCTGGGTTTTAATGAAGTCGTGGCCAATAGCCTCATCGACGAGAACGTTGCGAAATTGTTTTCTGATAACATAGTCCAAATCAAGAACCCGATTAGCAAAGATCTCTCGGCGATGCGGCCGAGTATGGTTTGCAGCATGTTACAGACTGTGTTCTACAATTCCAATTACGGCACAAATGATATCAGGGCATTTGAAATTGGGAGGACATACAAGAAAATCGATAAACCTGGCCCAGGCGTTATTGTCCCGGGATTTTTAGAAAAAAAGGCCATTTCACTTTGCCTTTCAGGCAGGAAAAATCAGGTCGGATGGTATTCCGATGACCGGATGGTGGACATTTACGATATGAAAGGAGTTGTCGAGGGTCTCCTGAACAAAATTCTACTTGACAAATTTCAATTTATTTGCTATGATAGCCATAGTGCTTTAACTGAAGAGACTATAGCCGTTGAAAAAAATGGCACTTACATCGGCTTTCTGGGCAAGGTGAAAAGGGAATTGCTCAAGAAATTTTCACTTGAAAATGATGTTTATGTTTCTGAGCTAAGCATTGAAGAATTGACTCAGGAGGAAAAACGCTTCAAAAGCTACATCCCATCGCCGAAGTTTCCTCCGGTTACACGCGATTTGGCCTTCATCGTCGACAAGAAAATTTTGGTGGAAAATGTCGAGCGGGTAATACGATCAAGTGGTGCACCGTTGCTGAAAAAAGCGACCCTGTTCGATGTTTTTAACGGAGAGCCGCTGAAAGAAGGGAAAAAAAGTTTGGCGTTCGCACTGGAAATGACTTCTTTGGAGAAAACTCTGACAGAAGCCGAAGCGGACGCGGTGATTAAGAAAGTTGTGTCGGATGTCTGCGGTAAATTTGGTGCAGAGTTTCGAAGCTGACAAATATCAATGCGATAATGCAATAGGCCTGATGTGCAAGAACAGCTTGAACAAGAAATAGGTAGCATAGAAAATTCTCTTGAAACTGCACTCAAACAGCTCTGGGAAAGAGCCTATGCTGCTTCGACGGCAATCAACTCGCTGCGTGAAGAGAAAAACGCGATCCAACTGAAAGCAAACGAGTTGGAAGCGAAAATCCTGCAGATGCAGACCGAATTATCGGCGAAGGATAATGAAATCGATAAGCTCCGAAATGACCTTGATGCGACACTGCTCATGTCCGTTTCTAATCGAAGCCTTAACAAAGAAGAGAGGATGCTGTTGCAAGAAAGAGTGAAGGCAGTTTTGGATAAAATAAATTCCCATCTATAAACTATACGAGGTCGCGTTATCGCTGACGTTTGCTAATTTTTCCCAACTTACAAACTAGATAGCACATTGGAATTAACAATGGACAGGAAAAGCGTGCGAGTTAAGATATTTGGGTCTGAGTATCCGTTACGAGGAGAGAGTGAAGAGTTTACAAAAAAAGTCGCCGGATACGTAGATGCGATGATTAATTCAATTCACGATAAAATTCCTGAACAGCCACCGCTTACAATTTCTGTCTTAGCCGCACTCAACATCACTGAAGATTTGTTGAAGGAGAAGGATAAGAACCGGGAGATGATTGGTAATTTCGAAAACGAGATTATCAAAATTTCGAATTACCTCGAAACGAGTCTCTTAAGCAATGGATAGTTCAATATGCCACTTTTCGTAGGAGGCTTTTTTACTCTTTTGTTGGGACAAGTTAATCCGCACCGTCAGCCGTAGTCAATCACATTAAAGAACCTGACATTTGTACCATACAGGGAGTTTGACTCATAATCGTCATATTACAGGCCTCAGTCGTTCCGCTTCCGGCGGAACGGATTTGCGAAAAGCCTTCGGGCTTCTTGCTTTTGCAGGATAGCAGACAGTGGAAGTAAGAAACGGTTAGGCAAACACCCACCGTTTAAAAGAACGAGGTTCTTTAAACACACTTGCCTAGGGTAGCTGTGCGGATTTTTATTTTCACTCCGCAGCATTAACTTTAACTTAATTTTGAGAGTGGGACATGCAAGTAGTTATTATCATCCCCATGGTAGTTGTTTTGTGCAGCCTTGCGGCATACGTCGGATGGTATCTTAACGCCCGTTCAGGCCAGAATAAAATAATGGGCGCCGATGAGCGTGCAAAAAAAATCATTGCCGATTCCGAGAGGGAGGCTAACTCCGTTATGCGCGAGAAGCTTCTTGAGGTCAAAGATGAATGGTATAAAAAGAAGCAGGAATACGACAACGAATCCAATCAAAAACGGAGTAAACTGCAGGCGTATGAGAAACAATTGACCTCTCGGGAAGAGAACATCGACAGGAAGGTGGATCTGTTGAATAAAAAAGAGAGGGAGATTCATCAGGTTCAGCGCGAAAGCGAGGAGAAATCAAAGATTTTAGAAACCCGGCAAAGCGAACTCGAGAAGATAATCGCCGAAGAGATCATTCGGCTGGAACGGGCCTCCGGATTATCGCGGGATGATGCAAAGAAGATATTGATCGAGACAATGACTAATGCTGCGAAAACCGAAGCGGCACAGACATTGAAAGACCTTCGCGACAAGGTACGCGAGACCGCAAAACAGGATGCACAAAAGATCATCGTTCAAGCTATCCAGCGCTCTGCCGCTGACCACGCCGTTGAGACAACAGTAAGCGTTTTGAATATTCAAAGCGATGAAATGAAAGGAAGGATCATTGGTCGTGAAGGACGAAATATTCGAGCATTTGAGGCAGCGACAGGGGTAGATGTAATAGTAGATGATACTCCCGAAGCTGTTATTCTATCCGGCTTTGATGCGTTTCGCCGAGAAGTCGCTAGAATATCATTGGAACGACTTATCGCTGATGGCAGAATTCATCCAGCTCGCATTGAAGAGGTAGTTGGAAAGGTAAAGGGAGAGTTGGAAGAGGAGATTATTCGCGCCGGCGAAAATGCATTGCTTGAGGTCGGCTTGCCGGGAGCTCATCAGGAAATAGTGAAGCATATTGGTCGAATGAAATACCGTTCGAGCTACGGACAGAATCTCTTACAGCATAGCATTGAAGTCGCTTATCTATGTGGAATCATGGCCTCTGAACTTGGAATCGACCCGATCCTGGCCAAACGATCGGGACTTTTGCATGACATAGGGAAAACTGTCGATCGGAGTATCGAGGGTCCCCATGCACTACTTGGCTATGAATTGGCAAAAAAATATAATGAGCATCCTATCGTCGTCAATGCCATCGGCTCGCACCACGAGGATATCCCGATGGAACATCCCATTGCCGCTATTGTACAGGCTGCCGACGCCATAAGCGGAGCTCGTCCGGGAGCACGAAGAGAGTCTGTTGAAGGGTACGTAAAGCGATTGGAAAAACTCGAATCAATGGCTCAGTCATTCCAGGGCGTGGCAAAAACGTATGCAATCCAGGCCGGACGTGAAATCAGGGTTATCGTGGAACATGACAAAGTAGATGATGCGATGGCCGATCAATTAGCTCACGACATTGCGCAAAAAATCCAGCAGGAAATGGAATACCCGGGACAGGTCAAAGTGATCGTCATTCGCGAAGTTCGGTCAATCGCATTCGCAAAATAGCGGCAGGTTTTCGTACTGATGCTGACACGAATAGGTGTTACCGGGGGAATAGGAAGTGGAAAGTCCGAAGTCTGCAAAATAATTTCATCCTTTGAGGTGCCTGTCTTTTCCGCAGACCTCATTGCCCGCCGGCTCACCGATTCAGACCCAGCGATCAGGAAAAAAATCATCTCCCTATTCGGAGCGGATTCGTACAACCCGGCATCCGGAACGCTGAACCGAGAGTTCGTAGCATCCTTCGTCTTTGGCAATAGGCAGAATCTTCTTGCTCTCAATTCAATCGTTCATCCCGCAGTAGTGAAAGCGGTCGACGAAGAGATTCAGAGCATTGAGAAAAATAAGGAATCGGGATATATTGTCGTTGAAGCCCCTCTCATGTTTAAATCCGGCTTGAATAAAAAACTGGATTATGTCCTCACCGTCGCAGCTGAAGAAGCGCTTCGCATAGAGCGCGTGCGTCAGCGTTCCAATCTCACTGAACAGCAAATCCGGTTAAGGATGGAAAATCAGATCCCGGTTGAAGAGGCGATGGCAGCGTCGGATTTTGTTCTCCACAATGATGGAACTGCCGATGAGTTACGCCGAAAGGTAGTTTTTTTCCATTCAATATTTTCTACATTGAAACCATACACAAAGAGAAACCATGGACATCCTCGATAACGAAGCAAGATTCTTTTTTAAAACGTACAAACGGCTTCCCCTTCTCATCGAACGGGGTGAGGGCTGTTACCTTTTTACTGCGGACGGTGAAAAGTACCTTGATATGTTTTCGGGCTTAGCGGTGAATGCATTGGGGTATAACCATCCCGGTGTGATCGCCGCCATCGAAAAACAAGCGAAGAAATATATTCACCTCTCAAATTATTTTATCCAGGAGCCGCAAGTCGAGCTTGCCGAGTGTCTTCTAGGACACTCTAAGTTTCAGAAGATATTCTTTACCAATTCAGGGACGGAAGCGACGGAGGGAGCGATAAAGCTGACACGCAAATGGGGACAAGCAAAGAACAAGACGAAAATATTCGGCATGACGAACGGCTTTAGCGGCCGGTCGATGGGTTCTCTTTCGATTATGGACAAAGATAAATATCGTGAAGGCTACGGACCGTTTCTCGAAAATTGCGGACACATCAACTTCAACGACGTTGCAGATTTACGGTCAAAGGTCGACGATACAACAGCGGCCGTTTTCCTGGAATTTATTCAAGGTGAGGGGGGGATCATTCCCGTCTCAAAAGAATTCGTTACGGCACTTGATTCCCTCCGGAGTCAATACGGTTTCCTTATTGTCGCCGATGAAATTCAATCCGGGATCATGCGAACGGGCAAATTCTTTGCCTTCGAACATTTCGATTTTCACCCCGACATTGTTACTATTGCAAAGCCGATCGGCGGAGGGCTTCCGCTAGGAGCGATCTTAGGGAACGACGCCGTTGCCTGTGTTTGGTCGTATGGCGTACACGGAACGACTTTCGGAGGAAACCCCGTTGCCTGCGCGGCAGGAAAGGTAGTGATCGAGACGTTAACCACCGAAGCAATGAAGAATCAAATGAAAGATGCGTCTTCGCATTTGTATGCTCAACTTCTATCTCTCAAGAAAAAATTTGCGGTCATCAAAGAGATACGGGGTTCCGGATTCATGATCGGAGTCGATTTATCGACGGATAGTGCTCCGATCGTTGACGAAATGCTCGCCCGTGGAGTCCTCGTGAACTCGACTGCAAAGACTGTTGTGAGAATTCTTCCGCCGCTCATTGCGCAGAAGAAGGAAATCGACGCGTTGATTGATGTTTTTGATGGGGTGCTATCGTCAAATCTCAAGGCAACCTGATTAATTCGTAAAAATGAAGTTTTCGTTAATTAATTCCTTGACATTTCAGAGACTCCGCCATATATTTGCACTGCAATAAACAGCCCAAATCCATCACCCAACAACTAACTTTTCGAGGTCAACTATGAAGAAAATCTTTGCGATTGCTGCAGCAACAGCTTTAATCTCTTCTTTAAGTTTTGGACAACTTGCGTTGCGTGACATCGGTGGAGGAGTAGGCTACACCTCGGTCTCATTTACCAACGGAGGCTCTTCATCCCAGTCTCTCGGAGGATTTCTGATCGCCGCACACGCGAATTTCGGAGAGCTTGCAAAAGACCTTACACTGGTTCCTGATATTGAATACTTATCAACTTCAACAACTGTTGACGGCGGAACATGGAAGGTTAGCGACTTCGCAATTAATGCCAATGTGCATTACAATTTTCAGATGGAAGGGACGATAAAGCCATATGTTGGAGCTGGGCTTGGATTAGACTTCTTCAGTACAACAGCTACTGCATCAGTTTTTGATCCATTCACTGGAACTTCAGAGACATTTAGCGCTACGGCTTCAGCTACCCGCCTTGGAATCAACCTGCTTGTTGGAGCAAACTATAAACTCAATGATAAAATGACGTTGTTTCTTGAGCCGCGATACGTCATTGCAAGCGACTTAGACAATTTCCAAATTAAAGTGGGCGTAACCTGGGCATTGAATTAATTAGAATTTGAGCCTTCTAAATAATTCCGAAAGGACGGCTCGCGCAAAGACGCAAAGTCGCAAAATGATTCTAAAACAGATCCTTCGCGCCTTAGCGGCTTAGCGCGAAACAATTTTTCAGATGTTTCAATTTAATAAGTTTTTAAAAGGGCCTTTCAGTTGCGCGGAAGGCCTTTTTTATTTGACGTTATGCAAACACCCTCCCCAAGCGGAACAACGATTTCGGCAGTCATCTAAATAGGCTTCGCCATCAACTATTATGAAAAATGTATTCCCTTTTAGTTGAAAAACTCAAGCATTAACTAATTGTTAAGTTATTGTTAATTAATCGCTTGCTTATTCAAAACCCCCGTCCTATATTTGCAAAGTTTTAAAAAGCTCCATCAGGGGTAACCACACTACTAATAAATTACATTTCACAAACCTAATCGGAGGTAATTTATGAAGAAGGTTCTCATTCTAGCATTGGCGATTGCCATGGTGTTCGGCCTTGCTTCGGCTCAAGATGTTGTGCCCGATGTAAAAGCCGGTTCAAAGTCGATGAACTTTACGTTTGGCGGCTTAGGAGCATTTATTCTTAACGGTACAGGCCCCCAGGCCCCTAATGCCGGAATTGGCATGTCATACTTTTTAAACAGCGATGCAGCGCTTCGTCTTGGACTTCAAATACAATCGACAAGCTCCACAATACCAGCAAACGCTCCCGCGGGACAGTCCGGCACGGACGGAAGCAGATCAACCTTCGGGTTAGGTATCGGAGCCGATTACCTTATGTATATGAATGCCGGCCGTGTTCGTCCCTACTGGGGCGGCGGTCTCCAGTTCATCATGAACTCCAACGATTATAAACCGCCAGTTGTCGGCGTGGGATCGCAAGGAGAGGATAAAAATGATCCTGCGTTCGGTCCAACCGGGATAACATTCCAGGTGGCTGGTTTTTTGGGCGCAGAATTTTTCATTTATTCACAGTTGAGCGTTTCAGCCGAATATCAACTCAACATAGTTAACATCAACTCGGCGGCTGATAATGTCTTAACCCAAGGGGGTAATTCCAGCACAACAAAGGAAGGAAGCACAACGACGATTCTTGGATTTGGTTCTGCCGGTGCAACTGTGCACATTTATTTTTAATTTGTAGTATAGAGACCAG
>CAWJKX010000153.1:0-19769 GCA_963843065.1 uncultured Bacteroidota bacterium
ATTACGGCATTCAAATCGACCAGGTCTCCGAACCGCCGGCTGCCATCGACGACCAGTCTTTTCTCGAAAAGCACCATACGCTCGTAACGAAAAAGCTTGAAGAAAAAATGAAAGAATTGGAAATGTATGCTTCGACACTGGCGAGGAAAAACAGGGAACTGCAGGTTTCCGAGATTCGCTATCGGGGACTCTTCGAGAACGCAAGCGTGGCCATCTTTGTCGTCGAAGGAGAAACGCAGTCGATCGTGGACGTGAACAACCAAGGAATGGCGCTGCTTGGCTATTCGAAAGAAGAGCTGCTCGATCTTCCTGTGCTCCCGTTTGTTGAAGAACATCTTTCCGACTTTTCCCTCCTTCAGAGCGGCGAGGTGGTCGGACGGGAAGCGTTGATGAAAACGAAAGACGGAGAATTGATCGAGGTTGACGTGAGTGCAGGCCCATTGTCCCAGCCGAACGACTCGCGGGTAATGCTGTTTGTTCGCGACATCACCGAACAGAAAAAAATCAGGAGTTCGCTGATGCAAATGGAGAAGATGTCGCTCATGGGTCGACTGGCTGCGGGTATCACGCACGAGATTCGCAACCCGCTGGCGGGTGTAACGCTCAACCTCCAGTACCTCCAGAGAAAGATCGACAAGGCATCTCCCGACTTTGAATCGATCGTTGCGGCACTCGAGGGGGCCGACCGCATACAGCAGGTCATCGAGGACACGCTCGGCCTTGCGCGCGTTACGCCGCCGTCGCTTCAGCAGCACTCGATCAACGCCATCATCGCGCGTTCTCTTCACTTCGTCTCACTTCCGATTCAGCAGAAAGGAATTTCTCTCTCGACTTCCTTCGACGAAAATGCACCCGATGTTATGGTCGACCAAAAACAGATCCAGCAGGTCATGTTGAACATCCTTCAAAATGCAATAGATGCCTCGCCGGAGAATGGAACGATCGCTGTCGCGACACGATCGATGGAGTCTTTCGGAGGAGGGGCGGCGGGTCCCGGAGTCGAAGTCATCGTTCAGGATTCCGGGAATGGGATACCGCCGGAGATGAAGGCAGTCCTGTTCGAGCCTTTCCGAACGACAAAATCAGGAGGAACCGGTCTCGGATTAGCACTATCAAAGTACATCATCGGACGCCACCATGGAGATATCGGTCTGGAGTCTCCTCCGAACGGCGGAACGCTCGTTCGAATTATCTTGCCATCACAACCATCAAGCAACGGAGAATGGAATGGAGAAAGGTAGAATTTTAGCAGCAGACGATGAGAGGTCGTTGACAGTCTCGGTGAAAAATGTTCTCACGGATGCAGGCTACACAGTCGCGGTAAGTTCAAACCGGGAAGAGTTTCTTGCGCAGCTCGCATCGTTTAATCCCGATGTGATTTTGCTCGACATTTATCTTGGAGCGGCGAACGGCATCCAGATTTTAAAGCAGATCAAATTTGAGGGATGGAAGACCCCGGTCATCATGATGACGGCACATTCCGACGTCTCGCTCGCAGTTCAGGCGATGAAGGAAGGGGCGGCTGACTTCGTTGTGAAGCCGTTCGACCTGAATCATCTCATCGTCCTCATCGAAAAAAACCTCGAATTTGCTCATCTTGAAAACCGGGTTTCGATGCTGCAGGAAGAACTCGAGAAGCAACGTTCCCGGAGCGGAATTATCGGCAACAGCGTTGCTCTTCGACGCGTTCTTGAAATCACTGAAAAGCTCGCTAGCGGGGAGAGCACGACGGTCCTCATCGAAGGAGAAAGCGGAACGGGGAAGGAGCTTGTGGCGCGGTTTATTCATCAGAAAAGCGTCGCGCGCTGCACGCAGCCGTTTATCGCGCTGAATTGCGCCGCGATTCCGAAGGACCTGGCTGAGAGCGAATTTTTCGGATACGAGAAGGGGGCATTCACCGGTGCAACGGAGAGGATGAAGCAAGGGAAAATTTGAGATGGCGAATGGAGGGACGATCTTGCTTGATGAAGTCGGAGAATTATCACTCGACATGCAGGTCAAGCTCCTCAGGGTTCTTGAAGAACGGAAGTTTTACCGGCTGGGAGGAACAAGAGAAATTTCTGTCGACGTGCGCGTTATCGCAGCGTCAAATAAAAATCTTTCCAAAGAAGTTGACGCTGGAAGATTCCGTGGAGACCTTTTCTACCGCCTTAATGTCGCTGTTGTGAAGATACCGCCGCTTCGTGAGAGAAAAGAAGACATCGAAGCGTTGACGTACGCGTTCGTCCAGGAATTCAGCAGAAAATTCAACAAGCAGCTGCCGCAGCTTGACGCGGATGTAAAGGAAATCCTCTTACGGCTCCCCTGGAAAGGGAACGTGCGTGAGCTGCGGAACGCAATCGAACGCATTGTCCTCTTAAACGATTCCGCCATGATTACAAAGAATGACATTGCGTTTCTCGGCAACGAAGAAAGCAAGGGATCAACTTCAGCGAGCCCTGCCGGCGGCGAGTTTCTTTTGCGAGTACCTGCAAAAGGAATTGGGATGACCGAAGTGCTGAAAGACCTTATCCTCCAAACCCTTGAGATTACGGATGGAAATCAGGTGCAGGCTGCAAAAGTGTTAGGGATTACCCGCTCGAAGCTGCGCTACAAGATGGATCAACTGAAGATCAAATCAGGACAACGCGTGTATTCGGTGTAAGCCATGGTGGAAAAAACCGAAAAAATCTTTAGATGCGATATTGCCGGGAACATTCATGACCATTGCAGGCTCGAACTGTTCAACGATATCCTATTCATAATGTCAAAAGCCGATGACCCGCATTCTCGCTGAAAGTGGAAAACGGATACGGGGAATCGGGAGGACGCTGAAAGGCGTTGCTGCACGTTTGCGGAGAAGGATGAAGTCGATTCCGTTGTCAATGATTCTTTTCTTTCTCTTTCTTGTCTCGGGGATAGCCGTCGCGGTTGTTCTCTACTATAATGGTCAGGAAGCACGGATCATCAAAGAGCGCGAATCAGATATTACTGCTGTCGCTGAGCTCAAAGTCCGTCAGATCGTCCGTTGGCGACTCGAGCGTGAAGGGGACGGGATGGTCATTGAGAACAACGCTGCTTATGCCCGGCAGGCAAAAGCATATTTCGAGAATACATGCCCCGAGAGTGAAATTCTTCAATGGGTTGATGTCATGTGCACGCACAACGGTTATTTTAGAGCGGGCCTTTTCGACCCATTGGGCAGGCTTCGATTGTCGTACGGCGACATCGAAAAAAAAGTTGGAGCAGAAGATCGAAGGTTAATTCAGGAAGTGCGGATCCATAAGAAAGTTTTGCTTTCTGATTTGTATCTCGAGGAAGGAACGGATGAGCCTGTCGCTGATTTGATCATTCCCCTTCTGACAAAGGACTCCAACGATATTCCCGTTGCCGGCGTTTTCTTGTTTCGAATTGATCCACAGTCGTACCTGTATCCGTTGATCCAATCCTGGCCTACGGAGAGCAGGTCTTCAGAATCCCTCTTGCTCCGGCGTGAAGGAAACGACGTCGTGTATCTCAACGAACTCCGTTTCGTCCTGAATTCGGCAGTTCGTTTACGTAGACCGGTGGCGACAATGAACCTTCCCGCCGCAATGGCGCTACACGGCTTTGAAGGAATAGCTGTCGGTACTGACTATCGGGGAATCCAGATTTTTGCCTCGATAAAAAGAATTCCCGATTCCCCATGGTACCTGGTCGCGAAAGTAGACCGGGAAGAGATCGCTGACTCTCTGCACCAGCAAGCCTGGATGGACGGCGTAGTCGGCGGCCTCCTCATCCTTGCCACGATGGCAAGCATTGGGTTTTGGTGGAGGCACCAGCGGGTTCGATTTTTCCGGTCGCAGTTAGTGGCAGAGCAGGAACGGCGTGCCCTCGTACAGCATTTTGAGTATCTCGTACGTTTTGCGAACGACATTATCATCCTCGCCGACAAAGAATTAAAGATCGTTGAAGTGAATGACAGAGCGCTCGAGGCTTACGGCTATCAGCGCGACGAACTCATCGGCTCAAAAGTTGTCAGACTGGAAACAGATGAATCGGTGGGGCATTTTTTAGAACAACTCCGGATTCTCAACCTGTACCGCGGAGGGACATACGAATCGGTTCATCGAAAGAAAGATGGTACGACATTTCCCGTCGAGGTGAGCGCGCGAGTCATTGTGATGGAAGGAACGATTTTCTACCAGACCATTGCACGGGATACTACAGAGCGAAAAAAGTCAGAGGCAGCTCTGCGCGAACGGGAATTCTGGATAAAAGAATCTCAGCGTGTCGGACATATCGGCTCGTACGCTTTTGATTTCGTGAAGGGGACGTGGACAAGCTCCGAAGTGCTGGACGAGATATTCGGAATTGACGGCGAAGAAGACCGGACCATCACTGGATGGTTGAGTCTTGTTCACCCGGATCAGAAAGAAGAAATGCTTCGATACTTCTCCAACGATGTCATTGCGGCGGCAAAACCTTTTAACCGCGAATACAAGATTGTAAGGCGGAACGACGGAGTTGAACGGTGGGTGTGGGGGCGCGGAGAGCTGGGTTTCGACCAGACCGGCATTCTCATCACCATGGTGGGGACAATTCAGGATATCACCGAGAGAAAGGAGGCCGATAATGAGATTCGGCTCCTCAATGCTGAACTAGAACAACGTGTGCAACAACGCACTGCCCAACTGGAGGCCGTAAACAGGGAGCTGGAGGCATTTTCTTATTCGGTTTCTCACGACCTCCGTGCCCCATTGCGGGGCATTGACGGGTGGAGCCTTGCCCTGGCTGAGGATTTCCAATCTTCTCTCGATGAGAAAGCCAACGAGTATATCGGAAGGATTCGTAGCGAAGCGCAGAGGATGGGGGCGTTAATTGATGACCTGCTTCAACTCTCAAGAGTGGCGCGCGCTGAAATTACGTTCAAGCCCGTAAACCTTTCCGCTCTCGTTCGGTCAATTGCCGCACGCATGCAGGAACTCTATCAAGGCCGCCACATTCAGTTTATCATCGAGGACGGATTGATCGCCGAAGGAGATTCTCAACTTCTCGATATAGCGCTGACAAACCTTCTTGACAACGCTTCAAAGTTTACCTCTCGCCGCATCGACGCAAAAGTTGAATTTGGAAAGAATGATTCGAACGGGAGAACCGTTTATTGTATCCGCGACAACGGCGTAGGATTCGACATGGCACATGCGAAAAAAATGTTTGGAGCGTTTCAGCGTATGCATGCATCGTCCGAATTTCCCGGCACCGGGGTCGGGCTCGCAACCGTGCAGCGTATCATTCGGCGCCACGAGGGAGAAATTTGGGCGGAAGCAGCAATCGACCGCGGAGCGACATTTTTCTTTACACTACGGGAGGTACTATGAAATCCAAAACAATATTGCTTGTCGAGGACAATCCAAGCGACATTGAATTAACAAAGCGGGCATTTGAGAAAGGGCACATCACCAACGAATTAATCGTTGCGGAAGACGGCCAGGAAGCATTGGACTACCTCTTTTGCACCGGGAAGCACACAGAGCGTTCGTCAACGGACATGCCTACGTTGATTCTCTTGGACCTCAAGCTACCGAAAGTAGATGGGCTCGAAGTTCTTCGGCGTGTCCGGAGTTCGGAAATAACAAGACGGCTTCCGATTGTTGTTCTCACTTCTTCCAGAGAAGAACACGATCTGGCGATGAGTTACGATCTAGGAGTGAACAGTTACATCAGAAAGCCAGTCGACTTCCACCAATTTGCAGACGCCATCAAGCATTTAGGCCTGTACTGGCTTGTCATAAATGAACCGCCACCAATGGTTTGAGGTTTTGCATGGATAATCACCTTCGAGTTCTGATGGTCGAAGATTCTGAGGGCGACACTGCTCTGATTGTACGACAGCTCGAGAAAGCAAATTACGTTGTCGAGTTTGAGAGAGTCGAGACGCCGGATCGGATGGAGGCCGCCCTGACAGACCGTTCATGGGATTTCATCTTTTCCGATTATACGATGCCTCAATTCGACGCGTTTTCAGCCTTGAAACTGCTTCAGGAAACGGGGCAGGATATTCCATTTATAGTTATCTCGGGGACGATAGGCGAAGAGACGGCTGTCGAGCTGATGAGGTTGGGCGCTCACGATTATCTTATGAAAGATAAGTTGGCACGTCTCGCTCAGGTAGTGAAACGGGAAATTGCGGAAGCTCGTGCGCGCAAGGAACGACGGATAACGGAGAAGGCCTTGCAGGAAAGCGAGGCTCGGCTCCGCACCTTGATTGAAACGGCACGCGACGTTATTTTCACTATTACTCCGGAGGGCAAGTTCACTTCGTTCAATCCAGCGTTCGAGGTGCATACCGGATGGTCGACAACCGAATGGATCGGAAGGTCATTTGAAGAATTGCTCTTCGCCGACGATGTTCCAAAGGCCGTCGAACGCTTGAAAAAGGTTCTCGAAGGAGAGCCGGATGTGTTGACTGAATTGCGCGTTCGGACAAAAGACCGGGGCGTGGTCTATGCAGAATTTATCGCAACGCGATATATCCAAAATGGCGAACTAATGGAGTTACTTGGGATTGCCCGCGTCATCACGGAGCGTAAAGAGGCGGAACTTGTTTTGCAAAATAGGGAAGCCTTGTTGTCCGATGCGATGAGAATTGCCCGTCTCGGTCCCTGGAGTCACGATCTGACGAACGATACTTTTACCTTCAACGATCATTTTTACTCGATTTATCGCACAACCGTGCAAGAGGTCGGAGGGTATACGATGTCATCGGCGGAATTTGTTCGACGATTCGTACATCCGGACGATGCCCCGGCGGTGGCGCTTGAAATTCGAAAAACGCTTGAGGCTCCCGACGAAAGACGGCCTTATCATCTGGAACATCGGATGCTCTACGACGACGGCGAGGTCGGGTATTTCGAAGCAAGCATCTTTGTCGTCAAAGACGAGAATGGGCGCACGATCAGGACACGCGGAGTGAATCAGGATATTACTGAGCGGAAAAGAAGCGAAGAGAAGCTGCGTCAAAGCGAGGAGCGCTACCGTCAATTCTTCGAGGATGACCTGACGGGCGATTTTATCAGCACTGTCGACGGAAGAATTCTCTCTTGCAACCCGGCATTTGCGCGTATCTACGGATTTGACTCAGTAGAGGAAGCGATGCACACGAACACAGATTCCTTCTACCTTACGAGCCAGGACCGCGAGAATTTTCTTAATCTCATCCGTGAAAAGAGAAAGCTGGAGTACCATGAGGAGGTGGCAAAGAAAAAAGATGGAAAAACGATTTATCTCGTTTCGAACGAGATCGGTATCTTTAACGAGCGCGACGAGCTAATACAGATTAAAGGGTACATCCTCGACGATACCGAACGTCGATTACTCGAAGATCAGTTACGCCAATCGCAAAAAATGGAAAGCATCGGTACGCTGGCCGGGGGTATTGCACACGACTTTAATAACATTTTAAACAACATTCTCGGCTTTGTCATGCAATTGAAAAAATATGCCAATGACCCGGTGAAGGTCATGAAATATGGAGAAACGATAGAAAAATCTGCAACGCGCGGAGCAGAATTGTCGGCACACCTTCTCTCCGTTTCGCGGAGGAAAAAGCGAGAGGAAACCGAGTTCGACATCGGCTCACTCATCAATGAGGTCGCGAACCTTTGCTCTGAGACGTTTCCACGGTCTGTCTCTATCACAAAAATTTTTGGAGACGAACTCTTCCTGCTCAAAGGAGATCGCGGATCTTTGTACCAGGTGCTGTTGAACCTGACGGTCAACGCCCGCGACGCCATGCCCAATGGCGGAACCCTCACGATCGAAGTCCGGAACCGTCTTGTCGGCCGGGATGTGAGCCCGCGGCTTCTTCCGCCGGACTCGTCGCGCTGCATCGAAATCAAAGTCTCGGATACGGGAAGCGGAATGTCGGAAGCTGTCCGCGAGAAGATTTTCGACCCATTTTTTACGACGAAAGACCAGGGAAAAGGAACGGGACTCGGATTATCGATTGTCTATAATGTTGTTAAAGAACACCATGGTACGATCCTCGTAGAAAGCGAAGAGGGTGCAGGGAGCGTCTTTAAGGTTTATCTTCCGGCTTTCGAACCGGCCCCCGCGCATGATTGGTCTTCCGATGCTGATGTCGCATTACAAGGAAAGCTCATTCTTCTCGTCGACGATGAAGAAATGATGCAAGAGTTGGGGAAAGAGTTGCTGGAAGACAGCGGTTACAAAGTTCTTATCGCGAGAGACGGCGTCGAAGCGGTCGAGCTGTACCGCGAACGTGGAAAGGAGATCTCGCTGGTCATCCTGGACCTGGTGATGCCGAGAATGGACGGGGGACAGACGTATATGGAATTGAAGAAGCTCAACAACAATGTGAAGGCATTTTTCTGTTCCGGCTTCACATCGGACAAAGTGATCACACAGCTTTTGGAGGAAGAGCATCTGCAAGCGATAAAAAAACCTTTTCATCCGACTGATTTCATAAGAATGGTGCAATCAACCTTGCGTGGAGGGTGAAAAAAAAGTTGGACTTTAGCTCTATGGTACTCCGTGAATCTAGTGCCGCTTCCAAAAATAAATATTGTATTTTGAAGTGCATCAATATCCTTCGACGCAGCCGCGACGGCTCATCCTGAGCAAGCGGAGCGCGTCGAAGGAGGCCGTCGCGTCCCGCCGCTTTTCGGCGGGATCAGGATGAACATCCTTGTACAAATACAACTTTATTTAATTGAAACAGCACTAGCTGCCCGTCTGTGTAAGAAAAATACGATTTCACGGAGGCGCCACAGAGTTTCACGGAGGCACAAGGTTTTTGGCTGGATATCCAGCGGAGGACAATTATCGGGTTGGTCTTACCTGCAATGCATCCTTCGAAATTATAGGGATTGAAATACAGGATTTTTTTTTATGAAAGAGAATATTCATGAAACATGCGTCAGAAGCTGGCGCTTCCTCATTTCTTCATAACTATTTGTTTTCAATGCCACTCCATTATTTCATGCTGCCGGAAATTGTCGTTTGTCTCTTTCCTTTCATGATGGATGCCCAAAACCAAAACATTCGATTTGAGCATCTTTCCAGCGAGAATGGACTTTCACAGAATTCCGTGCAATCCATAGTGCAAGATAGTAAAGGCTTTATGTGGTTCGGTACGTACGAGGGATTAAACAGATATGATGGATACAATTTTAAGATCTATAAATCCGATATAGAAGATGCTCACAGCCTCTGCAATAATACGATACGGTTTCTCTTTGAGGATCACAACGGAAATCTCTGGATTGGAACAGACGGCGGGCTTGACCGATACGATGAGCAAGCGGATGGGTTTATTCACTACAAGAATGCCCCCAATGATTCCGGTAGTGTGAGTAACGACAGAATCCGGTGGATTTGTGAAGATCAATCTGGCACGCTCTGGATTGGAACTGACGGCGGTGGTCTCAACCAATTCGACGGGCAAAGGAAACGATTCATCCGATACCAGAACAATCCTGCAGATCCCAACAGCATTATCAGCAATAACATCACTTGTGTTTGTATCGATAAAACTGGAAGTCTATGGATTACTACGAATGGGGGTATTACCCGATTTGATCGTGAAAGGAATCGGTTTTTCCGTTACCAGCATGATCCGAAGAACCCCCATAGCGTCAGCGGCAATGATGCATATAGAATTTATGAAGATCGAACAGGAGCTCTTTGGTTCGGGATCTGGAATGGTGGTCTGGATCGCTTTGATAGAAAAAAAGAGGAGTTCATCCATTACAGAAATCGGCTCAACGATCCATACAGTTTATCGAACGACATTATTCAGGCATTTTATGAAGATCGAATGGGTGATCTCTGGATGGGAACCTGGGGTGGCGGTCTGAATAAATATGATCGACTGCATGATCGTTTTATCCATTATGAATCTGATCCGAATGATCCGTACAGTCTGAGCAATAATTCAGTGTTGAGTATTTATGAAGATCATTCAGGCATTATCTGGGTTGGCAACGATTATGGAGGCATCAATAAATTTGATCGAGGTAAAACGAAATTTGTTCATTATAAAAGAGATCCTAACAACACCAGTACTTTGAGTAACAATAAGATTTATTCCATTGCAGAGACTGATGACGGGGGGAGTAAGATTCTCTGGCTCGGGACGCATGCCGGGGGTCTCAATAAGTACGACCGCGAGAAGAATTTATTTACTCATTACCTATCCGACCCTCATAATCCTCATAGCCTCATCGATAATAATGTCAGAGCAATTCTAGTGGACCGAAGGGGGGACCTATGGACAGGAACCAATAAAGGACTAGATCTCTTCGACCGGTCAAAAGAGACGTTTACCCATTATATTCCTAGTCCGTCACTTTATGGCTTGACCAATAACGATGTTTTTTCTCTTTGTGAAGACAAGTTGGGTTATATTTGGGTTGGGACGTACGGCAGAGGTCTATATAAACTCGATCCGAAAAAAAAGAAATTTATCAATTACGTTACTGACCCAAAAGACTCGTGCAGTATCAGTGATAATCATATCTGGTCGATTCTTGAGGACCATGCCGGCGTTTTATGGATTGGAACGGAAAACGGAGGTCTCAATCAATTTGAGAGAGCCGCAAACAGGTTTATCCATTATAAAGCCGAACTTAAAAATCCAAACAGTCTCAGCAGTAATAAAATATTGTGCATCTATGAAGATGCATCAGGGATGCTCTGGCTTGGAACAACTGTCGGACTAAATAAATTTGATCGGAACACAAAATGTTTTACCCACTATCTTGAAGCCGATGGATTGCCGAGTAATGCGATTCAGTCAATCTTAGAAGATGAACATGGCAATCTCTGGCTGGGGACACAAAAAGGGCTCTCACAATTTAATCCGCGTACGAATACATTTAAAAACTATAAAGTGAGCGATGGCCTTCAAAGCAATGAATTCAGCGTGAACGCTTGCGTAAAAAGCCCAAATGGTGAAATGTGCTTCGGCGGTAATAATGGTTTTAACGTTTTTTTCCCCGACAGCATCAAGACTAATCTTTACATCCCTTCTGTCGCTGTTACCAATTTTCAGATCTTTAATAAATCCGTACCTATAGGCAAAGAAATTGATGGTCATGTGATATTAGAAAAATCCATACTGGAAACCAAAGAAATCGATTTATCTTATAGAGAAAATAGCTTTCTTTTTGAATTTGCATCGCTCGATCTTGCCTCTCCGGAAGATAATAATTACGCGTACATGTTGGTGGGCTTTGACACTACGTGGAATTATACAGATGCACAGAGGCGGTTTGCCTCATACACGAATATGAGCGGAGGAAAATATGTCTTTCGTGTAAAAGGATCGAACAACGATGGTGTATGGAATGAAACAGGAGCATCAATCCGCATTACCATCACTCCCCCGTTTTGGGAAACTACGTGGTTTTATATCATCAGCGGTGTCGTTCTCATCTCTGCTTTTGCCAGCCTGTATCGTTATAGGTTTTATCGCGTGCGTCTGAACGAGAGGAAGCTTCAGATGAAGGTCGATGAGAGGACACGGGAACTTTCTCGTGAAATTGAAGAACATCGGAAAACGGAAGAGGTTCTTTTTTTACTAGACACCGCAATCCAATCAGCTGCAAATGCAATTGTAATAACCGATCGAGAAGGCATAATCATTACAGTGAATCAAGCTTTTACTAAAATCACAGGTTATTCTCCAGGGGATGCTATCGGTAAAAAAACTAGCATTCTCAAATCTGGCAACCAACCTATTTCTTTTTATCAAAAGCTATGGGAAACCATTCTTTCTGGAGAAGTGTGGAAGGGAGAGATAGAGAACGTGCGCAAAGATGGGAGTTTATATACCGAAGAGATGACTATCACCCCCGTTCGGCAGGCAGGCGGAGATATTTCACATTTCATCGCCATTAAACAGGATATCACAGAACGGCAAAATCTCCAGAACCAACTTTTTCAATCGCAAAAAATTCAGAGCATCGGTACACTTGCAGGCGGCATTGCGCACGATTTCAATAATGTGCTTGGAGGAATCATGGGATACGGCGAGATGTCGCTTCAGTACGCCGAAAAGAATTCCAAGCTGGAAAGGAACCTGCTTAAGATTTTAAAAGCCACGGACAGGGCGAAGCACTTAATAAAACAAATACTAACATTCAGCAGGAAAACCGATTCGCAGAAGTTGATCACATCCATTTGGCCAATAATTAATGAAGTGCTGGACCTGCTCAGGGCTTCGATTCCTTCGTCGGTCATCATTGAGTCGGATTTGGATAAAAATACGAAACCGGTTCTCGCAGACCCTACAAAAATACATGAGGCGCTTCTCAACCTTGCCACCAACGCTGTTCATGCGATGGATCGGAAAGGGACATTGACGATCCGGCTTTATCCAGAACGTCTTGACCGAATGATCTACGGCCAATCCGGAGAAATTGCACCGGGCGAATACACGGTGATAGAAGTTGCCGACACCGGTTGCGGAATGGATGCGATGACCCTTGCAAGAGCATTTGAACCATTTTTTACGACAAAAGCCGTGGGCGAAGGGACCGGAATGGGGCTTAGCGTTGTTCTTGGGGTGGTCCAGTCGGTTGGCGGAGATATCCAGGTTCATAGTGAAGTGGGAAAAGGAACTACGTTTAAGCTTTACCTCCCGGTAGCCGAAGAGTCAATATCCGAAGCTGGCTATGATGATTCTATTCCCCAAGTGGCCGGTACTGAGCGAGGTACTTTTTGTTGATGATGAACAGATACTGGTCGAGATGGCCGAAGATATGCTTACCTCGCTGGGTTATACGGTGATCTGTATTTCTAACAGTCTCGAGGCACTGCAATATATAAAAGAAAAAGGAAGCGATATAGACATCCTCATCACCGACCAGACAATGCCGGGAATGACCGGAATTGAATTGGCGAAGGAGGTTCTGACAATTAGAAACGACCTCCCCATTATCCTTTGCACGGGATTCAGCAATGAACTAAATCCGGAGAGGGCGGCGGCAATCGGTGTCAGCCATATCGTCATGAAACCTTTTAGAACCACCGAAATAGGCAAAGCAATACGAGATGCACTCGATAAAGGAAGAGAAAGATTATTGCATGGTTAGAATATTGGTGATTGAGTTGCCGCGAAGCACACAAAGAGAACATATTTCTGCAGATTTTTATCTAACAAATTGAGACATCTGAAGAATTGTCTCTCGCTAATCGATAAAGGAGCGAAGTTTCTGTTTTAGAATCAATTTACTACTTTGCGTCTTTGCGCGAGCCACACTTTTGGGTTTATTCAGAAGTCTTAATTTCTTTATGGGAAAAGTCCTGACCCTCTAAAAGCCGATCTAAGCCTCCGTGTTTTTTTGTGTTCTTAATGGACACTTTACAATCGTGTAAGGTGAGATGCTTGATCGTATTTGATCGAAGCACCTTCCTATTAACGTCTAGTCGGCCCCTCATTGCAACGTACCACTTTCAGACATGTGGCTAATACCCGCCAGCAAAAACCCTTTCATTGACAACTCTCCCCCGGTTTATTTAAAAAACCTAAGTTTTTCCCGCATTTGCTTTCTTTATTCTGCGCAACAACGTGGCATGTACTTTGAACAACTGCAAGCCAAGGATTATAGCAACATGAATCGCGGCATCAATGACATCACGAGAGAACAAAAAAAAGGTCGATCAATACGCACGAACAGGAGTATTCAAGCAGTGCACGATGTGCGGCAAGAAATGGTCCACGAAAGACGACTTTCTCGGCGACGAAGAAATCCGATTGAACGGGTACCAATGGAATAAGAAAAAACTCCGGGCGGGGGAAGACCTCGCCGGATTGTTGATTTTTACTCATGCGAAGAGCGAATGTTATACTACGTTGGGAATCGAGGCGCGAAGATTCAAAATCTCTTCCCATGCCGACCCATGACGGCTGTTGGTTGTTTTCATTGAAAGATTCATGTTTTTAAGCAGCAAAAAACACGGAGGTGACAATGCAAAGTGAAGAGATTCTCTCGGAATTTGTGCAGACGATCGACGGACAAGAACAATGTCCGGAATGCGGGCATCTCTGGACCGATGAAGGTACAGCACATTACCACGACTGCCGTTACTTTTTCGTTGATGGAGACAGCGAAGAAGATGAATATTTCTTCGATGAGACGGTAGAAACCACGCACTTGCCGACGATGAAAACGGCGGCGTAGGTCACAAACGGATAATGCTAACGTTCATGGAGCCGCTTTGAGGGATTGGAAACCCTGCAAGGGGAGATTGTGGCAGAAGAGGTTGACATGTTCAATCACATGGACAGGAGATCTCGCAGAGTAGAAGATTCGAGCCGAAAAGTATCACTAACTATAAGGATCTAAAAAAAGTCGATAGAATTCGAACGCAAAAAGAATTAGTCATCACACACCGTTTTTAGGATATAAGGAAACATTCCAATGAAATGGTTCTATAATTTGAAACTAAAAACAAAACTTTTGACCGCATTTCTGATCGTCGCATTCATGTCAGCTATAATCGGCTTCTTGGGGATTACCCAGATTCGTGTTATGAATGAAGCCGACATGCTGATGTATGAGAAAATGACAGTCCCGATGGCTGAGTTAGGCGATATTCAATCTAACATTCAAGCGACTGCCGCCCAGGCTTATTCTCTCCTTTTATCGACCAATGCTGAAGATGATCAGAAATCTGTGCAGAAAATCGATCAATTGACAGCAAAGGTCGACATTGACTTGGCGAGTTTTGAAAAAACAATCATAGCTCAATCTATCAGGGACGCATTTAAGGATTTTGTCATTGCTCGAAATGAATACCTCCCTATGCTAAAACGGGTTGTTGACCTTGCTTGCTCGGATAAAAAACGAGAAGCTTATGCTTTTGCAAAAACAGAAGCAGCACCTGTAAGGCAAAAGATGGCAGTGGCGCTTGACAATCTTGTAGAGTTAAAGAAGGCGAGAATGAAGGAGACTGTCGATGATAACACTCAATTGGCAAGTCGGGCAACAGTGATATCATCCTTTATAATAGGAATTGGAATAGCGCTTGCTGTCGCGCTAGGATTTTTCATGGCGAGAACCATAGGAAATCCCATCCGGCTCCTGGCGAACCAGGCCGAGATCATTGCGCATGGCGATCTCACTGTGCAAGTCGAACAAGATTTGCACGATGAGATAGGACAACTTGCAGGCTCATTCAAAAAAATGGTCGAAAGTTTGCGGGAGACGATCGGCCAGGTAGGCGAAGCTTCGTCGGCAGTTGCCAGCGCCAGCAGCGAAATCAGCAGCAGCACGGAACAGATGGCAGCCGGAGCACAAGAGCAAACATCACAGGCCAGTGAAGTCGCCAGTGCCGTCGAAGAGATGACAAAGACGATCGTCGAAAACTCTAAAAATGCAGGTAATACTGCCGAGACTGCTAAACAAGCCAAGCAGGCTGCAGAACTCGGTGGTCAGGTTGTAGAAGAGACAGTGATGGGAATGAAACGGATTGCTGATGTGGTCAACAAGTCTGCCGAGACCGTGAAAGCCTTGGGCAAATCGAGCGATCAGATCGGGGAAATCATTGGAGTTATTGATGACATCGCTGACCAGACAAATCTTCTGGCGTTAAACGCTGCCATCGAAGCCGCACGAGCCGGAGAGCAAGGACGCGGTTTTGCCGTGGTGGCCGATGAGGTCAGGAAGCTGGCCGAACGGACGACGAAAGCAACAAAGGAAATTGCAGGAATGATCAAGGCAATCCAGGCGGATACCAACGGTGCCGTGACCTCGATGAATGAAGGGACGAAGCAGGTGGATGAAGGGATCAAACTTGCCGACAAAGCGGGTTTATCGCTCCATGAAATTGTGGAAGTATCTCAGAAAGTTACGGATATGGTGGCGCAGATTGCGGCTGCGAGTGAAGAGCAATCAAGCGCCAGCGAACAAATTTCAAAGAACGTGGAGGGGATCAGCAGTGTAACGAATCAAACGGCAACGGGTGTTCAGCAGATCGCCCGTGCTGCAGAAGATTTGAATCGTCTGACGGAAAAGCTCCAGCAGCTTCTGGGCAGGTTCAAGCTGATAGCGGGATCGGCAGAGCAGAAGACAGCAACCGTTCATCATGCACCAACGCTGAACGTGAAACACAAAGAACAAAAATCGAAACTTTCTGTGAGAGAGAACGGCGCCCTGGTGCCCCACGATTAAGATGTTGACCTTCGAGGTGTATCGATAGTGAAATCTTAGGAGAAGTAGGCGTAAGAAACGGGTAACCTGGAGAATGTTGGTTATCCATCCGAATAACCCCTCCGAAGCATAACTGAGAATTAAAAAGGAGTACCGATTATGGCGGAGACAGTGGATATTAGAGGTAAAGCGCAGAATAGTGTTGTTGGCGATGAGCTTCTGCAACTTGTGAGCTTCAACATTGGAGAAGAGGAATTTGGCGTCGACATCCTGAAGGTTCAGGAGATCAACCGGATGCTCGAAGTGACGCGCGTGCCGAATGCGCCGGAGTATGTTGACGGCGTGATCAATCTTCGCGGGAAAGTGATTCCGATCATCGATCTACGGAGACGATTCGGAATGGAACGGAAGGAGCATGACAAAAACACTCGGATCGTGGTGGTAGAACTAAGCGGGAAGGTGGTAGGGTTCGTGGTGGACGCCGTACAGGAAGTTTTGCGAATCCACAAGAGCGTGACAGAACCACCGCCGCCAATCGCTGCCGGGATCGAAGCTGACTATATCACCGCTGTCGGTAAACTTGAAGATCGATTGCTGATTTTGCTCGACCTGGAGCGAGTTCTCGCTAATGATGAGAAATTGTTTGTCAAGGCTGTCGCAGAAGCAGCGTAACTCTTGCACGCGTTCTGGGGGCAGGTGATGCCGCACTGCCAACTAACGGAGCGGCAAAATCAAGAAGAATAAAGTAGAACAAGCTAATAGGATTGATGTTCGGATGGTTAGTGTTTTCAATTTTTTCGCTGCAATGGAATACTAAATTATTGTGAGAATGACATTATGAATGGAAGGATAATCTGCTGGCGGCTGTCGTTGGTATTTTCAGCCTTCTTATCGACTTTGCTGGTCGCGTCAGACGCGGCGGCTCAATTGAAGCCGACATTCATTCAACAAATCTATATTATGAAACTTCTACAGCCCAATCTGAAAATCATCGGCGTGCTGGGGAGTGATTTGGCAGAAAAGGAAATTCAAGACATCAAAAGGGCGGGTCTCGGCCAGGGGATACAAGTTGTTTTCGGACTCCCAAAAGACCCGCGCGAGATTTCTTCGATCTACAAAAATATGGTGGCTGAAATGAAAGTGCAGACGGTATGGATACCGGAGGCAAACGACGGCATGATGATGGGTGTCGGGTTTGAATATCTGCGCACGAATACGCTCCTGGATAAGGTAGGACTCTGCATTCCAAACCCCGAGCTTCTTTCATCCGGCGCCTTCTGCAGCGTTCAAATTGAAAATGGAAAAGTTACTGTGTATGTCAATCAAAAAATTGCTGCACTTCTTGGTCTAAGGATCCCGACTGATGAAACCTCCAGCGTGACCTACATTTCACGATAAATGGAGAAAGGAATACTTTTGTGAAATTAAAAACGAAACTCTTGGGCGCAATCGTGAGTGTCATCGTCCTCCTCACAGTGACTCTCAGCGTTCTCTTTAGTCTGCTTATCGGGTCATCAAGAAATGACCAGTTTCTCAAACACGGATCGTCCGTGGCTACAAGCCTTGCCTCCAACGGACGGCTGGGAGTCATGATGGGAGACTCAACACAATTGTTTTCGATAATTGAATCCGCCTTCATGGATAAAGAAGTGCGGTCAGTCTCGTTCTACGACCAAAATGGCAAGGAAATTACCCGCAGAGGAGGTGAATTGAATCCACCGGGAAAAATGGCACAACAGGAGGTGGTCGAAACAGATTCCACCGACCACGGTGGAAATCCTATCGCAATTTTTAGAGTGCTGGTCTACGCGCGTCAGGGAGACTCGATCGGCATCGGTTCTGTCCAAGTCGGAATGACGCTTGATAATCTCCGAACGGATACCCGCAATTCTATTATCTGGTCAGCCGTTATGTGTCTCGCTTTCTCCCTTTCAGGAGTTGTCGTCGTTAATCTCATAATGAAGATTTTGCAGCCGCTTCTCTCCGGCATCGAACTTGTATCTACAGGGGACCTTACCATACGGCTCGAACAAAAGACGAACGATGAGATAGGGCATCTGATTAAAAGCCTCGACGGACTTGTCGCCGGTCTGCGCGGAACAGTGGAACAGATCCGGAATATGACTGTAGATATCTCGGACCAAGTACAGTGCATCACTGCGGATTCAGGGAGAATGGACGAAGGGATGCGTCGCCAGGCGGAGCGATCTTCGGAGGTCGCATCGGCAGTAGAAGAGATGACGAGCACGATCATTGAGAATTCGAAAAATGCGGCCGCGACTGCTGAAACTGCAAAAAAGGCAAAAGCGGCAGCGGAACAAGGAGGAAGAGCCGTGGATGAAACAATCGTCGGCATGAAGCGCATCGCGGGAGTAGTGAATAAATCAGCAGAAACGGTAAGAGCCCTCGGCAAGTCGAGCGATCAGATCGGGGAGATTATTGGGGTTATCGATGACATAGCAGACCAAACAAACCTCCTTGCGCTCAACGCCGCTATTGAAGCCGCGCGCGCCGGAGAACAAGGCCGTGGATTTGCGGTTGTTGCAGATGAAGTACGGAGGCTTGCTGAACGGACGACAAGGGCGACGAAAGAGATCGCATCAATGATCAAGAAAATTCAGAGTGAAACGCAGGGGGCGGTCTTATCAATGGAGGATGGGACGAGACAAGTCAGCGACGGAATCAAACTTGCAGACAAAGCAGGTGCATCGCTGCATGAGCTTGTGGAGATATCCATGAAGGTAACGGACATGGTTTCCCAAATCGCAACAGCGAGTGAGCAACAGTCCACCGCAAGCGGCCAAATTTCCAAGAATGTTGAAGAGATCAGCAACGTGACAAACGAATCGACGATCGGGACTCAACAGATCGCTCAGGCGGCGGGTGATTTGAGCCGTCTGACCGAAAGTCTGAAGCGCCTCGTGGAGAATTTTAATATTTCCGAGAAAGCCTCGGAAGCACTCGAGGAGCATCCAGATTCACTGGTTCGAAGGGCGCGCGAAAAATCGAGCATGGTGGTACGAGCGAATGGGGCAATTGTCATTGGCTCGTAGGGTTAAAGAATTCTTCGAAAATTTCCTGCTAGAGTCTGTCGCTTCCACTAAGTTCGCTTTAGTGGGGATTATAATCAGTCATTCATTCATGAGAAAACACTATGCCACATCAGTCCGATAATCTCTGGGGCCTTATCCTCGCAGGCGGTGATGGTAAACGTCTGAGAGAGTTCGTCCGTCTCCGTTTTAATTCTGACCGCCCGAAACAATTTTGCGCGTTTCACGGAACACGATCGATGCTCGGGACCACCGTAGACCGGGTCCGGCGACGGATCCTTCCCCAGAGGATGCTAGTCACTGTCAACAGCCGCCACAGAGAATTCGTTGAGAAAGATCTTTGTGGAGTGTATGAAGGCAACATCATTGTGCAGCCCGAGAACAAAGAAACGTGTGCAGGCATTCTTTTGCCGTTGCTGCATATTCAACAATGCGACCCAGGGGCTACCGTTTGCATCTTCCCGGCGGATCACTTCGTGCGCCAGGAAGCCCGCTTCATGCAATTAATAGAATCGGCCGTCGGATATATCAGTAGTTATCCTCGCGATTTGCTATTGGTCGGAGCTGAAGCACAATACCC
>CAWJKX010000154.1:0-61159 GCA_963843065.1 uncultured Bacteroidota bacterium
GCCTCTTTTTTAGCTTGATTGTTCCATCGATTCCTGCTAAATTCTTGCAGGCTACACCCGAATTTGGGGAAGTGCGGGAGCGGTTACGAGGAAATTGAACCTCCGGATTCGAAAGATGACGGGGGTTTTTGTTTTTTATGCTGCTTGTCGTTTCCCGCCGCAATGCAGCCGCTTTGAGTCATGTGCAATGGTGCTTCCGTATACTCACCATGGTGCATCAAAGATGTCAACGTACGACAATGAGAATGAAAATCAGGTATGCTTCAACAAGCAGAGAGAGAAATATGACGCTCTTCCATGCTATAAAATCAACTATGAGGTCCGGTTGGGCTTTCTTTCAAGTGTATAAAATAAAACGATACCAGTTATGTTCTTCGTTAATATTAATCAATGCTGCATCTTTCATCATATAGAATAGACCATCAATTGAAACGGAGTTCACTTTATGAAATTCTTCTCCCGCACGTTTATTTTCACGGCGGTCGCTCTTTCAGTTAGCATACCATGCCGGCTCACATTTGCGCAATGGTCAAATAATCCCAGTGTCAACAACGCAATTTGCGCTGTGCCGAGTCAGACTCCGGCCATCGCTAGCGATGGCGCAGGCGGTACCATTATAGCATGGGAAGATGATCGCAGCGGAGCGACAATCTACGCTCAAAGAATCAATGGGGCTGGGTACTATGTTATGGACATCGAATGGAATTCCAATAGACTCAGTTTTCGCCGACGCCGAATCTGCTCCGGTCATCACAAGCGATGGAACAGGCGGTGCAATCATAGCCTGGCTTGATGATCAGGGCGCCAGCTCCGGGTATGCTTACCTATATGCACAGCGCATCAGTTCTTCCGGTTCTATGCAATGGACAAGCAAAGGTGTTCAGGTCGACACGACGGCGGCAAGCATCCAATCTTCTCCCGCTATTGCAAGCGATGGAAGCGGCGGCGCAGTTCTCGTTTGGCGGCGGCGTTCAGATAATGGCATCTGGGCAATGTATGCGCAGCGCATCAATGCAAGCGGTGCAGTTCAATGGCAAAGAAATGGCGTGCCTATCGACACGACCGTAACAGACCTCGGCCAGGATAAAATGAATCCTGGCATCGTCAATGATGGTGCGGAGGGAGCAATCATGTCGTGGGTAAGTTTTCGCGAAACCACTAATCCCATTTCCGAACGCATATACGCACAACATGTTACTGCAGCAGGTACTGCTTTGTGGACAACGAACGGCATTCCTGTATGTCCTGCCCCTGCCATAATATATGCGCAAGCGTTACCAGCCATGGTCAGCGACGGTGCCGGCGGCGCGATCGTCGCATGGTTAGATGGCCGGATTGAACCGGGTTCCGAATTTGCTCAGCATATCGATGCGAACGGCGCAATTCAATGGGGCGGCGGCGGGGCGCCTATTGATACGGTACATTACGAGTCGAAGTGGCCTCCGGCTATGGTTAGTGATGGAGCCGGCGGTGCAGTCATTGCCTGGATGCGCACTATGAATGGCGGATCCGGTCCGGCTAACCCTTATGCTCAGCGGATCAGCGGCAACGGCAATCAACACTGGTCTGCGAATGGGGTTGTTCTGGATACCTCAACAGTCGACGATATTTTGTGGAATATTGTCAGCGATGGATCTGGGGGAGCGATCGTTGCGTGGGGACAGAATGTTACATTCATACGCGCACAGCATATCGATCTTTCCGGTACAACTCAATGGACATCCGGCGGGGCTTCTATTTGTGCTGGGACTAGCACCAAAATGTATACAACAATGGCCGGTGATGGAGCCGGTGATGCAGTTATCACCTGGGAGGACTGGCGCGATGAGTTGACTATTTATTCGACCGATATTTATGCCCAGCGGGTTAATAGCCTTGGCACACTCTTAACAAGAGTTTTGCATAATACGTTGTTGCCCGTAACAGCAGAGCTGCAACAAAATTATCCCAACCCGTTTAATCCATCGACGACAATCTCGTTCACTCTTCCGTCGCGTTCTTTTGTAACGCTGAAAGTGTTTGACCTTATTGGAAGAGAAGTAGCAACTATTGTGTCGGAAGAAATGTCGGAAGGTTCATACTCGCGGCAATGGAATGCGTCGGCCTTTGCGAGCGGAGTTTACTTCTATCGCCTGCAGGCGGGAAGTTTTGTGCAGACGAGGAAATTAGTGCTGCTGAAGTAATTTTATGTGATGTAAACCGGCCCGGTATCGAATGTTGACGCCGGGCTTTTTCTTTTGTTGCATTTGTACCTGATTAGCAATACTATTGCATTAGCGATAACCGGCAAGGGACGCGCGAAATTCCTCCATCGGTGGGAGAGCAACTTATCTCATTTTAAAAAAAATGTGTGCCTGGAATACTCAATGTACGAGCCTTCTGAATAATTCCTACGTAATGTCATTCTGAGGATCCCGACGCATTTCGTCGGGAGACGAAGAATCTAGTTTTTCTTCTCAAATTGAATGAATAGATTCTTCTCCCGCCCAAAAGCGGCGGTCGACGACTCGACTCGTCGAGGATCAGAATGACATTTGAATACCAGTTTTTCAGATGTCTCTGTACTTAACTCACGGTATGCATATGCAAGGTATCCATTAAACACATAAACAAAATAGGCAGCCCTTCAATGTCAGACAAAATCACAATCAAATGGTTGAGCAAGCCCGAAGATCACGACTATCCAGCGGCGACCTCGTATTTGTCGCTGTTGGTCGACGAAAAGAAAGCCGCCGCTTTCGTCAGGAAATTGAAACGGGCGCCGGTAACGGAGTTTAAAGCAAAAGATATTTTCAGAGCGTCTAAATTACCGCTGCTCGGAATCAGCAATGAACGGCTCAAACGAGATCAGAAGAAAATACAGGATGGAAAAGAGTTATCTCCGATACTCCTTGTGAGGGATCAGACCAACGGAAAAGTTATCATTGCCGACGGGTATCACCGGTTGTGCGCGGTGTACTCTCATGATGAGAACGCTGTCGTTCCATGCAAAATTATATAGTACTGTAGCCTGCTTAATTGCCGTAACAATGCTGCCCATCTCCTGAGAATAAAGAACATCTATGATCGGCATCACAAGAACCAATTCTAATGATCACGATTTTAGGGCGCTTGTGAGATTTCTTGATGCAGACCTTGCAAAAAGAGACGGCACAAATCATGCCTTTTATGCTCAATTCAATACGATAGACAAGATCAAGCATGTAGTTCTGGCGTATGAAAATGAAAAACCGTTGGGCTGCGGAGCGATGAAAGAGTATGAGGCGAATACAATGGAGATCAAGCGAATGTACGTTTCGCCTGAGAGCAGAAACAAAGGAATTGCTACGAAAATCCTGTCTGAATTGGAACATTGGGCGGGCGAATTATCCTATGCACGGTGCATATTAGAGACGGGGAAAAAGCAGACGGAAGCTATTGCGCTCTACAAAAAAAACGGATATACGTTGATTCCAAATTACGGGCAATATGCCGAAGTGGAAAACAGCCTCTGCTTCGAAAAAGAAATGAAATAGAAGCCGAGCACTCCATGCCAAGCGCAGTTGACCATTGATCCTCACGATTGTTTCTCCACGCTTTTGTCGCCAGCCGCTTCAGAATTTGGATGCCCTTTTCCTTTTTATCCATTGCTGGACAAGCCTGAGATTAGATAAATGTAGGACACCTTATCCGAGAACCCGGAGCATGTTAAAATATTTGGTAAGGCAAATCAATAAGGTGTCCTACACATATCTTTGAAGGGAATCGCTTTTTTACTATATTATCGGCGATCGTTTTGTGCTTGCAGCTTTGCTTACAATAGAGCATCACCCTTTTCATCCATCACCCCCGCGCCACGCACGCTTTCTATGACAAGAGAGTTTGAACGCATTCTCCTTACGCGCCTGAAATACATCGGCGATATTGTGTTGACGACACCGCTCATCCATACCTTGCGCGACAGCTTTCCGAATGCGTATATCGCGTACCTCGGCGACAAGAACGGCGTCTCGCTCCTTGAACACAATCCGTACCTCGACGAAATCTTCTCCATCAATTTCAGCAAGAACACAGCTCTCCAGCAATTGCAGCTTTTCTATCGGCTCAACCGTAAACACTTTGATCTTGTCATCGACCTCTTCTGCAATCCGAGGAGCGCTCTTCTATCGTACGCCACGCAAGCCCCGGTGAGAGTTGGGGGAGATTTTCCCGGCCGCGGAAGACTTTACACTATCCGGATAAAGGACGACGGCATTCCGAAATCTGCGGTCGAATTTCATTACCAATCGCTAAAAGCCTCCGGTATCGAACCGAAGTACTTCGCCCCGGAAATTTTTCTGACCGACGATGAAAAGAAGGAATCGCGCCGGTACCTCGAATGGCAGGGGATCGATTTTTCGAAACCGATCGTCGCCTTGCATCCAGGGGGAACATGGCCGGCAAAGTTGTGGCCGGCGGAGCGGTTCGCCGACCTGGCCGATCTCCTTATCGCAAAAATGCATGCGCAAATTGTGCTGACGAAGGGGCCGCGGGACGCTGCCGCCGCAGGAAAAGTTGAAAGCGCCGTTGTGGGAGGTGTGCTCTCGCTCCCCGTTCTTCCGCTTCGCCAGCTTGCGGCGATTTTATCTTTGTGCAATGCGTATGTTGCAAATGATTCAGGCCCGATGCACATCGCCGCAGCAGTCGGCACGCCGACGATAGGCCTGTTCGGTCCCGGGGAAGAAAATATATGGTTTCCGTATACACCGGCTTTTCCGGGGGGGTCATCAAAAAATATCGCTCTTCGCAAGGATGTGCCGTGTCATCCGTGCCATCTCAATGTTTGCAGCCGGACGGGGAGTGGATACATGGAATGCATGAAGCTTCTTTCGGTGAACGAAGTTCTCAACGCCGTGAAAGAAAGAATATGACATTTGTGGATTTATCAAACATTACTCGCGGTGCCCTTCGACGCGTCCCGAAAAAAACATCGGGACTTGCTCAGGGTGAACGGTTTTTTTAGCCGACAAAAAGCATGTTCATCCTGAGTAAGCGAGGCCGCCGAAGGCGGACGAACGTATCGAAGGACGGGCTAACACCTTTCTTCCGAAGGGATCGCTCAGGGTGCCCTTCGACGCGTCCCGAAAAAAACATCGGGACTTGCTCAGGGTGAACGGTTTTTTTAGCCGACAAAAAGCATGTTCATCCTGAGTAAGCGAGGCCGCCGAAGGCGGACGAACGCATCGAAGGACGGGCTAACACCTTTCTTCCGAAGGGATCGCTCAGGGTGCCCTTCGACGCGTCCCGAAAAAAACATCGGGATTTGCTCAGGGTGAACGGTTTTTTTAGCCGACAAAAAGCATGTTCATCCTGAGTAAGCGAGGCCGCCGAAGGCGGACGAACGCATCGAAGGACGGGCTAACACCTTTCTTCCGAAGGGATCGCTCAGGGTGCCCTTCGACGCGTCCCGAAAAAAACATCGGGACTTGCTCAGGGTGAAATGATTTTTGATTATTCAAATTTTATAATAAAGGGGGAAGAACTTACACTATGCCAGCTCAATCAACACACCAGCAGCTTACACTCCGGGGAACGCTGCACAAAATCATTTTCACGAACAACGAAAACGGATACCTCATCGGTGCGCTGAAGACGTCCGAAGGAAACGTCTCCATCGTCGGCTACATGATGGAGCCTCGCGAAGGGGACGAGTACAATATCTCCGGCGCGTGGAAGACGCATCCGAAATACGGCAAACAGTTTCAGTTCGAAAGCTACGAAGTGAAGCAGCCGACGACGCTGCACGGCGTCGAGGAATATCTCTCGTCCGGACTCATTCACGGCGTCGGGCCGGCGCTTGCCTCGCGCATCGTCAAAAAGTTCGGCGTTAAAACGCTCGACATCCTCAACTCAAACCCCGATCGGCTGATGGAAGTTGAAGGTGTCGGAAAGAAGAAGCTCGAAAAGATCGTCGAATCCGCGTCGTCGCTCCGGGAAATGCAGGACGTCATGACGTTCCTGAAATCATACAACATCAGCACAAGCCAGGGAATCCGGATTTTCAAGGCGTACGGCAAAGGAGCCGCGGGCGTCGTGAAGAACAACCCGTACCAATTGATCCAGGACGTCCAGGGCATCGGCTTTCAGATTGCCGATTCGATCGCTCAGCGCGTCGGCGTCCAGCCGGAAAGCATGTACCGTCTCGAAGCCGGCATCCGGTTTGTCCTCAATGATGCTTGCCGCGCGGCCGGCCATTGTTATCTTCCGAGAGAAGAACTTGCCCGCCGTTCGGCAGAGCTTCTCGCCGTCGACGAAACGAAAATCGAACGGGCTATCGACGAAAGTATCCGCAACGGATTTCTCGCCGCGGAAAATGATATGCTGTTTCCTTTTCTCCTCCACCAGGCGGAGATGGAATCGGCCGACAAGATCGAACAGCTTCTCCGGAAAGGCTCGAAGCCCTTTACCGAAAGCAAGCTCCTCGCATCGCTGTCCCACATCGAGAAACGCCATAAGATAGAGTTCGACGCCAAACAGCGCGATGCCATTCTCCATTCGATCCAGAAACCGATCACGATTCTCACCGGCGGGCCGGGCACCGGAAAAACATTGTGCGTCAACGGTATTATCGAA
Source organism: uncultured Bacteroidota bacterium (assembly GCA_963843065.1). GTDB lineage: Bacteria > Bacteroidota > Ignavibacteria > UBA10030 > UBA8401 > JAGVPT01. Next base: position 6,592 of record CAWJKX010000154.1, read on the forward strand.
TTGGCGGACGAGCTGGGAGTGAATTACCTTCTCTGCGCGCCGACGGGACGCGCGGCGAAACGCCTCGCAGAACTCTCCAGCCGCGAAGCGAAAACGATCCACCGGCTTCTCGAGTACGAACCGCAATCGGGAATGTTCCGCCGCGATGCCGACTCTCCGTTGGAATGCGACATGCTCATCGTGGACGAAGTTTCGATGGTCGATATCGAGCTCTGCGCGGCGCTCCTCGCCGCTGTCAAACCGGAGGCGCAGCTCGTCCTGGTCGGCGACGTGGACCAGCTTCCTTCCGTCGGCCCTGGACAGGTCTTGCGCGACCTGATCGACGCGAAAATTATCGGCACGGTCCGGCTCGACACGATTTTCCGCCAATCCGAAGAGAGCACCATCATCGCAAACTCGCACAGAATCGACGCCGGAGAAATGCCGGTGTTCTCTCCCGATTTCAAACTCCTCGAAGAAACTTCCCCCGAACACATGCAGGAGACAATCGTGCGTCTCTGTTCCACGATCCTCCCGCAGAATTATCAATACGACCCGTTCGACGACATCCAGGTACTCTCGCCGATGCACAACGGTTCGGCAGGCGTGCGAGAGCTCAACAAAGAACTCCAGCGCGCGCTGAACGGGAACTCGAAAATCTGCTGGCAGGGGAGCGAGCGGAAATTCCTGATGGGGGATAAGGTGATGCAGACGAAAAACAATTACGACAAGGATGTTTTCAACGGCGACCTCGGCCGCATTGCCGGCGTGGACAAGAATGACGGGATACTCATCGTCGATTTTTACGGGAAGAAGATCGAATACACCTTCGAGCAGCTCGACGAACTCACACTCGCCTACGCGATGACGATCCACAAGAGCCAGGGGAATGAGTTCAAAGCCGTCATCGTCCCCGTGTCGACGTCGCATTATATCATGCTCCAGCGCAACCTGATCTACACGGCAGTCACCCGTGCGCGCGAACTCCTTATTCTTGTCGGAGAAATGAAAGCCCTCGCCATCGCCGTCCGCAATGACGAAGTGCGGGAGAGAAACACCATGCTGCGGAAACGGCTGCAGCAGTTGTAAATTAAGAATTAAGAATTAATAATTAAGAATTTGAGGCTTCTAAAAAATTCCTACGTTATGCCATTCTGAGGATCCCGACGCAGTTCGTCGGGAGACGAAGGATCTAGCTTTTCTTCTCAAATTGAATGAATGGTTCCTTCTCCCGCCAACAAGCGGCGGAATCAGAATGACATTTGAATACCAATTTTTCAGAAGCCTCAATTTAAAGCTTTTGTGCCAAATCATTCTTAATTTTTAATTCTTAATTGCCCTTCAATTATGATACGGAAATAGTCTATATCAGATTTATAGGAACACACAAAGAGTATGACAACATTGATCCGGAGACTATATGAAAATTAGCATAAAAAATGTCATTAAACCGATCAAAACGGAAAAAGACTACCGGCGCTCATTGCGGATTATAGAGACGCTCATGGACGCAAAGAAAGGTTCGTTAGAAGCCAATATTCTTAATGTTCTTGCAATCTTTGTTGAAAAATACGAGGAAGAGCATTATCCAATACCTGCCCCCGACCCGATTGAAGCAATCAAATTTAGAATGGATCAACTTGGTTTAACTCAGAGCGATATTGCCAAAATGATAGGGAAAAACCGCGCATCCGAACTTTTGGGAAGAAAAAGAAAACTGACAATTGACATGATGAGAGCATTCCGCGATAAGTGGGGTATTCCTGCCGACTCTCTTTTAGGGACGTAGTGTGAATTTATAATTAAGAATTAATAATTAAAAATTAAGAATTTTGATCATTGTTAATTGTTAACTGATAACTGTTTACTGTCCCCCTGTCCCCCGTCACACTCCCCGCAATCACCCTTGACATTCCCCTCGCCATTCTCTAATTTATTCGTAAGAAAATAACCTTCCGTTTGACCGAAGCCGGCTCTGCCGGAATATTCAAGGGAATTAATTCACCAAAATCACTTACTTTTTGATGACTATTATGAAAACTTATCTACTTCTTTTTGCAGCCCTGCTCTTTGTGAGTGTTGCGGCTGACGCGCAGTTTATTGACGGACAAGCCGCAGACCTAGCGCTGGGACAGCCCGATGTCAACACCGTCAATAATACGATCTCCGCTTCCCAGAACGGTCTCGTAAATCCTCTGTCTGTTGCGGTTGATCCGACAACTGGGAAAATATTCGTCGCTGACGCCTCAGCATATCGTGTCTTGAGATGGCCTCAGGATCCAGTAAGCGGGTCAGATGCAGAAGCCGTTTTCGGGCAGGCGGACTTTGTTTCTGGGAATCCGCCCGTCAGTTTGAGTAACTCAAATATTGATTATCCTGTTACCACTATCGCAGATAGGTCCGGACGACTCTGGGTTGTCGACTTTCTTGGGAACAGGGTTCTGCGATTTGATAACGCCTCGACAATTACCAGCGGTTCTGCTGTTGCAAATGGCGTTTTGGGGGAACCGAATTACACGGACGGTGGCGGTGGCAGCGATTCAACTACGTTGAACTCCCCTTACGGTGCTGCTATAGATGCCTCGGGTAATCTTTATGTTGCCGATCAATCCAATAACCGGGTACTTCGTTTTAATAATGCTGCGGCACTATCCCCCGGCGCAAAAGCGAATTGTGTATTAGGCCAGCCAAATTTCACGTCTACGGTTGGAGGGGCATCATCAACCTTGATGAATGGACCGACAGGTGTTGCTGTGGACGCGGCTGGAACTCTGTATGTGTTGGACGCAGGAAACAACAGAGTACTTCGTTTCGCAATTGCCGCATCTAAGCTCAATGGAGCTGCTGCTGATGGTGTTATCGGTCAAACTAGTTTTACGGCTCATTCCGCAGGTACTACACGAAGTACTCTTAGACTTGTTCCTAGCTACTACGGTGGCATCGCAGTAGACGCGGGAGGGCGATTATACATCTCTGACCAAGGGAATAATCGCGTTCTTATGTTTGTTGACGCGTCGACTATAACATCAGGTATTAATAACGCAGATAGTGTTCTTGGCCAGAGTGGTTTTTTTACTAAAACCGCTGGTACAAGTGCTAGTGGCCTAAATGGTCCTGCCGGTATCGCAGTAGACAACATCAACGGAAAACTATGGGTTGCAGATGCTGGTAACTATCGGGTTCTGAGATACTCGGCAGATTCATCGTATATTCCCCTCCCCGTCGAACTCACGTCATTCATCGCTGCCGTACTCGGTAGCAAAATAGAACTTGCCTGGAAGACCGCGACCGAGATTAACAACTCCGGCTTTGAAGTGCAGCGGAGTACAGTGAACAATCAACAATCAACAATCAACAATTGGACAACGATTGCCTTTGTGCAGGGGCATGGAACAACGAATGCACCGCAGAATTATTCGTACACCGATGCGTCGGTGAGTATTGGAAAATACTCGGTACCGTTTGAAACAGATCGACAATGACGGAAAATTCATTTACGGCCAGACGATAGAAGCCACGGTCGGCCTCACGCCAAGCACGGTATTCCTGGAAAACAATTATCCGAACCCGTTTAATCCCTCCACGAAGATATCGTTCGTCCTCGGCTCAACAGCCCGCGCAACGTTGAAGGTATATAATCTTCTGGGACAGGAAGTTGCAACTCTTGCAGACGGCGAATTCAACGGCGGAGATACGCAGACCTTTACTTTTGACGCGTCGAAATTATCGAGCGGGATCTATTATTATCAGTTAAAGAGCGGCACCACGAATCAAATAAAGAAAATGATGCTGTTGAAGTAACCCGGACATCAACCGGCAAAACGAAAAAGCCTCCGCTAACCACGGAGGCTTTTTTGTTAGCTAAAAAAATGTTCCCGTCCTTCGATGCGTCCCGCTGACGCGGGACTTACTCAGGATGAAGATGCTATTCTTGTTTGCTTGGAATAAAAAAGCCTGTTCACCCTGAGCAAGTGAGCGGAGCGAACGCGTCGAAGGGCGCTACCTTTGTCCTTCGATGCGCTCTCCCGCTCTTCGAGCGGTATCGCTTACTCAGGATGTCCTTCGATGCGTTCGTCCGCTCTGCGAGCGGCCTCACTTACTCAGGATGTCCTTCGATGCGTTCGTCCGCTCTGCGAGCGGCCTCACTTACTCAGGATGTCCTTCGATGCGTTCGTCCGCTCTGCGAGCGGCCTCACTTACTCAGGATGAACCTGTTTTTTTGTCGGCTTAAATAAAGTCTTTTCAAATCGGCAATCGCAAATCGTAAATCGCCATTCGTCAATCAAAAGTTGCTTCCCTCCCCGATCCTCCATATATTCCCTCAACAAGAATTCAGGAAGGAAATCATGGAACGCCTTTTCTCACCGTGGCGGTCGGAGTACATCGGATCGTTTTCGAAAAGAAGAAAAAATAAGGACGAGAGTTGTCTGTTTTGCTCGGCTGCGGAAAACAAGAACGACTCCCGCAACCTTATTTTACTCCGCGGGCGGTACTGTTTTGCGATGATGAATTTGTATCCCTACAACAGCGGCCATGTGCTGGTTGTGCCGTATACCCACACATCCGATTTCAGCAAGCTTTCAACAAAGGAATACGCCGACGTCATGGCCGTCTCTGCGCTCGTGATGGAGGCTGTCGACAAAACGATGCAGCCGCAGGGATTCAATTTCGGCGCAAACCTCGGACGCGTTGCCGGGGCCGGTATCGACCAGCATATCCATTTTCATATTGTGCCCCGCTGGAACGGCGACACAAATTTCATGCCCACGCTGGCGGACACGAAACTTGTGTCCGAGTCGATTCAAGCGACGTACAAGAAGCTCAAGAAGAATCTCACTTCGAAAAGATGATTTACGAATCTACGATTGCCGATTTGAAAAGGCTTTATTTAAGCCTACAAAAAAGCATGTTCATCCTGAGTAAGCGATACCGCTCGAAGAGCGGGAGAGCGCATCGAAGGACGAGGTAGCGCCTTTCTCCTGAGGGACTTGCTCAGGGTGCCCTTCTGCCGAAGGCATGGCTTCGTCAGACGCGTTCCGATAAAAAACGGCGGTCGAAGACTCGACTCGGCGAGGACTTGCTCAGGGTGAAGAGGTTTTTTTTAGCTAACAAAAAGCAAGTTCATCCTGAGTAAGTGAGGCCGCCGAAGGCGGACGAACGCATCGAAGGACGAGCAGTCAGGTGGTAATCTTCCATTCATGAATATGCCCCATGCATTTGAAATTTCCATCAACTAATTCCAGGAGGTTGGATTGAAAGGTCGCAGCCGGCGTTTTAGTTTTCCCTTCTCACAATTCACTATTCACTTTTTACTATTCTCTCTTCTCCTCTTTCTATCACCGAAGCTTTATACTCAACCGCCGCCAGGTCCATATCGCGAGGCAGCATCCAAAATTGCAGACAAAGGATTAACAGAGCTGCGCGCCTTTAGAATGCTCTCCGAACTGACCGGCAAGATCGGCAGCCGTTTAAGCGGTTCCCCCCAGGCGGCAAAAGCAGTTGAGTGGGGAAAGAACACGATGCTCAAGTGCGGGTTCGACAGCGTCTATCTTCAGCCCGTGATGGTTCCGCATTGGGTGAGGGGAAAGGTGGAACGGGCATGGATTCTCGACGGGAAGAAGAAAATTCCTCTTACGATCTGTGCGCTTGGCGGCAGCATTGCGACGGCAAAGAAAGGAATTACTGCCGAGGTCATTGAAGTCCATTCGCTGGATGAGGCAAGGAATCTCGGCAATAAAGCGAAAGGGAAGATTGTCTTTTATAACCGCCCGATGGACCCGACGAAGGTGGAGACAATGGAGGCGTACGGCGGCGCCGTTGACCAGCGCGGCGGCGGGGCAATTGAAGCATCGAGAGTCGGCGGAGTTGCCGCGCTCGTCCGTTCGATGTCGCTTGCGATCGACGACGTGCCGCACACCGGCGCGATGCACTACAATGACAGTATCCCGAAAATTCCCTCGGCGGCGGTGAGCACGGCCGGGGCAAACATGCTCAGCGAAATGCTGAAAGCGGGGAAGAAGATTCGTGTCAAGATCGAGCTGAGCTGCAAAACTCTTCCCGATGTCGAATCGGCAAACGTGATCGGCGAAGTCCGGGGTTCCGAAAAGCCCGGCGAAGTGGTCGTTATCGGGGGACATCTCGACAGCTGGGATAAGGGACAAGGAGCGCATGACGACGGCGCAGGCGCCGTTCAATCGATGGAAGCGCTCCGCTTGCTGAAAGAGCTTGGACTCCGGCCGAAACGGACGATACGATGCGTTCTTTTTATGAACGAAGAAAACGGACTTCGCGGAGGCAAAGCATACGCGGCGAAACATACGCCGGGAGAAGCAAATATCGCAGCGATCGAAACTGACGCCGGCGGGTTTGCTCCCCTCGGGTTTGGCGTTTCGGCTGATTCTGCGACGTTCGAAAAAATGAAGAAGTTCGCTCCCGCTCTCGAGGGGATTGGCGCTGACCGCATTTCTAAAGGAGGGGGCGGAGCCGACATTTCGCCCCTTGCAGCAGCCGGCGTCCCGATGATCGGCCTGAACCCGGAAAACCAGCGCTACTTCGACTACCATCATTCCGACAAGGATACGATCGACAAGGTCAATCCGCGCGAACTCGAACTCGGAGCCGTCGCGATAGCGATCTTTGCATACGAAATTGCGCAGGAAGGAATTTAGAAAGTGAAAAGTTAGAAGTGAAAAGTGAAAAGTGAATAGTGAAAAGTTAAAAGTGAATAGTGAAAAGTTAAAAGTGAATAGTGAAAAGTTAAAAGTGAATAGTGAATAGTGAAAAGTGAATAGTGAATAGTGAAAAGTTAAAAGTGAATAGTAAAGAGTATTTGGCGAATCCTTAGAGTTATTGCGCATAACATATTTATCTAACTCACAACGCATAGTTCAAAACTTAGAACCAACGGCTAACAGCTAACAGCTAACAGCTAACAGCTAACAGCCTCTCCCTATCTATGACGAAGCCGTCTACCGTAGAAAACCAACCGATCGGTGAATTTTTTACGCCACTGCATTGGGCTAAGTGGGTTATTGCCGAGAATCATCTCTTCGAAAGGTGGGTGGACGGCGGAGTGGTGTTCGACCCGACAGCCGGCGAGGGGAGTTTTCTCGAAGCATTCGTTGCGACCGCATTGGATCGGCGTATTCCGGTAACGAACGATATGGTGGAGCGTTTATTCGGAGTCGAGAAAGGAAAAAAGTTCGCCGGGAATTTTTTTCTGAAGATGAAGCGGCTGTACCATATCGAATTTCCAAGGAAAAATTTCAAGTGTGAAGATTATATTCTTACCAAGAACATGACGAATGCCGATATCGTCGTGGGGAATCCGCCATGGCAGAACTTCAATGATTTACCGCCGCAGTATAAGGAAATATTGAAACCGTATTATTCCCGGTATCATCTTGTTCTTAACACACAGCAACTATTGCTGGGAGGTTCGCGCATCGACATTGCCGCGCTCGTTATCGCAAAATGCCTGACGGAGAATCTCAAAAAAAATGGGAAGGCATATTTCTTTATGCCCCTTTCGATTTTGTTGAACGGCTCTGCCCACAAAGCGTTCCGCAAGTACCGGCTCGGCGAAATTGATTTTGCAGTCGAGCGGGTTCACGATTTCAAGAACAATTCGATTTTTGACGGAGTGGCAACGCGGTACGGATTAGTTGCGTTTCAACGGAACAAAAAGCAGGCGTTTCCTATTCCGTATTTTATTTTTGAGTCGGGGGAATGGGTAAAGCAGATCGCGCAGCCTGCATTCAATTCGGATGATCCGCTGAGCATCGAAAAAAGAGATGCTCAGTCTTTTCGCGCCTTCCAAACGTTTTCGAAGATCGAAGTTCCGAGTAAATCGAAACCACGGCAAGGAGTCAATACATGCGGCGCGAACGGCGTTTTTATCTTCGACTCAGTTATCAATCTCGACAATCAAACGGCATCGGCAAGCAATAAGGTCAATAAGAAGGCTACTCTTCCGCTGAAATATCTCTTTCCATTGGTAGCGAAAGATAATTTCACTCAGGCCAAGCCTGTTCCTCGACGCTTCGTCCTCCTTCCATACGATGTGTTGACCGGCAGACCGCTCGATGAAGCGGAACTTAAAAAGGAGCCTTCGCTCTACGGCTATTTACTTTCGCAGAGATCAATTCTTCAAAAACGGAAGGGAACGCTGATCAACGCGTGGATTTCAAAAGGTTACTGGTGGGCTTTGTTGGGAGTGGGAAAGTACGCGTTCACGTCGCACAAGATAGCATGGGAAGCATACGGAAAAGATACATACCTCCCGAAAGTATTTTCCGGAAATTGGCAGGGGAATCAAGCGCTCCATGCGTACATTCCGACCGACAACCGCACCGCAGCGATTGCCATCTGGAAGCAGCTCCGCAATCCCGTGGTCCAGCTCTACTTATCGTCTCAGCGAATGGAAGGGACGTGCAATTGGGCGCAGCCCGGAAGAATAAGCAAGTTGCTCAATTTCAAAGCAGAAGATAGAGTTGTGGGCGCTATCCATTGTGTTAGTGATGCCATGACTTTTCCGTCAAACCATTGAAGAAATGTCTCGCTGTTGCTTCTTTGCAAAAGGAATGGCTTTGCCAGATGCCCCGTTCTACTGAAGCGGAACGAGATTGTTCAGGGTGCCCTTCGACGCGCGGCGCGATAAAACTGCGCCACTTGCTCAGGGTGAACAGTTTTTTTTGAGTTAACAAGAAGCATGTTCATCCTGTCCCGAAGGGATCCCTTTGGGAAGTAAGCGAGGCCGCCGAAGGCGGACGAGCGCATCGAAGGATGAAGTAAGCGATCCCGCTCTTCGAGCGGGAGAACGCATCGGGCAACGCCATCCATTGGCCTTTTCAGATAGCTTCTATTAAATTTAGAATAATTTTGCAATCTGCAATCTCAAAATAACGAAAGTCATGGCACCACTTCATAAATACGGCCGCCTTCAAGACATTGCACTCTTAGGAAATCTTGCCATCAATCAATATCAGCTCGCAAACGGTTTGCTCGTGGCGATCGTCGTCGATAAGACAACGCCTATTTTCACCTATCAGACATGGTTCAACGTCGGTTCGGCGGATGAACCGGCCGGCCGCCAGGGGCTTGCTCATTTGTTCGAACATATGATGTTCCGGAAAACAACGACACGGGGGATGGGAGAATTCGAACGCATCGTGAACAATAATGGGGGAACCGGCATCAACGCGTACACTTCAAGAGACCAAACGGTCTATTTTTTTACTTTCCCGAACGACAAGGTGGAGCTTGCCGCCGACCTCGAATCCGACCGCATGGCAAACCTCGTTGTCGATGATGAAATGTTTGAGACCGAGAAAGGGGCCGTGCTCACGGAAAAGAATAGAGGGCTCGACGACCCGAACCGGTTATTGTGGGAGACCGTGTACGCATTGGCGTACACCGAGCACAGCTACCGGTACTCGACAATCGGTGAAATCGCCTCGATAGAAAAATTTACCGTCGCCGAAGCCCGGCAATTCTACACTCACAATTATTCTCCGAATAACTCATTGATCATCGTCGTCGGCGACGTCGATCCCGTAGCTGTCATTCAAACGATTGACGAGAAGTACGGGATGCTGAAGCCGTCCCTCGTCGACAAACGCGCTGTCGCGAGCGAACCGGCCCAGCGCGAAGCGCGCGAGAAGACGATTACGCATCCCAAGGCCACGCGGCGGATGCTCGCAAAAGCCTGGCATATCCCGAACATGCTTCATCCCGATTATCCTGCGCTTGCCGCGGCAGGGAAATTGCTAACGTCCGGAAAATCAGCAGTGTTGAACGAGCGGCTCCTCAACACGGCAAAAGCGACGGAAGTTTTTTCGGATGCATATCTCTCGCGCGACATGGGAACATTTGAGCTCTTCGTTCAGTGTGCCGACGGCGAGTCGTTCGAATCGATTGAGAGTATTTTTTTTACGGCCGTCGGAGAACTTGCCGAAGGAAAAATCAGCGGTGAACAGATGCAGATTGTCAGGAATCACCTGCAACGCGACCTGTACCGGGCGGTCGCCGCTCCGGCACAGCTTGCGCGGCTGCTGGGAGATAGCTTCATTTGTACCGGCGATCTGTCGTACCAGATAAACGCGATAAAGCGTATTGAAGATGTTAAGGGAATAGATATTCAGCGGGTGGTCAAACAATATATTCTGGACGCGAAAGCCACGACCGTAAAACTGATTCCTGTGAAGGAATCGTAGCGGCCTCGCTTACTTAGGATGAATATGCTGTTTTGGAAGATTAATTAAAAAATTGTTCACCCTGAGTGAGTGAGCGGAGCGAACGCATCTGGCGAAGCCATGCCTTCGGCAGAAGGGCATTCTGAGCAAGTTCCGATGTTTTAAATCGGGACGAGTCGAAGGACACCCTGTCCCGAAAGGCGCACTGCTCACTTATTTATCCTTCGATGCGTCCCGCTGTCGCGGGACTTACTCAGGATGAACATGCTTTTTTGTTAGCTCAAAAGAAAACCGTTCACCCTGAGCGAGTGGCGCGGCCTTATCGCGCCACGAGTCGAAGGGCACCCTCAGCAATCCCGTTCCGGTTCAACGGAACGGGAGCGTCTGGCAAAGCCATCCTTTCGGGAGAAGTGTGCTCTCTTAACGCGGGACTTACCAGGAGGAATAGGATTGTACAAAGACAAAATTACTTTTTAGAAGCGGCACTAGCCAAATGCCCATAGCAAACAATCATCTCTATTATGAGCAGGATCTGCGGGTCCCGATGACTCATCTTACGCTTGTCTTCCACGGTGCCGGGATACAGCAAGAGCCGCAAGAGAAGACAGGTCTCGCACGGATTACGGCAAAAATGCTCTTCCGCGGAACTCCTGTTTTAAGCAGGGAAACGATATCTCGAAAATTTGAATTGCTGGGAGCGGAAGTCAACGCCAGCGTTTCGGAAACGGATTTTGTCGTTGGCATTTCATGCTTCACAAAGAACCTTAGAGAAGTCATTGACCATGTTGTGTCAGTCATTCGTGAAGCGAGCTTCCCGCAGCTCGAACTGGACTTGCTGAAAAAAGCGGAATTCAATCAGCTCGAGGCTGCACTGCAGGACCCCGAACGCGTTCTTTCGGCGGCCAACCAATATGTTCTTTATGACGGAGGCGGAGCCGGGAGGATCGGTTCGAAGAAAGGAATCGCCAATATTTTCCGGGAAGATATTGTTGATTACTTTTCAAAAGTTCGCGCTGCATCCGTGCTTTACTTCACTTCGATTTCAGATTTGACGAAGGACGAGATTGAACGCCACGCAAAACGCTTCGCAGCGGGAAGGCAGGATGATGGGTTTGAGTTGAAGCCCGAAGTTCAATTCAAAGAGTCCAACGGCCGGAATGCTTTCATCGTCCAATCGCCGGAGGCGAAGAACGACCGGCTGCTCTGGTCGCAGAAGGGAATAGCCGCGGCGGACGACCGGCGTTTCGACTTGAGTCTTATCATCGATGCGCTCGGCAGTTTCGAAGGATTCTTGTTCGACGAGCTCCGCAACAAAAAGGGATGGTGTTACGGCGCCTACGCATTTGTCGTCCAGGCAACAACGCGTCCGGGACGCATCGGGGTATATGCCGACCCGTCGCTTGAAACATCGAAAGATTTAATTCCTGAGTTGCTCCGCCTGATGCACATCTTTATGGAAGAAGAAGAATTTCACAAGAGGTTAGCCCAGAGAAACGCAACCTTCAAGAACCGGTACTGGTACCAACTGGACCTGAGATTCAAACTTGCGAGCCGGGTAAGCAGAGACCGCTACGGAATTCCGATTCTCGAAAGGGAAGCGTACAACAGCCGCATCGATGCGGTAACCGATATCAGCGCCCGGCGGGTCATTGATGAACTCTTCGACGACCGCAATTTGTGCATGGTATTCTACGGCGATGCGGAAAGGATTCAGCGGATCCTAACTGGCTGCGACTCATCCGTCCGCTGCACGGTAATGGAAAAAGAAGTGCTGATAGCGTAGAAGCATTCTCCAAAGCCCACTGTATTGTTGTTCTGGTCCTTGTCGAGCTACCAACCGCCGCTTTGCCAAAGGCATCACTTCGTGATTGGCAGGAGAAGAATCCGAAGGGTGCGGGAGAAAGTAAAAAATGAAAGTCGCGCAGCATATCGCCCACACACAAGCCGGACCCCTCTCTTCGCTCGGGGTGACAAAGAAAAACCAGCCGTGTGTCATTCTGAGGATCCCGACGCTTTTTGTCGGGAGACGAAGAATCTAGACTGTGGGGGGGAAGAGTCAATAGCCGAAAGGGTGTTACGGAGTGCCCATGCTTGGTTCGACCCATCCGCGGCAATCTGGAGGATCGTACGAAGTTATTGAGGAGACTACGCGTAAAATTCTTTCTAAAAAAAGTACCTGACAAGAAGCAAAATATGTATTAAATTTAAATAGTTTAAATTTGAAATAAATACCCTTGAAAACGACAAAAAAATACGGAAAGAAAGCCGACCTTGCCCTGAGCCTCTGGGTAAAGCTGGCGCGGGCAAGTTCGACATTCGGCAGGCTTACGGGTCTCGATATTCAGCGCTACGGGCTGACGCAGCCGCAATTTTCCGTGATTGAGGCCCTTGGCCATCTTGGTCCCATGAAAATGGGGAGCTTTTGTTCGAAGATGTTGACGAGCGGGGGGAATATTACCGTTGTAATCGATAATCTGGAAAAGGACGGACTTGTGGAGCGCATCCCGTTCCCGAAAGGACCGCCGTGCGACGACGATCCAGTTAACCTCCAAAGGAGAAAAACTTTTCAAGGACATATTCTCCCAGCATGCGCAATTCGTGACAAAAATAGCATCAGTGTTGAACGAGGAAGAACAGATCCAGCTCTCTGCTCTGTTGAAGAAACTCGGCATGGCGCTGCAGGAGAAGTTTTAATTTTTTTTGCCAAAATATTTTAAATTTGAATATTATAGATTGGAACATATTAAATCAAAAAGGAAAACCGATGAAAAGAGAATACGAAGACAATAACGTTTTGAGCATTGCGGCCGGCGTCCAATACCCGCTTCATCCGCTCGTGAGCGCACGGAAGAGCACAAGAGCGTTTACCGAACGACGTATCGAGCCGGAGAAGCTGAGGAGCATTCTCGAAGCTGCGCGATGGGCACCGTCTGCCAGCAACCTGCAGCCGTGGCGGTTCATCGTCGCCGCACAAGACCAGGTGGAGGACCATGAGCGCATGGCGAATCTTCTGTTCGAGGGAAATAGAATCTGGGCGGCGAAAGCACCCGTTCTTATTCTCTCCGTCGCTCAAGTGGCCGACCAGGCCAGCGGAAAAACCAACACGTTTGCGCTCCACGACGTCGGACTGGCAACGGAGAACCTGGCCCTTCAAGCGACATCGCTGGGTTTAGCCGCTCACGTGATGGGTGGGTTTCAAACCGATCGGGCGAGGGCCACGTTTAATATCCCTGACGAGTATGAGCCGGTGGCAATTATTGCGCTGGGATATGTCGGACGGGCAGAGTTCCTGCCTCAGCCTTTGCTCGAAAGGGAATTGGCGCCAAGAGTCCGGAAGCCTCTCTCGGAATTTGTGTTCGGCAATATATGGAACGCTCCGTCGCCGGCAATTGCGAATGAGGAAACCAGGATTTTGAATAGACAATCAACAATTAACAATTAACACTATAAGGAGAAATACAATGAACTTCACATCCGATCAAATCTCGATTGCGCTTTTCTTATTGCGCGTTATCCTCGGCGTTGTCTTTTTTGCCCACGGGGCTCAAAAAGTACTCGGCTGGTTCGGAGGATACGGGCTAACAGGTACGGTAGGCTACTTCAGAAACGTTGTGCATATCCCGGCGTTGCTTGCGTACCTCGGCCCGTTTGTTGAATTCGTCGGCGGAATTGCACTGCTCTTCGGCCTCTTCACAAAATTCGCCGCCCTCGGAATTTTCATCATGATGGTTGTAGCGACAATCAAAGTCCATCTTCCGATGGGTTTCTTTTTAACCGGGAAGGGCGACGGAAAAGGAGCAGGATATGAATTCACGCTGACCCTGGCCGTTATTTCGCTTGTTCTCGTCCTCCTTGGCGGCGGCATTTATAGCGTGGATCATTTGATTTTCTAATTGATGGTACGCATTCTGAAGAATTCATGAAGGAAGTGCTCCACCAAACAAAAGACACACCCCTTGCCCAAAAGGCATCCCTTCGGGAAAATCCCCTCTCGTCAGCGCGCGAGCAACGCACAGAGGGGACTTGCCCCGCCACTCCCCTCTGTGTGTGGGCGTGTGGCGAAAGCGAGAGAGGTTGGGGGTGTGCCAAAAAGGATTTTTGCGTAACTTCAGTTACTAAAAGTGACTGAATCTTTGAGGAGAATTTTATATTAGTCGCATATGCCGCGCAAAAGCCCAATGTTATCGCCACGAAGTCACTAAGATAAACGACCTCTTTATTTAATAGACTTAACAGAAGTAAGCTTTGCTTAAAAAGCCTTTGTGTCTAAGTGCCTTCGTGGCAGAGCTTTTAAACTCTGCGTAACATCAGTTAGTCATGAAAGAAGCGACATTAAATGGCAACCCAAAGTAATTCTAAAAAAAATGTTGCAAGGTATTCCGTGAACGACTTTCGTCTTCCCGACCAGACTCATATCGGGTATGTCCACCTGCAAGTTTCAAACCTCAAGCGCTCTCTTCATTTTTATGAGACTCTTGTGGGATTAAGACGGGCGATCGAGCTGGAAGGCGCAGTCGTCCTCTCCGCATCCGGCAAAGCTCCGTACCATATTATGCTGACAGAACATCCCGGCGCGCGTCTGAAACCCGCGAGGGCGTCCGGATTGTATCACGTTGCGATTCGGTTTCCAAACAGGCGCGAGCTGGCTAAAGTTTTCCGGCGGCTCTATGCTCACGATACGGAGTTTCAAGGCTTTTCCGACCATCTGGTAAGCGAAGCGATCTATCTTGCCGACCCGGATGAAAATGGCATTGAGTTGTACGTCGATCGTCCCCGTGCACAATGGGTGATGCAGGAAGACCAGGTTCAAATGGCGACTCTTCCGCTTAATCTCGATTCGCTGCTCGGTGAGTTACGGGAAGGGGATTTCGATGCAGATCCGATCGATTCGAATACGGATATCGGGCACGTTCATTTGCACGTTTCTGATTTGCATGCAGCCGACGAATTCTATAATGGGCTTCTCGGTTTTGACGTAACACAGCGATCGTATCCTGGTGCGCTCTTTTTATCCGCGGGCGGTTACCATCACCATATTGGCGTGAATACCTGGGCGGGCCAGGGTGTGCCTCCTCCGCCGAGTGATGCAGTTGGATTACTGAGCTTTGGGATTTCTCTCCCCGACCAGCAGTCTGTGAAAATTATGGCACAACAGTTTGAAGCGCATGGTACTCCATTCGAAATGAAACAGCATGAGCTTCTTCACACAGAGGTTCTCCGGGTCAAAAGTCCGGATGCATTAGCTATTGAATTTTTTAAGGACTCAGAACTCAGAACTAATGACTCAGGACGAAGGACCAAGACCGCCGCTCACCATCCACAAACCATAAGAAAGGAACTACTTTGACTAAGAATATTTTCATTATATTTGCGACCCTCATTGCTGGTGCAACCGCGTTTGCAGATGCTGGGAGCTGGTCTATCGATCAAGCTCATTCAAGCATTGTGTTCAATGTTCAGCACATGGTCATCTCTGAAGTGGCCGGCACATTCAAGGATTTCAACATTTCCCTTGTCTCCTCGAAAGACGATTTCAGCGCTGCGGCGATCTCCGCTACGATTGCGGTGAAAAGCATCGACACGCAAAATGGGATGCGGGATAGTCATTTGAAAACCGATGATTTTTTTAACGCGGAGAAATTTCCCACCATTAAATTTCAAAGCACGTCGTTCGAAAAAGTCGGCGACGGTCATTACAAGATCAAGGGAAACCTCACCATCCGGGATTCGACAAAGGAAGCGACGATTGACGCAGTGCTTAATGGAGTGATTCCGTCGGGAAAAGGAATGCGTTCCGGGTGGAAAGCAACTCTCGCCATCAATCGGTTTGACTACGGGCTGAAATGGGATCGAACGATTGAGACAGGCGGGCTTGTCGCCGGCGCAACCGTGAACCTCGTCTTCAATTTAGAATTTGTAAAACAATAAACATCGCGACGCACGCAAAATAGTCATTGAGATCGGGAAACGCGGGAATCGGGCTAACCTGCAGCTTAGCGCCATGGAGGTGAAATACAAAGCCCCGGTGAATGCCGGGGCTTGATGTTCATGCTGCGACTCAGCAATAAGTATGGATGGAGCTAAAATAAAGGCGTCGCTTCAGTTGAGCTTTGTCGGTGCTTGGGTCTGTGAAGTCACCGTCATATCATACGAAGGGAACGATCCATCAGTCAGGGCCGTAGTTCCAACACCATGCAGAACAACTGTCGTTGCCGTGCCTGCGGTTTTTATTGTGTACAAACCGTTTGCATTATTTGTAAACGCAGTGGAAGAAAGCAGTGCCAACCCTGTTGCATCTGCCGTAAGGCCGACGAATGAATTACCGCCGCCGCCTAACGTAGTTGGCTTAGCATAATATTGCTGTGCTTTGGCTGCCAATGTCGTCAAGTCTGCGATCACGGCGCTGCGGTTTTGATCGGTCGCGTTATCCTGGAACATTGTGATACCGACCGCTACGGCGATACCGACAATGATGACGCCCAAGATGATCAGAAGAAGCTGTTGCTGTCCCATTGAAATCTCCTTTTATTATGATTGGTATAATATAGAGTGAATTTCCACATCGTGGTCAATTGTCTTAGTAGCTTCCAATTTCCATGCCGAACGGATAAATGCCCGTTATGTCCCAAAATAGGCCCTTGATCTGAAGAAATAGGAATAAATGACCGGTGGAGTGTCAATGTTACCTGCTCCGTCAAACAATGTTTTCAACCTCCCGGTTGAAACTGTTTCAAAAGCATTAACATCTTAGTTAAAAAATCGGGGACAACGCTTTCAACTAATGTTACGTCGGTTTCAACTTGTTTCAGTCTGCTCGATTCAATCTCTCGAAGCTTCGTGTCGCTTGTTCTTTCGAAGGCATAGCGTTTCCAGAACTGAGCCGTTTGCAGTTGAGCATCGCAAAATTCTTTAAGCTTTGTGTTTTCCTGAATTGCGAGACTCATAATTGATTCAAAATGTTCGATAATATTATTCCATTCCTGAGCTTCTTCCCGATTGTGAAACCTGATGATTGGCATAGTCATCTCCTGAAGGTACAATTAGCGGTACGGAAGATCGTACGTTGTTGCCTCGGGCCGTCTAGATCGCCGTTGGCGTCCGCTCAGAGAGGCGCCGTACATTTTTTACAGCGTTTTGGTCGAACCGCCGTCAACATCGAGAACCGTTCCCTGGCAATAGTTAGACATTTCAGACGCTAGGAATGCAACGGCCGCGGCAATTTCTACCGGTTCGCCAAAACGATTTACTCCCATTTGTTCGGCCATTCGTGAGGCTGCATCGTGCAAAGGAACGCGGCGCTCTTCCGCAAATTTTGCAATGCGCATGCTTAATCTATCAGTAGCAATCCAGCCTGGGTTAATGGCGTTTACTCTCACCCCTTCTTTAATGCCTCGGTCGGCAAGAGCTTTTGTAAGGCTGAGGAGTGCGGCGTTTACTGCGCCGCCGATTGAAAAGTCGGCACTCGTGGTACGTCCCCCCACGCCGACGATATTTACGATAGATCCCTTCGCATTCACCAGATGCGGCCACGCAGCACGTGAACAGCGGACTGCGCTGTAAAATTTAAGTGCGAACCCGTCATGCCAGTCTTCTTCTGTCAGCAGAAGAAAGTCCCCCCGTTTTGTAGCCCCGGCATTGTTTACGAGAAGATCAATTTTTCCAAATTTATCGACTGCAAGCTTGACAAGCCTCTTCGGGGAACTCTCCTCGCGCAAATCGGCAGCAAAGATTGCGACATCTACGTTGCAAGCGCGAGCGACCTCTTCGAGTTGCTCACCGGACCTTGCAGCGAGGACAAGGCGCATGCCCTCCTGCGAAAGTACCTCAGCAATTGATCGGCCGATTCCTCGACTCGCACCCGTGATGACGGCAACTTTGCCTGATAACTTCAAGTTCATACGAAACCTCGCTTTCTGACGATGCCTAACTCCCCGTCGCTGACCGCGGCAGAGCGAGCGCTGGGGATTTTTTCCCTTGTAAAGTTGTTTTGCGGCTGGCTAACACGTTTTTTTCGCACTCCATGTACCAGAGGTTGATAACCCGATCGAGCCGACGAAGGCACGATACGTTCCTATCATTTATGGAAGGAGCCTTTTTTTGTAGAATCATGATAACACGAAGTCATCAAGAAGGCAACTACATTCTGTATCTCAAAATCCCCGAATATCGTCATTCTTTGAAGGCCGCAGCGTTATTGCTGCGGGGATCACCTTATTAGTTATCGGGAAATAGAGAACCTTACTTTACTAGTGCCATTTCCAATACATAATCTTGTGTTTTACCGCTCACGAAGTTCGCGAAGCGATCCCGTTGGGAGATGCCTTCGGCACAAGGCGCAGAGAACGCCAAGAATATTGTAGTTCTTTATACTCATAACTTCTTGGCGTGCTTGGCGTCTTAGTGGTTAAAAAATGCAAGGTTATTTTTGAGAAACGGCACCAATGTCCCTTAAAGCCAAAGTCAACAAATTGGAATCAGACAAAAAAATAGGGCATTTATGATCTCCCTTAAATCTTCTCCTTATTTTTCCGAATTATCGGAAAAATATTTTTTTCTTGTTAGAAAAAGTGTTACTATGCAATGCGTAGAGATTTTTCAAGCCTTCTACCAAAGGATATCATCTTGTAGGCAAAACAGGATAAAATCACCAAAACCGTAGTTGATGGGCGCATTACATTCAAAATATAGCCGAGTGTTTGACCTTCTTCCGGAACTTATTTTTGTTCTCGACAAGAAGGGGACAATTCTTGATTACAATGCAAGCGTTTCCAGGGAGTTGTTGGAGGGCAACGATAAAAAATCGCTGCATTCAATTTTCGACCTGTTGCATGGAAGCCACAGGGAGAAATTCTCGTCCGTGCTTCACGCCGTCGATACCGACGTTCGCTTCCGTTCTCAATTTAACCATTCCGGCGCCAGCATCATGGATGTCGAATTGACTCTCAAAACATTCGATTCGAACTCCCCGGAAGTGTTAGTGCTCATCGCACATGATATGACCGAGATGGAGAAAATGGAGCTTGACCTCCTGAGGTTTTCGGAAGTCATGCAGCATACGATGAGCCCGATTCAAATAACCGATGCGCAGGGGAAAATAATTTTTGTCAATCCTGCTTTCGAGAGAGTCAGCGGGTACGCTAAAGAAGAATTGCTGGGAAAAAATCCAAACATCCTCAACAGCCGCACTCAAGGGGAGAAATACTGGAAACAGGTGTGGGAATCCATCCTAAGAGGAAGAGAATGGGTCGGTCAAATTCAAAACCGGAGAAAGAACGGTGAATTATTCCATACGGAGCTTGTGATCTCGCCGATTATCGACCCGGGGGGAAGAGTCGTAGGGTTCCTGGGATCTCATCGGGATATCACCGAACAAAAACTGTTGGAACAGCAGCTCGTCCGTTCGCAGAAAATGGAAACGTTCGGAACGCTTGCGGCGGGCATTGCGCACGAAGTTGGAAATCCTTTGACGTCGATTTCATCCATCGTGCAGGTTATTCAACGGACGACGAAGGACCGGTTTGCACAGGAGAAACTCGAGCTGGTGAAGAACCAGGTGAACCGCATTGCAAAGATTATCAGGGAGCTTGTCGATTTTTCCAGGCCGTCGGCGTACGAAGTGAAGCAGGCAGACGTGAACACGATCATCCGCGACGCCATCAACATCGTTCAGTACGGAAAGAAAGTCCACGACATCACGTTCGTTATCGAGCTGGATGAGAACCTGCCGCAGGTCTCCGTCGTTCACGACCAGCTCGTGCAGGTGTTCCTCAACATTGCGATGAATGCCGTCGATGCGTGCGAAGGAAAGCCGGGGACAATCAGGATTACAAGCCAGGTCATGCCGGAGAGCATTGAAGTCATTATCGAAGATTCCGGCAAGGGAATACCCGAGGCGGATTTTGCTAAAATATTCGACCCGTTTTACACGACGAAAGAGGTGGGAAAGGGAACGGGGCTCGGATTATGGGTCAGCTATGGTATCGTGAAAAATTTTGGAGGCGATATCCGTGTCGAGAGCAAAGAAGGAAAAGGAAGTACATTTACCGTTATCTTGCCATTGAAAGGGACATTCGATGTCTGAAAGTATATTAATTGTTGATGACGAAGAAATTATCCGCGATTCGCTGACCTTCATCCTTCGCAAGGAAGGCTATGAAGTTGACGAAGCCTGCAACGGCGTTCAGGCGCTGGAAAAAGTTATGGCCACCTCGTACGACATTGTGATCACCGATATCGAGATGCCGGAGATGCGGGGGACGGAACTGCTGGAAAAAATTTCATTGCGTTCCCCCATACGTTCGTCATCATCATCACGGCATATGGGTCGATTGAAACTGCGATCGAGGCACTGCGCAAGGGAGCGTACGATTATGTCCTGAAGCCGATCGAGTTTGATGACCTGATCTTCCGGGTGCGCAAACTTCTTGAGCACCGGAGGCTCTCGCTGGAGAACACATTGCTGCGCAAAGAATTGAACCGCCAGTACGATTTTCACAATATTATCGGTCAAAGCCCGGCAATGAAGAAAGTCTTCCAGACGATCGAGAAGGTTGCCGCGAGTGAAGGAACCGTGCTGATCACCGGCAAGAGCGGCACGGGAAAAGAACTTGTTGCGCGGGCAATCCATTTCAACAGCAAGCGTGCGGGGAAGCGCTTTGCCGCGATCAATTGCGGAGCTATTGTTGAAACCCTCGTCGAAAGCGAACTCTTCGGGCATAAGAAGGGCTCGTTCACGGGGGCCGTGGCGGACAAGGACGGCGTCTTCAAAGTGGCAGACGGCGGGACGCTCCTGCTGGACGAAATCAGCGAGATGCCTCTCCACTTGCAGGTGAAACTGCTGCGCGCCATTGAACAGCGGGAAATATTTCCCGTCGGTTCCAACGACGCTTTCAAATTCAATGTCCGGTTGATCGCATCGACGAACAGGAACCTTCGCGAAGAAGTGGCGAACAATAAATTCCGGGAAGACCTGTTTTACCGGCTGAACGTTGTCGAAATTCACCTGCCGTCGCTCGTCGAACGCGTCGACGACATTCCTCTTCTCGTAGGCCATTTTATCAACACTTACCGGAGCCAGATGGGGAAAAATATCAAAGGCGTGACGAATCAGGCGATGAATGTGCTGATCCATTATCAGTGGAAGGGTGAGGTGCGCGAGCTGCAGAACGTTATCGAACGCGCCATGATTTTTTGTGAGAACGAATACGTGGATGTCGTTCATCTTCCCGACAATATGCAAAAGCTTTCGACTGCCGGCGACACCGGGCTTTCGGGAGACGGTTCGACGCTCAAGGATGCGACGCGCGGCTTCGAGCGCCGGTTCATCGAAGAAACGCTGCAGCATCACGATTTCAACAAGGAACTCGCAGCACATGAACTCGGCATCAGTCTTTCGTCGCTCTATCGAAAGATGGAGGAACTGAAGCTTCCGGTGAAACACTCATCATCAACAAAGGACGAGTAGAATGAAGAGCATCGCCTTTTTTGAGACGACAAAGCCCGAAGAGCATTTTTTGAGGAAGCGGATCGGGAAAAATTATTCAGTGCAATTTTTTCCCGATCCAATCCAAGACGTCCCGGTCGGTAAGTTCGTGAAGGCGGATATCCTTTCCGTGTTCATCTACTCTCTCGTGAAAAAAGATCTCATGAAGAGTATGAAGAATCTAAAACTCATCGCGACGCGAAGTACAGGTTTCAACCATATCGATATCCATGGAGCAAAAAAACAGGGGGTCGCCGTTTGCAATGTTCCGTACTACGGCGAGAATACCGTGGCGGAGCATACTTTTGCGCTCATCCTGTCGCTTTCCCGCAACATTCATAAAGCGTATGTGCGGACGCTCCGGAATGATTTTTCGCTGCAAGGATTGCGGGGGTTCGACCTGAAAGGGAAAACACTTGGCGTGATCGGCGCGGGAAGCATCGGTTTGCACGTGATCAGAATGGCGAAAGGCTTCGGGCTGAACGTCATCGCGTACGATTTGAAGCCGAATCATTTTCTTGCAGAAACGCTCGACTTTACCTACGCATCGCTCAACGACCTTCTGTCGCAGTCGGACATCGTGTCACTGCATCTTCCATCCAACGAACAGACGCACCACCTCTTGAACATGAAAAATATCCGCGATGTCAAAAAGGGTGCGTTGTTCATCAATACGGCGCGGGGAGATCTCATTGAAACGCTGGCGCTCCACTACGCGTTGAATTCGGGCATCTTCGCGGGAGCCGGGCTCGATGTGTTCGAGGGAGAAGAGTTGGTGAAAGAAGAAAACCAGATGTTGACCAAGAACGTCCCGGTGGAAAAACTCCAGGCGCTTTTGCAAAAAAATATTCTGCTCAAGATGGAAAACGTTATTCTCACTCCTCACATGGCGTTTGACAGCGTGGAGGCAGTCGAACGCATTCTGCAGACGACCGTGGACAACATCGTTGCGTTTGAAAAGAACGCGCCTCAGTTCGTTGTGAACCCGGAGTGAGTCAGGACTCGCCAGTCAGAAATTCCCTTAAAAAGCAATTCCCTTTGCCCGCTTTTTTGTCTCCCACGCCACCGTAAGCAGAAGTGTCAGCAAGTAGAGAATTATTGTTGATGCATGATGGGAAAAATTTCATTCTGCGTTAGAAGCTGACGTTTCTTTGATATTCAATTGGGAACGATGTGAAATTTTTCGGGTGAGATGCAATCTTTGCGTTAATGCTGATTCTAAAAAATAGAGTTGTATTTATGCAACCGTGTTCATCCTGATCCCGCCGTTTCTCGGCGGGACGCGACGGCCTCCTTCTAAGCCATAGGCTCATGCGCCTCCGGCGCAGACGCGCTCCGCTTTGCTCAGGATGAGCCGTCGCGGCTGCGTCGAAGGATAATGATGGACTCAAATACAATGTTTATTTTTTGAAGCGGCGCTAGAATAACGTTGAGTTACCTTCACATCCCTCTGCACGCGGCTTATCGAACTATAAAGAAAGTACGTTGAGTTGTACAAGCCTTTCGTGAAAAGTTGTAAAAACTTTTTGCGTTCCTGAGACAACTTTCTTTTCCTTCCTTCGTATAGATAATTGACAAAGAAACTCATCCACAACGATGAACAAGTTCACTCGACGGAGGCTAATATGAAAAAGCGCACAATAATAATGACAGCTATGTTGGCGATCGCAGCATACACCGGGGTGACGGCACAAGGTCTTCCCGCCGGAGAAACATCATCGAAAAGCCGCGTGTATGATTGCAAAGCGGACCATGGGGTTGTGAATTTGCTGGTGGCGTTACGGTCCGAAAATCAAGGACTGGCCGAGTCGGCATTGATGCGAGTGGCAGAAGTCAAAATGTTTTTTCCGGGCAGCGACATTGCAACGACAAAGAATGTCATTGATAGCTTGTCTGTGCATGCCAACGTCCCCTCGGTTCGGTACAAAGCATACCTTTCGTCGAACGTCTGCGATAACCCGGGATGGTTTGCAAAAATAGAGAACATAAAATCCGAAGAAGAATTTTTTGACTTGGTAGAAGCAAAATTGCACGAAAGGATTCTCAGCTCGCGGACGAACTAAGCAGCCCGGCCTCCGGGTTCGTCCGAAAGCGGAGCGCCCCGATTCACCCGGGCGCTCGGCTTTTTTGTTGCACGCAAGGGAAATTGTCTGTACATTTTTTCGCACGCAGAAAGGAAAAGGCCGTGGAAACTCAGCGTAAACGAACACCAATCATATTACTCCCGTTTGTCATTGTCTGGTCGCTCTTCAGCTTCTTTTTGAGGCTCACTGGTCGTATCGTCGCAGCCGTTATCGGTTTAGTTTTCATGATTGTCGGCATTACGCTTTCCATATCGCTGGTTGCCGCTCCGATTGGTATTCCACTGGCTGTATTCGGCTTTTTGCTCTTGCTTCGGAGTGTTTTTTAGCGGCCGGCCCCCCACGATTCCCCCAACTATTTTTACATTGCATAGTCTAACCTCATAAGAACGATACCTTATGGCGCCAGACGATACCGAACTAATTCTCAAAGCCCAGCAGGGCGATTTCTCTTCCTTTGAGCAGCTGGTTTTTCGCTACGACAAAGAAGTCCTGACTATCGCTGCCCGGTTCGTCCGGAATTCGGATGACGCCAAGGATATTTACCAGGAAGTCTTCCTTCGCGTCTATCAAGGGCTTCGCAGGTTCAAGATGCAAAGCGAATTTGCGACATGGCTCTACCGGATAACGACGAACGTCTGTCTCACTCATCGGTCGAGGAGAAAGAAACAGGCTCATGTTTCCCTCGATGACGAGCATGATGAAAGCGAAGGAGAGCCGCATCCGTCTCATGTGGCAGTATCCGAAGACCCGCTCCCGGACCAGTATGCGATGGATGAAGAGATTTCGACACACGTCCGGGATGCGTTGGAATTGCTATCGCCCCAGCAAAAACTGGTCTTCACCCTGAAGCATTATCAAGGGTTGAAACTGCGTGAAATCGCCGAGGCAATGCAATGCACGGAAGGGACGGTGAAGAAACATCTCTTCATTGCAACGCAACGGATGCGGGAACGGCTGAAGAGTGTTTTTGATTGAAGGAGTATCACAATGAAACATGCTCAATGTAAAGAATGGCTTCACCTGTCGGCACTCGGTGAGTTGAACGACGACGCACGCCGCTTGCTCGACGCCCATCTCAGCGGATGTTCCGAATGCAGGGACGAGTTGAAAGAGCTGCTGAAATTCCAATCGGATATTGCCAAGAACCCGCCTGCTGAGGTTACGGACCGGATGCTTATGGAAGCACGGCAGCGATTGCGTTTGTCCCTCCTCGAATATCGACTTCGGAAACCGTTCTCGGAACGGGCAGCTGATTGGGCACAGGACTTTATTGTTCGCACGTATAAGATCGCTTTCGGGGGAATCGCGATGGCGGCGCTCGGCGTTGTTGTTGGATATTTGATTTTTTTCCGGCCGCAAAAAGTAGAAGAGAAAGCTTCTCGCATTGAACTCCCCGTCGTCGAGCAGGCGATGCAGTCGAACAACGGGACCGAATCCTTCACACAGGGAAACACAAGAACGTCGGACCTCCATCTTATCGATGCAGGAGGGAAGGACGGGATGGTCGAGTTCACATTCATGGCCGTAACGCCGATGCATGTCCGCGGGAATATCAACGACG
Organism: uncultured Bacteroidota bacterium; assembly: GCA_963843065.1. Lineage (GTDB taxonomy): Bacteria > Bacteroidota > Ignavibacteria > UBA10030 > UBA8401 > JAGVPT01. The sequence continues at coordinate 31,891 of CAWJKX010000154.1, forward strand.
GCAACGTGCAGAAAGTACTCGCCCGTGCTTTGGTCAACGAAGAGAATGCCGGCGTTCGCCTTCAAACGGTGAATGCCATTGCATCGCACGATCCCGAACAAAAAAATCTTGACCCGGAAGTGAAAACGGCTCTCATCTCTGCTCTGAAAGCAGACCAAAATCCGGGGGTCCGGCAGGAAGCGCTGCGGTTGCTTCTGCGGCAAACGCTCGACAATGAAATCAAGCAAGCGTTGGTCTACACTCTGACGCACGATAAAAATTCAGGGATGCGCATCGCGGCGATTAACGGGCTGGCGGCCGCGAGTGTGGACGGGCATCACCTCGATCAGGATATTCTTACGATTCTCAGACAAAAAATAGATTCAGATAAAAATAACTACGTTCGCCGTCAAGCGCGGACCGTCATAGAGGAGGTTGCAAACCGATGAAAACTATACTCAGCGTAGCGTTCTCTGCACTTTTTGTTCTGTCAATGAACACGTATGCCGCACTTCGCGACAACGAGGAAGGGAAAGATTCAAAATCGTTTACCGTGACAAAAGGAGGCCGGCTCGAAGTCAACGTCAGCGGCGGAGATATCGAGCTCAACACGTGGGAAAAGGACGCAGTGACTGTCGTTGTGGACGGCATTGATGAAGAGGATATGGACTTTGTGAAAATTACACAATCCGGAAATACCGTGCGCGTTGATTACCGCCCCAGATGGAATTCGTCGGGGGATGTGTTGTTTAAGATCAGCCTCCCGGCACAGTTCGATGCCGACGTCCGAACGTCCGGCGGGAACATCGAAGTCCGTGGAACGATGAAAGGAAAGCTCACCGGCTCGACGTCCGGCGGGGATATCCGTACCGGAGATATTGAAGGAACAATGGACATGAAAACCTCCGGGGGAAACATTGAGCTCGGCAGCGTGAGTGGTGAGGCGGAAGTGAAAACCTCCGGTGGAGATATCAAGGTTGAAAAAGTAGGCAAGTCACTGAATGCTTCGACATCTGGAGGAGATGTCGAAGTAGGTGATGTCGGCGGTGATGCAACCCTCTCATCGTCGGGCGGAGAGGTGAAGGTCGGAAAAGTCTCCGGTAGCGCGAGGCTTAAAACTGCGGGGGGAGATATTGTGCTTCGCAGCGCCAGCGGCACCGTAGAAGCAAAGACAGCCGGTGGCAATATCAGACTCGAGAACATCAGCGGTTCGATCGTCGCGAAGACGGCAGGGGGAGACGTTATGGCACAATTAATTCCGAGCGGAAAAGGGCCCAGCGAATTGCGGTCGTCCGGAGGCAACGTGATGCTGTCAATTCCTTCCAACGCCAAAGCAACCATCGAGGCCACAATCCAGCTTCGCGATGGATGGGGGCGTCGGCAGGAGAGATACGGACATCCACTCCGACTTCAAAGAGGAATCGAAGACAAATAATGAGGATGTACAGGAGATCCACGCCGTCTACCAATTGAACGGCGGCGGAGATAGAATTACTCTCGAAACAACCAACGGTAATATCGAGATCAGAAAATTTGAGAAGTAAGCAATCCGGTTAAAGTCTCAGCACCATAAGGAGGAAGCGGCCGTCGCTTCAAACACGACGGCCGTTTTATTATGCTTTTCCCAATCTTTCTAGAACCTATCTCAAAAATGGTCTTGTGTTAGCTCTTCAACGCGCCCCCCTTCGGGGGACTTGCTCAGGGTGTCCTCCTGCCGAGGGCATGGCTTCGCCAGACTCGTCCCTATAAAAAACATCGGGACTCGCTCAGGATGAACAGACTTTATTTAAGCTTACAAAATAGCCCGTTCATCCTGAGTAAGCGATCCCGCTCGAAGAGCGGGAGAGCGCATCGAAGGATCAAGCGACATGTTTTTGAGTTAGGTTCTATTCAATCGATGAATCCAAATCCTTGAAACAATTCTCTTCACACTACGTTTATTTTCTCAAGGCATTCTCCTTTTCTCAGCAAAAATGGCGACATCAGCGGCAAATCCGACGGCAAGGGTAATGTGCGGGGGCGGGTATTTTTTGCAGCCCTGATTTTTTTGGCGATTACAGAAACTGTAAGGAACTTGCCCGTCCGCGTTCGTTTGATTTCACAGCGTGCGGAACCGGCTCATCGGCACTGACAGAGACCAGATCACCGGACGGGTCAGTTTCTTATTCCGCCGGCCTCGAGGGAGACGGTCTGTCGCCCCACATTGCTTTCAGTTTCAATTCTCCATACATTTCACCGCAAAAATTATCCACTCTTCATCTCTCCCTCCATGATCGAACGCGATTACATCATGCGGATGATTCAAATGCTGGTGCAGGCGCTGTTGAGGATTCTCTCTTTCAAAGAGAAAAAGGATTATCCGAAGGCGTTGAACGAAATACAAAATGCGTCGAAGACGCTCATCGGCGTCGAGCTCGACGTCATCCGGCGGCTCTCCGACGTACAAATGATCGATCTCCTCACCCTGGTAAAAGATTTCGGCGGTTTGAAATGTTATCTCGCGGGAATGCTTCTTAAAGAAGAGGCCGAAATCTTCGAGCTTCAAGAGAAATCGTCCGAGAGCATCGACGCACGAACGAAGTCGCTGAGCCTGCTGACTGAAGCGGCGCTGGAAAAAGGTGCTCCATTAAATTCTGAGCACGCTTCCGCTGCTGATGCGGCCGCTGAGAAACTCGACCACGCAGCCCTTCCGGTTCATATCCACAAAAAACTTTTTCATTATTGTGAGCTTATGCATCAGTACGGAAAAGCAGAGAACGCAATGATTGATATTGTAGAAAAGGAATCGAGCTTTGTTGAAGAAGGTCTCCTCTTCTATGAAAGGCTCGGGAGCAAGTCGGATGATGAATTGCGCGAAGGGAATTTCTCAAGAAAAGAAATCGAAGAGGGGATAATTGAATTGCGGAAAAAAAAGTAGTGAATTGAGACATCTGAAAAATTGCCTCGCGCGAAGCCGCAAAGGCGCGAAAATTCTGTTTTAGAATCAATTTGCGACTTTGCGCGAGCCGCACATTTTGGATTATTCAGAAGTCCCGATTTCCAAATTTCATTATCGCCGAAATCGTAGATGCTGTTCCTGACCCTGGAGTTAGCGCAGAAAATTTCGGTACCATTGGAATAAACTTGTTTATCGCGCGGACGTAATTTCGGTTCTGCCAGGATGTCCTGGATCACCAAAGATTCAACCTGCACTCGCCATCTGGGCTGTTGCATTTATATTTGAATAGCCGTAGGTTTGCACCAGAGATACCGCAAGGGGGCGTTTTTAACGATACGGAGACCGCCCATCTAACGATCTTATCCTGCACGGAGCAACCTATCGCATTAAGAACCAGCACACAACTGCAACATATAGTCTGAGTTCATAAGGAGACATGAACATGGACGAACAAGTTATTTACAAAGACAGGCTAATCGTCATTACTTCGGATTCTATTCTCTTCAAGAACTACTATTTCCCTGGGACCTCAAAGCGAGTCCCTTTTGAAAAGGTCAATTCGGTCGCTGTCGAGCATGCGTCGCCGTCCACGGGCAAATGGAGATTTTGGGGGACGCGAGATTTAACAACGTGGTACCCACTTGATATTCTGCGTCCGAAAAGAGACGAAATATTCCTGATGTCAGTTGTTGGCAAAAAAATCCGGATAGGATTTACGACAGAGCATTCTGATATTGTGCGGCACATTCTTGAAGAAAAGAAGGTATGCCACAGAGCAACCGCCTGACACTTTTGAAAAAGTCCCCGTTCGATTGACGGTTCGTGAGCCAGCATCGCCTTTCACATATTGAGACTTCTGAATAATCCAAAAAGTGCGCGAGGCGATTTTTCAGACGTCTCATATCTTTCATCCTCTATTGCGAAAAGAACACATGCCACAAAGACGCCAAGATCACGATCCACCGGAAGCCATCGCAAAACGAGGTTGGCGATACCATCACCTCGGCATTCCGACGACACTTCCACGCGAGAACGAATGTCATTTATCCCATCTAAAGATCCATGTCTCTGGGTTCGATACGAGCCCTTACGGTATTGAATGGATGCGGTTCGACTCGGATTCCTCAATCTCAGAGCTCATCAAAACAGTTCCGCACATTGCTTTTGAGGTTGACGATCTTGATGCAGCACTCGTAGGCCAAACACTTATTGGTGAAGTCAGTTCACCATCAGAAGGCGTTAAGGTTGCGATGATCATCGACAACGGCGCCCCGATTGAATTACTGGAGTTTCGCAAACCACTTCCTAAGCGCGCTTGATTTCAACCGCATTGCCGGTGCAGGATATCCATTTTTGAAAGTGGGGATAATTCAATACCCGGCTCTGATGCGCTTTTTCTATTGCATCGTACAACAGTAAAAAACTTGATAACATCTCAAGTTTTCACTTATATTAACTGACGACCATCCACGAAGGGGAAAAGAACAACTGCGTTTTCAAAGTGCAGCGAGTAAACACAACAATCGAAAGGCAGCAATATGCGGAGTGTGGACAATTTGTTCCTCTTTTTTTTCATCATTGGTTTTTCATCAGTCCTCTTCGCTCAAGAAAAACTTTCAACGGCAGAATCCCTCCTCCCGCCGGGTGAAGAGAATGCGCGGGCTGTGCTCGATAAATCTCCCAGGCACGGTGAGTGGGTCAATGTTTTCTACGACGGTAAAACATCGATCCGCACCTGGATCGTTTATCCCGAACGAAAAGACAGAGCTCCAGTTGTTCTCATCATTCATGAGATCTATGGACTCTCGGACTGGATCCGTGCTGTTGCCGACCAGTTTGCGAGAGAGGGATATATCGCTGTAGCGCCGGACCTTATTTCGGGGTTCGGGCCGAACGGAGGCGGAAGCTCCTCGGTTTCAAGCCGCGATTCCGTGGTGATGTTGGTTCACAATCTCTCTGCGGAAGAGACATTCAAGCGTTTGGGCTATGTCCGTGCGTTTGCTGTTCGGCTTCCTTCGGCGAACGGGGAATGTGCGACTGTTGGATTCTGTTGGGGGGGCGGCCAGAGTTTTGAGTACGCTTGCATGATCCCTGAATTAAAAGCGGCGGTTGTCTATTATGGTACCTCTCCCGATTCAGCAACTTTGTTGAAGCTGAATGTGCCGGTGCTCGGTTTATACGGCGGAGACGACGCTCGTGTCGGAGCAACTGTCAAGCCTGCAACGATTGAAATAAAAAAACTCGGAAAGACATTTGAATTCGAAATGTATAAGGGGGCAGGACATGGATTTCTCCGGGCACAAAGCGACCGCAACGGTGCGAATCTTCGAGCAACAGAAAAGGCTTGGCCGCGGATGCTGGCATTTCTGCGGAAATATTTTTAAAGAAAACGGAGAGAACTGAAATGAAAAGTGGCCGCTGTCTGCGCAGGAGCGGCCACTTTTCGGTAAATGAACCTTCCGAACGTTCTTCGGACGGAATTTTCGAATGGCTTATTAGTGGATCGCTTCTTAAAGAAAACCTTCGGAGGCTCCTCGCCGAACATCGAACTACCCCACCACCCATAAATCTACTTGATGCTGAACCAGAGTTTCAATACTTTGTATCCGTACCACCAAAAGAATTCTGAGTTAAAATCTAACAGGAGTAATGGTAGAATGAGCAATGGTCTGAATAAATACAGTTCGCAATTAACACAGAAACGTTCTCAAGCTGGCTCGCAGGCAATGTTGTACGGCATCGGTTTGACGGACGAGGATATGAAGAAGGCGCAAGTCGGAATTGCCAGCATGGGTTGGGAAGGGAATAACTGCAATATGCATTTAAACGACCTCGCCAAAATCGTGAAGCAGGGCGTTCAGGAAGCAGGTCTCGTCGGACTTATCTTCCACACGATCGGTGTCAGCGATGGCATGGCCATGGGGACGGAAGGAATGAAATCATCGCTCCCTTCCCGCGAAATTATTGCCGACTCCATCGAAGCGGTGATGCGTGCGCAATGGTACGACGCCAATATTTCCCTCCCGGGTTGCGACAAGAACTTGCCGGGCTCCGTTATGGCGATGGGTCGCCTTAACCGCCCGAGCATCATGATCTACGGGGGAACAATCCGCGCCGGCCATCACAACGGCAAATCGCTCGACATTGTTTCTGCGTTCGAATGTTACGGACAATTCATCGCGGGAAAAGTGAGCGAGAAAGAATTGAGCGATGTGCTTCACCATGCCTGCCCCGGCCAGGGAGCCTGCGGAGGAATGTACACCGCCAACACGATGGCCTCGGCAATCGAATCGCTCGGAATGACTTTGCCGTACAGTTCTTCAACTCCCGCCACGAGCGAAGAAAAAATCCGCGAGTGCAAAAATGCCGGCAAAGCGATTTTAAATTTGCTCGAAAAGGATATCAAGCCGCGGGACATTATGACGCGCAAAGCGTTTCTCAATGCAATCACTGTTGTTATGGCGCTGGGAGGATCGACGAATGCGGTGCTGCATCTCATTGCCATGGCAAAAACTGTTGGGGTGAAATTAACAATCGATGATTTTCAGACGATCAGCAACCGCGTGCCGGTTATCGCGGACCTGAAACCGAGCGGAAAATATGTGATGGAGGATGTTCAGGCAATCGGCGGAGTCCCGGGTCTGCAGAAAATGCTTCTCAAAGAAAAACTGCTTGACGGAAATTGTCTTACGGTTACCGGCAAAACCCTGGGCGAAAATTTGGAAAACCTGCCGGGGCTGAAAGAAGGACAAAAGATCATTTTCCCTCTTTCCGACCCGATCAAGAAAACAGGCCATATTCAGATTCTCTACGGCAATCTCGCGAAAGAAGGAGCGGTCGCAAAAATTACCGGGAAGGAAGGATTGCGTTTTTCCGGTCCGGCTAAAGTCTTTAACTCGGAAGAAGAAACGCTTGGTGCACTGGAGAAAAATAAAATCAAGCCGGGCGATGTTGTCGTGATCCGCTATGAAGGGCCGAAAGGGGGGCCGGGAATGCGGGAAATGCTCACCGTAACATCGGCGATTATGGGGGCCGGACTCGGCAAAAGTGTTGCCCTAATTACCGACGGTCGATTTTCGGGAGGCACGCACGGCTTCGTGGTCGGCCACATTACTCCCGAAGCGCAGGTTGGCGGCGTTCTTGCGGTGGTGAAGAATGGCGACGTCATCACCATTAACGGGGAGAAGAACACCATTACGCTTGACGTGCCGAAGAAAACGGTTGTGCAGCGTCTGAAAAAATGGAAAGCGCCTCCGTTGAAAGCCAAAAGCGGCATGCTCTATAAATACATAAGAAATGTTTCGTCTGCGTCGGAAGGCTGCGTTACCGACGAGGGATGAGTGTTGCCAAGCGGACTCTAATAATTCTCAAGGTCATTATGGATATCAACCAACTTCTCCACGATCAATCCAACGATATTCTTTCGGATGCAGAGGCAGCGATTGCCCGGGCACGTTTGGCGCATTACGAAAAATCCGGGGCGGAACATACTCACCAGCGTTTGAAAGCATTGTACACGCTGACCGCGCGCGCCGTAAAAGAAAAGAATCTTGGGCCGATGGTCGCACACGCGGAAACAATTGCACGAGAGCGCTTCGAAGCCGCGTTCGATCTCTCAGAAGTGCAGACAGCATTTAATGTTCTGGAGGAAGCGATCTGGGTGCGCATCCTGAAGAATATTTCACCGAACGAGCTTGCGGAAGCACTCGGTTTGATCAGCACGGTGCTCGGGGCGGGGAAAGACACGCTTGCCCGGACATATGTGTCGCTGGCGAGCAAAACAAAAGCTCCATCGCTCAACCTCCAATCGCTGTTTGCAGGGACGCAAGGGTGATCGAAGGTTTTGCCGGATAGCCCCGTTTCTAAAAATCATAAAGGAGACCGGTTGCCGGAGGCTGAAGACCGCAATTTTTTTCCCGGTGTGCATTTGTCCGTCTCCCGCTTCCGGTCTCCATTTGGACTTCAATTATCTTCTCTCGCCGGCAATCTCCATGCAACCGACAAAGAGCCCCAGAGTAAAGATCTGCTGCATTTCATCCGTTGAAGAAGCGCGTCTCGCCGTCGATCATGGAGCGTCGGCATTAGGATTGGTATCTTCTATGCCAAGCGGGCCGGGAGTTATTGACGAAGAAACCATCGCGGAAATCGCGGCTATAATCCCTCCTGCTGTCTCATCGTTCTTGTTGACAAGCGAACAAGATGCCCGCTCGATTATTGGCCAGCAGAAAAGATGCCGCACGAACACCGTCCAGCTGTGCGACAAAATTGAACAGAGGGATTACCGGCAGCTTCATGCTGCAATGCCGGGTATTGCACTTGTTCAAGTCATTCATGTCTTTGGAAGCGAATCGATTGACGAGGCGATCGCCGCTGCTCCGTTCGTCAACGCAGTATTGCTCGATTCGGGCAATCCCAAAGCGGCCATCAAAGAACTTGGTGGGACGGGGCGCGTGCACGACTGGAGTGTCAGCAAAGCCATCCGTGAAACTCTTTCTATCCCCGTTTTCCTTGCAGGCGGTTTGCGGCCGGACAATGTTGGAAGGGCGGTCGGCGATGTTGGACCGTTCTGTCTTGATGTATGCAGCGGCGTCCGCACTGAAGGAAAATTGGACGAAGACAAGCTGTCGCGTTTTTTTGAGGAAATTCGGTCGGTATCTGCTCCGAAGTAAACTCACGCCAGCCTAAGTTTATTTTGCTAATTTAACATAAAAGTTGATACGGAAAAGAAAAAGCTGTACATTGTATTAATGGCTCATGTTTCGTAGCTTTGCCGGCTTCCAGTTTTCGGACTCCTTGGATCTCTCCGGATCATTCACCCACTGGAAAATGCATGCTATCGCCGTGCGTCTCCATTCGATAAGAAACTATCGACTGGCATTTTCTGAATGTGCGTAATCTGTTCCGAAGGAATCCCTTCGGGAACATCTGAGTGAAATCTGCGCAATCAGAGAAATCACAGTCCATAACTTTTAAGGAGTTTGATGAGCAGTTCTTATCATACATTCCACATCCCGGTCATGGGGACTGGGCATTCCGTTGACACTCCGATTCGCGTCGCACCGCTGGGCATTACGTCCGTGATCTCGATTGTCGATGATTTGTTGCTGGAGCGGATCCGCAAACACTACAACGAAAAATTTAATATCGCCTACGAAAAGATTCCCCGCTACGCTCAGGACGGCAGGGCGCGAAGAATCACCGCATACCTCGAAACGGTCAGCGAAATCGTCGAACGAAAAATGGAAGCAGTGAAACAGCTTCCGTTTTTTGCCGATAACGACAAGAAAAAATATTTTGAACTTCTCCCGGACGTATCCGCACCGAAAAAAGTGTACGATAAATTTGTGGGAATGAAGCCCGGCCGCGAACGGGACGATGTGGAGAAGGAATTAACTCGTACGATGATTCCCGGTTCCATCGATGTGAACATCATGGTCAAACTCGACCGGATCAACCTCGATAAACACGGCAAGCCCCTGAGCGAAGAATTCACCGACGCGAAAGCTGCATTCCGGGGTTACGCAAACAGTACTCTCAAATCGAGCATCGTTCTTTCCGCCGGCATCAACCAGAGTCTTTTCGGATACATTACGCGATTCCGGGATTTCTACAGGGACGCGACCGGCGAAATGAAAAAGAAGATCATTTTGAAGGTGACCGATTTCCGTTCGACGCTCATCCAGGGAAGACTCCTTGCCAAAAAGGGCCTCGAGGTATTCGAGTTTCGTGTTGAATCTGGTCTGAACTGCGGAGGGCACGCCTTTGCCTCGAACGGCCATCTCCTTCCCAGCCTTCTGAAAGAATTCAGAGAGAAACGGGACGAGCTTGTGGCGGAATTTCAGCCGCTCATACAAAAGTATTATGAAACGATGGGATGGGAATATCCGAAGGCGGCAACGGATGCCCGCCCGCTGATTACCGTGCAGGGGGGAATCGGCACGAACGGCGAGGCACGGAGAATGATGGAAGATTTCGGGATGGACCGCACGGGGTGGGCGAGCCCGTTTCTTCTCGTGCCGGAAGCCACATGTGTCGATGATGCGACGCGCGAATTGTTGAGGCAGGCAGGAGAAGATGATCTGTATGTGAGCGATTTCTCGCCTCTCGGTGTTCCTTTCAACAACGTTCGCCGCAGCGGGTCCGAACTTGCGATCCATAAAAAAGCCGACGAAGGGGTGCCCGGATCGACTTGTCCCAAAGGATTTCTTATCTCAAACTCCGAGTATACGGCGTTTCCCATTTGCGTTGCATCGAGGGATACCAAAAGCTGAAGCTTAACGATATCGACAATTCTGAACTACCGCCGCCGGAAAAAGAAAAAGCCCGGAACGCAATTATCGACAAAGCGTGTCTCTGCGAACATCTTGGCAACGGTGCTCTTATCGCGCTCGGCATTATTCAGCCGACGAACTCTCCCCAGGCGATTTGCCCCGGCCCGAACATCGCTTGGTTTAAAAAACTGTACACGTTGAAGGAGATGGTGGATCACATCTACGGAAGAAGCGAGTCGCTGGTTCCTGCCGAGCGCCCGCACATGTTCGCGAAAGAAATTCAGATGTACGTCGATTATTTTGAAAAGATGGTGCAGCGCTGCGGTTACACCGATATGGAAGTAAAAAAACTTCGTGAGTTTAAGGCCAACCTCGAGAACGGGATGGATTTATGTCTTCAGTTCGCGACGAAGACGCCATACGAAGGAGAAAACCTTGCCTCTATTCCCCCCTGCGTAGAAAAAGAAAAAGCGCGGCTGAATTCCATTTTTGCGGAATTCGAAAATGAAATTTTGGTGACCGTTTCTCGATAAGCCAAGTTGCTGAGACCGGTAGTTCAATATTCATCTCGTTCTCAAACTCTCCCGCTGCTGCGGGAGAGTTTGTTTGGGAACGTGTCAATTGAAGCTGAGCTTCTCAGTGTTGTGTTCCCAATCGCGAAGGGATCACTTCGTGACAGGACGTTGGGAACAAGGTGATGCGCAGTCGCTGGTCGGTATTCCTCTTTCCACAATTTTTTTCTGCTTGTAAGTTTGACTTCTTTGGTACTCGTTTGTGCATCAGACCGACACACTCCGTAACTCCGGTAGCAAAAAATTTCGCCGATCAAAAAGTATCCGTAACCAAAATACGACTTGACATTGTTCGCATTTTCTTAGATATTCGCAACAAGCAAAATCGTTTTCTGGGGCAAATCAGGGAGACTCACTATGCGCACGCCGAAAAGCATTCTCACTTTTCTATCCATTTTTCTTTTCTCAAGCATTGCGTTTGCGCAGGTTGTGATCAAGGATACTGTTGTCATAGCACCACGTAAAATTCTTCGTTCTCAAGGCTCTCCAATTTCGAATCAACAGTACTACCTGTTAACAATTTCAATTTCGTGCGACGCTTTGAACGTAACGCACGATCCAACATTCGCGCGCGGTGCCGTGGATGTCGCGGTCGGTGACTCATCGGCCCGTCTGGCCAACGCCTTGAATCCAGGAGATTTGGGGCGCACTGGAGTACTCGTCTTTACCTCAAACCCAATACCGATTGGCGCCTCGGTTCAGATCAATATCGGCGGTACAATTTGCACGGAAACTCAAGACTCCCCAACTTCCTTCATTGTCATTCTTGACTCAGTTACAGTTGCATCGGGGATTTACCAGCAGACTAATCCATTTCCAACTGTAAATGTTATTTATCCGTTGCAACAGCAAAATATTTACGGAATCACGACTCTTCACGGAGAAGCCCAGGTCAATCCCGGACCCGACACAGCCGCAACTGTTACGTGGACAATTTTCGACTACAACGGCAATCAACGAACGAGTCAATCGTCAAATTTCGACATCAGCGGCTTTAGCGACGTGGTGTACGTCAAAGCCACGGCGACAAACAAATACGGGAGCACCGATTCCGATCCGGTCCAGATTTGGATCGCTTCCATGACCATACCGCCCGGCAACGAGATTTATCCGAGAGAGAGCGGAACGTTGACAATATCCATCAACGGAGTTGATACCCCATTTTTCGACTCTACTCAAGGAATGGTATTGACGATGAACGGTAATCCGCTGCTCAACGCCTCCGTTCAGACTACTCAGATACATGTCGGTCAATGGACTACGTTGCGCTTTCAACTATGGCAAAAAGGATGGCAACACGCGCTCGGTTTTAATTACCAGATTGTGGATTCGTACGGCCACGTTAATTTTGATGAAACAGATTTTTATACGGCATACTCCTTCAATTTTGCACTTTCAATCGACAGCACACAACAAGCGCTGCCGCCGGATTGGGTATACGCCGGACCTTCCGGCATCGAAGATCCTTTCCTGCCGTGTCCGACGGCATTCATCAGCCCGATCAACGGGGAATTACTGCTGCAAGTTACCAGCGTATCAACCGATGCGGTCGATACCCTCTTTCTCCTGTCGCCGGTGAAGAAGTTTCTGTTGTTTCAACCTTCGGGTTACCTCAACGATACAGTAGATTGTGGTGCGGTGAATGCCGGAGATACGCTACAATTCTATCTTCACTCCGATATGAGTATTGATAATGATCAAAACATGTATCCCGAGATTATCTTGCCGGATACTGGAGTCATGGCTTCGAGAGCCGCGCGGAGTGGTCCAGCCGCTTCTATTTTTCCTCTTAAGAAAGCAAAACCGCTGCCAAGAATGACTGCCGGCGGGAAATTGCCGCAGAGGAGATCCAACATCGAAAAAGCAGATAACCCTGTGAATGCAAAACCGATATCAATGGAACAATTCGCCGGCATTCAACAAAAGACTGTTCAAATTCAAGCGACCCGGCACGGAAGGTTTAACCAACTGATTGCGAGTCCGACCAGCATTGATCCCCAAACGTTGTTGCTATTTGAAGATTGGGTTAATCTGATTTATAACAAGATTGTCGCAGTTTCATGGGTTGAGGAGAAGCACACCATAATGCTTGGAGAAAGTAAGTATTATTACGTGATTCAAAACGGAAATCAGATTTCGATCAAAGACGACGGAGATCCCGAAAAACCACCTACAGATCGGAAAGAGGCTGCCATCTTTGGAGATCCAGTAGCTACAGGTAGCGAAAAGAATCCAGTATACTGGGAAGACCAACGACCGACATATTCCGGGAGCACATTTACTGGATCGGAGAAACTGCCGAAAGGAATGATTAGGTTGGTGGGAAGATATTGGGAAGAAGGGAAGACATTCAAGGCAACCTTGACTGCAAGCGTTGACGGTAATATCGCATCTATCGATATAGAAACGACTAAGCCCGCAAAGCTGATAGATTGGCAGGTGGTAAAGGGATTGCCAGACTTCAAGAACGGAAATGACTATAGTCAAACTACGGACGTATATGGAAATCCTCTCAACGTTGACAGCATGATTATTTCAATTGCGGGAACAAGCGGAATCCCCCCTCAATACATCAAAGGGCAGATGTATGGCGAGTCCTATCTCGCGGGCGGACATTTCGAGCCGACATATCGATACGAACCAGGCGAAGATTTTAGCTTTCAACTGAATCGATGGTCATACGAGAGGTATTTTCGCAACAGCTATCCCTTCGTCGTTAAGCTAACTCCCCCAAACATGGGAGGCACTTTGCCGACTCCTGCGGAACACAAAAATGTCCAACCAGTGGACTACCAAGGTATCCGACGACAATCAATCACTATATTTATGATAGGAGCAATCAATACATCAATAGCAAAGATCACAAATTTGTAGCGGGAAGAATTGGAGTGGTCCTTACTACTCGGTGGAACAACTATTACAACATGTACAGAAAGTATTTTTGGGCGCTGCAAGACAAGGATGTTAGAAACCTATCATTGGACATCGTCTTGAACGATCTGTTGGGGGGAGATTTAAGCCTTAGGTATGATCTACCTGCTCAATCACGTATCATGTCTTCATACGGCTTCATTCAACTTACGCACTATACCGTAACAGACATGCCACATGGCAACAGTGGATTCACCAAGACCTCCTCGAACAAGTTGCCGGAGTACCTAAACGATCAATCCAACTCAATGCCTATCTACGTCAACAAGACGAACACAGTGATATCGAGGGTTCTGGGGAATAATCCTGCACCTTCCAATTGGAGCGATGGTTTTGAAGCTACATGGTTCGAGATCGCAGGATGGTATAACCCACGCACAGACGAAACGGGTGTTGCAGTGTTGAATAGGGAGTATGCACAGGAATTATTAAATAACTCAAGGAATTCTTTCCAAAATAGAGAACGACTATGACACTGCTGAAAAAGACATTCGCCACTTTTCTGGTCTCTATGCTTTTCTCGACCCAAGCACATCAGCAGACTATCGACTGCCGCTTATCTGATAAGGACCCTTCCGGGAAGATCCTCCCAGCCCTTTTCCAACAGGTCAGTGCTAGAATCGGTACCCAGTTCCAGGTCTCGTTCCTAGCACTTGATTCCGTTCTCGGCATCAAAGCGAGTGAGGACATGCAAGGCTCGATAACAGATCCGTATGGCACCTTGGCGGGACTCGTATTCTTTGCGGCGGGCCTTAAAGAATACGACCCGGAAGATATGGACAGTTCGGCGATTGGGTTCTTCAAGGATGGGCATATCTTGTGGTGTTCACGCCCAATGTTCAAAGGGGCTCCAACACAGCTTTTCTACACAGGCGACTTGAATGGCGACGGCAAAGTCGACCTCGTCACTCTCTGGATGCCCGCTTATACATACCACGCTGATTTGAGCGTCATATACGTCCTTAGTTGGGATGGCAAGACTTGCAGAATCATAAGCGATACAATTGGAAGATCGTCAAGGATGACCACGACTGGATCGACTTTACGGTTAGTCGAATACAAAGAAGGAATTTATGATATTGATGCGTATTGGTCGGATTCTGAAGACATGAAGTACTATTTCCCCGACGACAAAATATCCACGAGACCATGGGTAACTTACCGGTGGGACGGAAGCAAATATGGCTTAATCAAGAAGGCTACGCGATGAATAGAACGATCCTTATTCTCTGCTTGGCAGGGACCCTGAGTTTTCTCCCTTCGCGATTGCTCTCTCAGTTCTATTTCCAGGATACCGATTCCACGGGAACGATCCTGCCCCCTCTCCAAGCGCAAATTCGTGGTCAGTGGAATGCGTCGAATGTGGCAACGGGGATGTACATTTATCAATTAACAATGAACAATCAACAGGGGAAAAAAGAATATTCTCGGAAGAAGATGTTGATGATAAAATAATGGTATTTTGATCGTTCTCTTAAACCCTGGCGAGTGCATGAACTTTCCGGGGTTTGTTTTTTTGGATATCCGGTTGAATCGTCACTTTTGTTTCAACATTAGCAGTGCATTGCAAAGTTGAGGTAGATTATCTGCGTTCAGTTAAAGAGTTAGTCGCGCTATTTGCTCCTTGGTTTCCTTTGCGTTTTTTTTGACCGCTAAGGGCGCGGAGGACGCCAAGCCACACAAAACCCGCCAGTAATTTCTTAACGGCTTTATTGATTTTCATCTCGGCATTTGTTACTTTCGACAATCCAATTACAGGAGATTGTTGAATGAAAACCGTCCTAATCGTTGATGATGAACCGGCATTTCGCAAAGCACTTGCGGCTTCGCTGAAAGTGCGGGGATACAATACACTCGAAGCCGAAGACGGCATAGGGGGGCTTGACTTTGCGGCAAAATACAGACCCGACGTCATTCTCAGCGATGTCCACATGGATAATATGAACGGATTCATGATGGTCGAGAATTTACAGCAGGAACCGATGACGGCCCGCATACCTGTAATTTTGATGACTGCACAAGCCCAGGGATGCCGGTGCATGGCAATCGGAAGCGAACATCACGTACCTCGATAAAGGTTTTTCAACGCAGCAGCTGATTGCCGCGATTGAAGGTGTGCTGAAAAAATAATCACGCCGTAGCAGCCCGTCGTCTGAACGCTGTGCCCCTTTCATCCTGTTCAATACTATTTTCTCTCTCAGGGAACGCACTCACCAATTGAAGGAATTTCATCCGATGAAAAAAACATTTCTTCTGTTACTGTCTTTTGCGATGATCACAACGGCCTTTGCGCAAAAGAGACCGTTTGAGATCGAGGATTTGTATAAAATCAAAGGGGTCGCAGATCCGCAAATCTCGCCGGATGGAAAAAATATTGCCTTCACCGTTACGGAAAGCAATCTCGCCGAAGGAAAATCCAAGACGGAAGTGTACCTGATGGACGCCGACGGGAACAATATTCGAAAGCTGACGGACAATCCTGCTGCCGATTATCTTCCGCGATGGTCGCCGGACGGAAAATCGATCCTCTTTCTTTCAACTCGCCGCGATGGGGCGCAGGCATGGCTCCTTCCGCTGGAAGGGGGTGAGCCCGCACAGGTTACCCATTTCGCGACCGGCGTTTCAGATGCCGTGTGGACATCGGACGGCAAACACATTGTGTTTACAAGCGACGTTTTTCCGGAATGCGGCGCTGACGGCGATTGCAACAAAAAGATTGACGAAAGCATGAGCAGCGGCCCGATTCAGGCGCACATGGCCGACCGCCTCCTCTACCGTCACTGGACTTCCTGGAAAGACGGCAAGCGCTCGCATGTGTTCGTGTATGACATCGATGCAAAAAAATACACTGATCTTTCTCCGGGGGATTACGACGCACCGGTTTTCTCGCTTGGAGGAGGGGGCGTCGCGGTGTCGCCCGACGGGAAAGAAGTATGCTTCGCCTCAAACCATGATGCGAACGAAGCCGAAACAACGAACGCTGATTTGTTCATCGTTCCGGCCTCGGGGGGAGAACCAAAAGATATCACCGCGGAGAATAAATCGTTCGACGGCGACCCGAGCTATTCTCCCGACGGGAAATATATTGCGTACCGAATGCAGGCCATTCCGGCATACGAATCGGACCTTTTCCGCATCGCGCTGTATGACAGAAAATCCGGCGAGAAAACTGTCCTGACAGAAAAGTTCGATAATTGGGTGAACGAATTTACATGGGCGCCTGATTCAAAAAGCATTTATTTTACTGCCGATGTCCAGGGACACACACCTCTCTATAAAGTAGAGGTGAACTCGAAAGAGATCACGCAGGTTGTTGATGTGAAGTACATCGATGCGATCGATGTTTCTCCGGATGGAAAATCGCTTGCTTTCGTCCGGCGTGCCGTGGGCGAACCGGTGGAAATGTGGCACGCGACGGCCCAAGGGAAAAACCTGCGGCGCCTGACCTTTTTGAACAAACCCCTCGAAGACTCCGTCGATATTCGTCCGGCTGAAGAAATGTGGATTACATCGCCGACAGGAAAAAAGATACATACGTTTATCGTAAAACCGCATAATTTTGACCCGTCGAAAAAGTATCCACTTATTCTTAATGTTCATGGCGGACCGCAGTCGCAGTGGGCCGATGCGTTTCGCGGCGATTGGCAGGTCTATCCCGGAAGCGGCTACATTGTTGCCTTTCCGAACCCGCACGGCTCGACAGGATACGGACAGGAATTTACTGCCGAGATTTCAAAAGACTGGGGGGGAGCGGTATACCAGGACGTGATGGCGGTTGCCGACTCGCTTGAGAAAATTCCATACGTCGACAAGGACCGCATGGGAGCGATGGGCTGGTCGTTTGGAGGATACATGATGATGTGGCTTGAAGGGCACACCTCCCGCTTTAAGGCGATCGCCTGCATGATGGGTGTTTACGACCTGAAAGCGATGCACGGTTCGACGGAAGAGTTATGGTTCCCGCAATGGGATTTGGGGGGCGCGCCGTGGGAGTCTGATTTGTACACAAAGTGGTCGCCGAATCAATTTGTAAAGAATTTTAAGACGCCGTGCCTCGTCATCACCGGCGAGAAAGACTATCGCGTCCCGTACCCCCAGAGTCTCGAGTTCTTTACCGACCTCCAAAAGATGAACTGTACAGTCGCGCTTGATTGTCTTCCCTAACGATGGGCATTGGCCGAGCGGTGTGAAATCCATGCCCCTTGTATTACAATGCCCATCTGGATTGGTTCCACAAGTATCTCGGCGGCGACCCAGCTCCATACGATATGGTGAAGATGATCCGCAACCAGGCATTACAGAATAATAGCGGGCAATTTTTGTATTAAACAATGGCCTCAGCCTTAATCCCTCCCCTGTAAGGGGAGGGCAGGGTGGGGTCAGAGTTTCCAGTAGAAATCCCACTGTAAAAAAGAAATAGAATAATGCAAAAGACTATCGAGGAATTCAGATCACTCCTCGATCAATCTTCGACCACACTTGCCGGGATTTCGGAATCAGAAAGCAAGAAAAAATCAGCTCCGGACAAATGGTCGAAGAAGGAGATACTCGGGCATCTTATCGATTCTGCCGCAAACAATCACCAGCGATTTGTTCGAGCGCAATTGAGTTCCGAGTTGCGCATTCCCGGCTACGATCAGCAAGACTGGGTGACGACGGAGCAGTACCAAAATGAATCGTGGGCTAATCTTATCCAATTGTGGAAGAGCTACAATCTTCACCTTCTTCATATTATTTCCACAATTCCCGCGCGCGCGCTTAGCAATCATTGTATTATCGGCGACAACAAGCCAGCGACGCTGGAATTTGTAATTCAAGATTATGTGAGACATCTGAAGCATCACCTCGAGCAGATCGTTCAGTGAGAACATATTTCCCTCCCCTAACAGGGGAGAGACAAAGGGGGGGTCGTTTGTTTGCGTTCACAAACTGTTTTCTGAAATCAACTTTCGCACCAATGAAGCAACGCACCAAACAATATCCTAGCGGGGTTGACTGGACAAAGTCGGAGATTCGAGGTACTTTCATCGCTCACATCTCCCATCAAGATCCAGGAATTTCTTGACACCCTAGAGTACAGCGCCGAATCCCGGTACCGCTCGCCGCGAAGCGTTCTCCGAGACCGCACGGCACATTGTTATGACGGAGCGGTTTTTGCAGCCATGGCTCTGAGAAGATTAGGGTATCCGCCGCTCATCGTCGATATGGACGCTGTCAGGGATGACGACCATGTGATCGCTCTGTTCAAACGTCACGGACGATACGGAGCGATCGCAAAATCGAATTTTGTCGGGCTTCGTTACCGCGAACCTGTCTATGCTTCATTGCGCGAACTGGTCATGTCGTATTTCGAGTCGTTTTACAATGTGGATTATGAAAAGACGCTGCGGCAGTACACTCGCCCGCTTAACTTATCGACCTACGATACGTTGAAGTGGACGACATCCGATGCCGCCCTCGATGTGATAGGAGATGCATTGAGCAACATCCGGATCTATAAAATTATAGACGCGGCCATGGCGCGTTCACTCTCGCCAGTGGACAAGCGGACGTACGACTCCGGCATGCTCGGCGTGAACAAGGCCGGCCTTTACAAACCTTGAACAATGAATCCCGTAAAGAACACAGGACGCTGAAAAGTGCGCAATCAACAATGAACAGCTAACGGCCAAAACCTAACAGCCTGTATTTCTTAAGCTCATGCATTTTGAACACTATCGCGATCAGTTTACAGTTTCAGCCGATTCGTCCAAATTGGACATTGATGCGATCTACGATTTTTTAACGCACTGCTATTGGTCTGAAGGGATTCCGAGAGAGACCGTGGAGCGTGCGATCGAGAATTCATTGTGTTTCGGCCTCTTTGACGGCGCTAAGCAAATCGGTTTCGCGCGTGTCATATCTGACTATGCAACCTACGCATACTTATGCGACGTGTATGTCCTTGAATCGTACCGCGGAAAAGGATTAGGAACGTGGCTGATGTCGTGTGTGATGAAGCATCCGGATATGCAAGGACTTCGGCGCTTTACTTTGCTGACCCGCGATGCTCACGGATTGTACCAAAAATTCGGTTTTGCAGCGGCGAAAAATCCGTCGCGCTATATGGAAATTCACGTCGCGGACATTTACAAAAAATTACAGAAGGAGAAGTGATATGGTGACCGCAATTGTCCTGTTGACTGTTGCACGAGATAAAATCAATCCCGTCGCCGAGCAATTGGCGGATATTGAAGGTATCACGGAAGTGCATTCCGTGGCCGGACGCTATGACCTCGCGGTAATCATCCGCGTAAAAGACAATGACCGCCTCGCCGATCTGGTTACCGATCACATTCGGAAAGTGGCCGGCATAGAAAAATCGGAGACACTCATTGCGTTCCGCGTCTATTCGAAACACGATCTCGAAAGAATGTTCTCGATCGGGATGGAGAAATAAAGAGGGTTGTGCGTAAGATTTTGCCTTTCTATCGTCAGCTGTCGGAAACCTTATCCGGACATTGCGATAGGTGAAACATTTAGAAGCTATCTCAAAAATGAACTTATACTTACCCTTCGACGCTCCCGTTCCGCTTCAGCGGAACGGTATTCAGGGTGTCCTTCGACGCGCGGCGCAATGAAGCTGCGCCGCTTGCTCAGGATGAGCAGACTTTATTTAAGTTCTTAAAAAAGCATGTTCCGGTAAGTCCCGCGATAGTGGGACGCATCGAAGGATGAAATGACATATTTTTGAGATAGCTTCTAGTGTCCCGTATCGCAAATAAGTTAAGAATGTCTGAAGCCATCGACGTCCGAAATCCGTCAGGAATCATGGATTTAGCTGGCCACACTTATTCAAGGAATTTCTGTTACACAACACTAGTAATGTAAACAAGAAGGGGTCCGACAGCTGCCCATACAGTGGACCACCGGCTATCGCTTGACTCTTAACATTTTCCTCTCTACAATAGCTCCGGTTTTTCAGGCTCCCCTTTTCTTTGCAATGAACCATGAAGCAGTTCCCCCTGCGCATTTGGTCATATTTCGCGATTGATTGTCTCGTCCTCGTGGTGTGTTTTTTGCACATCCCCTCCCTTATCCAACGTGCTACGACTCCTTTTCAGGTTGAAGACCGTAACGGCCATCCTTTTGTCGTTAATATTATTGACCGCAAGGCGTGCGGTACCATCGGGCGGAGCGACGTCGTTCTTCGGTGGCGCGGAGAAACTATTGCCGTTCCGGAAGCGCTTGAGTTTTTATCGGATATTTCTTCTATCGGAGATACGGTGCTGGTGGCTTATCAACGAGGAGATGAAATTGAGGAGAGTTCTGTCACGCTCATTCCATTCTATCCGTCGTTGAGATTTGTTATCATAACGTATTTCGTCGGACTTGTCATTTGGGGGGTTGGTGTGTATGTTTTATGGTACGGATGGCGTGATCTTGCCGGCCGCGTGCTCCATTGGATGATGATCTGTTTCGCTTCCGTCGTTATGGTTACGTGGGGAGCAGCTTTCCCGACGATCATTGAGAGAGTGATTCGACCGGGCATTTTTTTCGTGTCGTACGAAATCGGCGTTCCGATGTTCTTTTTTTTCACAATGCTTTATCCGAAGCCAAAGTTTGGATCGCAACTGATGTTTGCTGCCGTCGCATTCATTCCTGCGCTGGCAATGCTGGCCGCATCGCTCTACTTCTATCTTGGAGCATTGCATGGCAATTCGGTTGCATCCTTCACCCGGTTTCAATCGGTATACGACGTTTTTCATATCGCACTCTTTTTCTATATCGGCGGAGGTATTTTCAACCTCATCCATTCATACGTCGTTGCGGCGACGCCCGAAGTGCGCCAGCGAACGAAATGGATCTTGTGGGGGTTTATTGTTGCCGCGATCCCGTTTCTGTTTCTGTATATTCTACCGCAATTGCTCTTCTCGAAATATCTTATCGACGAAGAATACACGACGATTGCCTACCTGGTCATCCCGTTTGCATTCGCCGTCTCGTTCATCAAATACCGGCTGTTCGACATCGAAATTATTATCAATCGCAGCATTGTGTACTCGGTGCTGACGCTTTTCATCGGCGCAGCCTACGTTGTGGTCGTCCTCTTCCTCACGTCCATAATTGACGGTCAGGCGGTGTTTGAGGGATATTTATACGTCGTTGTTGTGACGCTCATGGTCGCACTGCTCATCAACCCGGTGAGAAGGCGAATTCAACGCCTCGTTGACGAATCGCTGTTTGCCGCCCGTACGAATTTTCGCACTGCAATGACCTCGATGACGGAAATCCTTCATTCCGCGCTGAGCAGCGAAGAGTTGTGTACCCGCCTCGCGAAATCAATCCGGGACATTGTCCCGTCGGAGGTAGTAGCAGTATACCGGATGAAAGACGATCTTCTCACGCTCGCCGCCGCCCATGGATCGGAACCGCGGCGCCAGATTTCTCCAACAAAGAGTTTCGCTGCCGCTCTGGAATCGTCTCCGGCAGTCGTGTTAAAGGAGTCGGTTGCCTCACCGGGCAGCGCGATAAATTTTTCGCATTCTGACTTTCTCAAGGAATGCGGGTTCAGTGTTTGCGTCCCGATGAAAACAGAATCGAATGAGGTGCTTGGACTGGTTGCGTTGCGTCCCCATTCCGTCAACAGGCAATATGACGAAAATGAATTAGACTTCGTTCTCACGCTGTGCGCGCAGTCTGCGGAAATACTCGAGAGGCTGCTTTTGCAAGAACGAATTATTCTAGAACATGGAGAGAAAAGACATTATGAAGAGTTGAGCAATCTCAAGTCCGATTTCGTCTCGTACGTTTCGCATGAATTACGCGCGCCGCTGACATCGATTAAAATGTTCTCTGAACTGCTGAAGCGGCGCGTTTCTCCGCACGATACCAAAGCCAATGAGTATTTCCGCATTATTGACGGTGAATCAGACCGGCTGAACCGGATGGTGACGAATATTCTCGACACGGCCCGGATTGAGAAAGGGGGAAAAGAATACGCTCTCGAAGATTTCGATGTGTGTGTTCTGGTTCGCCAAGCCCTTGGCACGATGAAGTACCAGCTCAAGAAACATCAATTTAGAGTGGAAGTACGGTTGCCAAAAATAAAGCAGCCCGTCCATGCCGACGCAGACGCGGTCGTGCAGGCAATCATCAATCTCGTGTCAAACGCCATTAAGTATTCGACGGGGGAAAAATTTATTGCAATCGCTGTGCTGAAAAGAAACGGGTACGTGCAGTGCCGCGTGAGTGATCATGGCGACGGCATTTCTAAAGAAGCGCTCCCTCATTTGTTTGAGAAATTTTACCGGGATACTTTACATACCGGCGCAGTCCAAGGTGTCGGACTCGGGCTTTCTCTTGTCCGGCATATCATGGATGAGCACGGCGGGCGGGTAGAGGTTCACAGCTTACCAGGCAAGGGAAGCTCGTTCACTCTTTTTTTCCCTGTCCGAAGGAAACAGAGAACGAACCGCGGAGGCGCCAAGAACGCCAAGCGGCCTGGGAAGATTGGACGGAAATAGTTCACCTCATTTCCCCTTGGCGCCCTGGCGTCTTGGCGGTTATTTTTCATCAGCGTACTCATAGAATGGTCATGAAAATAATTCTGATTATCGAGGACGACCCCGCTATTCAGCAGGGGCTGCACGATGTGCTCACGGAAGAACATTTTTCCATCCTGTCGTCAACGGACGGTGAAAAGGGATATCAGATGGCCAAGCGCGAGACGGTTGCTCTCATCATCCTCGACCTTATGCTGCCGAACAAAAATGGGAGAGAAATCTGCGCCGATCTAAGAGCCGGCGGCGTGCAGACACCGATCCTGATGCTTACCAGCAAAAAACAGGAGATGGATAAAGTGTTGGGGTTGGAAATCGGTGCTGACGACTACATGACGAAACCGTTCAGCCTCAGGGAATTGATCGCCCGCGTAAAAGCCCTGCTGCGACGTCAATCCGAAATCCATTCCACCATAAGCGAGACGCACTTCGGCGATGTCCATGTCGATTTTGTCAGACAGGAGGTGGCAAGAGGAAAAAAGAAACTGAAGATGAGCGCCAAGGAATTTCAACTCCTGAAATATTTCGTCGAGCACGAGGGCAAAGTTATTTCACGCGATATGCTGCTCGACGATGTCTGGGGGTACAATGCGACGCCGACAACGCGCACGGTCGACAACTATATTCTCTCCCTGCGAAAGAAGATCGAAACAGCTCCATCCAAGCCCAAACACCTCCTCACCGTTCATACGGCCGGTTACAAGTTTGTGAAGTAGTTCATTCTTGCATTGATCGATCATTCCCACTGCAGTAATGCATGGCCGGGATTTTGTTGCGATGCCACTTTGCAATTCGCATCCTGCCATGACAATTTTTTTACAATCCATTGACGGCCCCATGACAAATACCATCATCCCACCGGCTAGATTTACTCCAGAGTTAAGAAAGAAGATAAGCAGCAATTCAATTTGCGGAGGATCGTATGAAATCTTTTCGTTCACTTCTAATCTTTGCTTCAGTCGGCTTCGCATACTCACTGGTTTCTGCCCAGGACAGTGCGAAAGTCATTATTCTGAGTCCGCGAATTGGAGCAGTGCTCGATAGGCAGGAGCGGGATTACTTCCAGATTCTCATGCGTGTCAATGACTTTGAGAACGCTGTATTTTATCAGTCAGCCGATGGGCAATGCTCTGCTAAAATCTCGTTGCGACCGGAATTTGCGCCGCCGAAAGATACAGTCATTTTTTACCCGATTGGCTTTCTTCTTAATATTTCGGAAAAAATCGATCATTATGAAGACCTGCAGGAGGGGAAATATCATATGGGCACTCAGCCCTCTTTTGTATCTTCCCAACTTGATACAACCGGCGCGAAGTTTTTTGTGCATGGTGCTTTGGCGTTCCCGCTCGATACATCGAGTGCACTTTCATTGGGGCTGGCAGGTCGATGGAGGGATGAAAAGTTGCCGTTTGCCGACGATGCGAATAAATACTTTTTGGATGATTTTCCGGATTGGGGAGTTGGATTCGGATATTCGGCATACTTCGCTGATTTGAGCGGAATCACTTCAGCACTAACAAAGGTTGAAAATCGCTACAGAAATCTTGGATATGACATACTCAGCAATAGTCTGAATACGCACGTGTCGCCGCTTCGATTGCTGGACCTCAAGATACGATTCTCAAGTTCGTTCGGGGCAGTCTGGGAAGCCGGAAGGGCGATAGGCAGCGATAATGTTCTTATGGAATGGTTTTCCGCATCACTCCTGTATCGTTTTCAGACATTCAAAGAGGCGCGATTATTTCCTTTTGTTGGGGCAGGCATCACTGTCGTTTATCTCAGTGCCGATCAGAGTTACGATAACAGGATTTCTCCCGTCGATACGCTCAATCAATATACGACCCAATATACTCAATTGGAATCGATTTCCGTTTCTGCATCCGAGGCCGGTCTGAGTATCACGGCGGGAGCCGATTGGGATTACCAGAGTATACTCTCTCAATTTCGCCGTATGTAACATTGAGCGCCTTCCCCACAATGGAAGCCCAATTAAGCGACGGCACTCCCGTCGACCTTCACCTCAGCAGCATCGTCTTTGGCATCCGAGGAACAATTTATTTTTAAGGAGGTTATCATGAAACGTCGTCGCGTTGTTATAACAGGAATCGGTCTTACGGTACCGGGAGGGATCGGGAGTGAACAACTTTGGGGTAACCTTCGTGATGGAGTCTCCGCCGCCGGCGTTGTCGACGCACTGAGTGAAGAACATCTTCCAGTGCAAATTGGTGCAGAGGTGAAGAATTTCGACCCGGCGGAGTTTATTGACCGGAAATCGGTTTTGCGAACGGAGCGATGCGCACAATTTGCTCTCGCATCGTCCGAGCTCGCGTATCATGATGCCGGCCGAACTGTGGATTGCACAACTTCCAAACGCACCGGGGTATTTGATGGAACGTCGCTCGGTAGCATAAATTCGAACCTCTCGCAGCAGCGGTCGATGCTCGAAGCGCCGTCGGCACGTGTCAGCCCGTCGGCATTGCTCAAAGGAATGACCGGAAGTTCGTCAGGCGACGTGGCGCTCCATTTCCAGGTGCACGGCCCGGCAGTGACATTTTCTATGGGGAGCGTCTCGTCATCGTACGCTATCGGCTATGCATTCAGAAAAATAAAAATGAACGAGCTCGACGTTGCATTCGCGGGAGGTGCTGAAGCTCCATTATCCAAAGAAATTATCTCCCTGTTCTCAACCGCTCACTTGCTTTCCACGGACAATGATTGTCCCGGAGCCGCATGTAAGCCGTTTGACGTTCATCGCAACGGATTCGTGATGGGCGAAGGAGGAGCGATGATGATCCTTGAGGAGCTGCAGCAGGCATTGAAGCGCGGTGCGCGCATCTATGCGGAAATTGCAGGATTCGGTGAAAGCACGGATGCGTATCACCAGACGACGCCGGACCCGGACGGGAGTATGATTGTCTGTGCAATGCAAGCGGCAATGAAAGAGGCAAATGTCCATCCCTGCGAAGTGCAATATCTCAATGCGCATGGGACCGCAACTCAATTCAACGACGCAGCGGAGACAAAAGCCATCGAACGGGTGTTCGGCGAATCCGGCCGCACCCTCGCAGTAAGCTCGACAAAACCAATCACAGGACATTTACTCGGTGCATGCGGCGCGGTTGAACTTGCCATTACTTCGTTGGCGCTCTACCACCAGTGGATTCCTCCGACCATGAATCTTACAGAGCCCGAACCTGCTTGCAGTCTTGACTGTGTTCCGCAGCACGGCCGGTCGTGTACGATCGACATTGCGATGTCGAACAATTACAGCTTTGGCGGAAGGAATTCTTCCCTCGTCATCAAACGGTTTATCCAGTGATTTATACGGAGGAGTCAATCATGAAAAAGATACAAAATGTAACGCTCATCTTGGTTATCATGCTGTTGGCGGGGGGATGCAAAACGTCTGAAAAAATTACGCGGACGTCTCAATTACCCTACACTCCAACCGAAGGGAACCTCAAAGTATTAATGAGGGATAGTATTTTGTTTGTACTCCAAACCTACTCACTGAGAGATTCACTTTTGGTAGGTTCCGGGAATAAATTCCATGAAGGAAGGAAAGAGGATTTCTTCGGCACATTGAACGTACACGACATCGCGTATATCCAGTCCGACATATCGGCGCCTCTAAAGGATTTTATTGCTGCCGGAGCAGCCGTTTTTTTCGTTGGAACTGTCGCTTCGTATGTAGCAGACTTTTCTAATAGAGGATTCGCTGTTACTGAGCATCAGAGTGTGCTGACAGGGGGAGGAGTTGGCGGTGGCGGGCTCGGCTCATGTCCGTTGGTGTACTCGCACGAGGGGTCGTCGGACTACCTTGAATCGGAAACATTTGCAGGAGCTGTTTTCAAAGGAGCCGAACGGACCTCGTTTGATGTCTTGCACCATGCGCAGCCCGATCACGGAAAGTTGATGCTGACGATGACCGATGAAGGTCAGGAGACAGAATATACGAACGAAATGAAAATCCTTTCGGTCGATGCACCAAACGGCGTGACGGTGATTCCCGATTTCAAGGGAGGGATCCACACGATATCCCAAGAGGTCAAACCCGTCCGATGCATCGATTTCAACGGAGGCAACCGCTTAAGCGAAGTATTAAATCAGGACAAGAGCTACTGGCAAAGCGATCTCAACGGCAAAGATTTTACGCAAAGTTCGGGTTTACGCGACGGCCTGATCCTCGAATTCCCCAAACCGGCGGCGGCAAAGGTTGCAAAAATAGTCGTCGCTAGCACGAACACAAAGCTTGCCATTTTTGCTTTTGAGCGGATATTTAAGATGAAAGGGGAAAGCCGGCTTCAATGGTACCAGAAGCTCGAAAATGATCGGGAAGAGCAAATGAAATTTGTGAGATTCATGGTGAGAGAAGGAATGCTGCGTGTAAGCGTTTGGCAGAAAGAACACTGGAATGACCAGGCTGCTATCGCCGGCATCGGACCTTTAATAACAAAACCGCAAATTGCGCTTCTTGACCTCAGTGCGGTCGAAGGAGAAACTGTAAAAATAAAACTCGAGGCGACAACAGATTTGTGGAAAATCGATCAGGTCTATCTCGATTATTCTCCCGATGTCGCTGTCGCTGTCCAGGAATGTTCCCCATCGAGTGCAATTACGGAAGATGGAAGAAATGTGGAGAGCCTTCTTGCGAAAGACGACAATCAGTACTTTGCGATGATTCTGGGAGAATCTGCTCGGCTATCGTTTGACGTTCCTCCGGTTGATTCCACAATGAAACGGACATACATTTTGAAGTCGAAAGGGTACTACCACCAATGGTTCGATTCACACGGGGAAGATCAAGCCGCAGAAGTGGATCGAATTCTTACCGAGCCGATGTATGGAAGCAAGGTTTTTCTGCCGTTGTGGAAGGAACAGAAGCAGAATTATCGTTGAAGGCATTCAAGAGAATACTCTAATGGCGTGCGAATGGAACGTTCTTATCATTCCAAATTTATTGAATAGGAGAGTAATCATGAAGAAAACTATTGCATCTTTTATTATCCTCATGGCAGCAACATCTTTGGCGATGGGTCAGGTTGAAACTTCATACGGGGTGAAGGTAGGTTTGAATTTGGCGACGGTAGCGGGAAGCGGCATAAGTTCACCGGTTTCAATAACAACACAATACGCGTTCGGCGTATTTGAAGAGTTCAACCTCCCGCTTGGATTTGCCATCGAACCGGACGTGCTTTACAGCGTGAAAGGTTTCAGTGATGAAGTTTCCGTGAATATTCAAGGTGCGACTTTTGATTTTTCGGCAAAACAAACGTCCGGATACTTGGATATTCCGGTTTTAGTAAAATATTATCTGCCGAGTTCTACAGCGAAATTCAACGTCTACGCCGGGCCATCGATCGGATTTCTTCTTAGCTCCAAAGTTACGGACAATGAGAATGGTTTATCTACCGAAACCGATGTTAAGGATCAAACTTCCGGGACGGATGTTGGATTGGTGTTGGGAGCTGGAATCGCTCTTCCTTTAGGCTCTATCGACGCAACAGTGGAAGCCCGCTATGATCTCGGGTTGACCACGGTGGACAAGAGCGGAAATTCGAATGTCTATAATCGTGTCTTTGCTCTCTTCGTTGGTGTTTCTCTATAACGTGTGCTGGTCTTTTTGCCCGGGTCGAAGAATGGGGCGACGGAGTCGCTTGATGCGCTTTTACCGGCGCTGCTTCATGTTTTCAAAATGCTGCGGGGTGAAGGGCACTAGGGGCGGATGGAAATCCGTACCGCTGATTTCAATGAGGAACGTTCTGTCGACCGTTCCTACAGAAGGTAAAAACATAGACGACGGTTCATGTTTTGGGCCTTTCGAATGAGGAATCGAAATGTAGGCACGGACGATAGTTCGTGCAGGTAAGAAAATTGTTATGGGGGCGGATGGCATTCCGTGCAGCAATATGCCGTTGAGATATAAACGTTATAAACAATATCGGTTGCCTTATTTTAATTACGCATCCACTGCTTACTATTTTGTTACAATATGCACAAAAGAGAGACAGCATTATTTTGGCACGATACGTAATG
>CAWJKX010000155.1:0-16526 GCA_963843065.1 uncultured Bacteroidota bacterium
CAAAAAATGATGAAAAATTTCACAAAAGGGAAAAATGTTGGGCGTATGATGGCGCAGCGGTTTCACTGAGTTGCATATTAATCGGCATCTACTCATATTTATAGAAAAAAGGAGATACATCTTTGGCAGTCAAATTACGACTTCAACGAATGGGCAAGAAGAAACAGCCCCTTTACAAGATTGTGGCGGTAGATTCGCGCAAAAAGCGTGACGGGCGGTTTATTGACGCCGTGGGTGCCTATAACCCGAGCACCAACCCTATGACCATTACACTGAAAGAAGACCGCATTTTTCACTGGCTTGAACGCGGCGCTCAGCCCACCGATACGGTGAAAAATCTGTTAAGCCGGAAAGGCGTGTGGCTGAAGTGGAGTCTGAAAAAGAAGAAAGCCGACGATGCGACGATCGCTGCCGAATTTGAAAAATGGCAGATGATGCAAGGGCTGAAGCTTCAGAAAGAGAATGAACGCAACGCCCGCCGCAACGCCGCGAAGAAGAAAAAGAAGGCTGTCGCGCAAGAGGCTCCGGCCCAGCCTGAAGCAGCCGCTCCGGCAGCTCCTGCGCAGGCGTAACGAAGTTTTTTCGTTCGCTGAGGCATTTGTCTCTCCGACGTACGGAAGAAGACTCAAGCAATCAGACAGTTCGATCACGACGATATGTTTGCAGTAGTTTTTCGAACAGCTTTAGGAGGTGCACATGCGGGACTTCATCGAATACATTGCGAAGCAACTTGTCGATAATCCCAATGATGTTTCTCTCATCGATGAAGAGAAAGAAGGGAAGATCATCTTCAAACTGAAAGTTGGAGATGCCGACGTAGGAAAAATCATCGGACGCAAAGGCCGGACAGCCCAGGCGATGAGGGTGCTCTTGAGTGCAGTTGCGGCGAAGAACGGCAAGCGTGCGATGCTTGAAGTGCTGGATTAGATGCCGGTACTGTAGTAAACCTGAATGTGCGGAGAGTTGTGAAATCACATCACGCGGCGCCCCCTCGACTTTATGCAGTCGGCGTTATCGCGAAAGTTTTCGGCGTGAAAGGGGAAGTGAAGGTTCACTCCTATTCACGGTCATATGATGAGTTTGAAAAACTTGATTCCGTGCTGGCTGGGAAGAGCGAAGACAAAGCTGTTGAGAGGAAGATAGAAAAAGTCTCACCGCGCGGAAACGATATCTACATAAAATTTCAGGATGTCAATGACCGAAACGCGTCGGAAGCCCTGGTCGGTCATTTTTTATTTGTCGAAGAAACGGCGCGGAAACGCCTGGCGCCCGGTGAGTTTTTTGTGGACGACATTATCGGAATGTCCGTCTGCGACTCCCGGAAGAAGATGCTCGGTGTCGTACGAGACGTTGTCAGGTATCCTGCCCAGGATGTTTACCTTGTGAAGACCGGCAGAAGTGAAGTGATGGTTCCGGCAGTCCGGGATATTATTTGTGATGTGGATGTCAAAAATCGAACGATCATGATCGATCCGCCGGAAGGACTTTTTGACGGGCACATGGACGATTCTCCGGATCGTTGAAAAGCGTGATCGAGGGAAGTGTTATGAGCATACGAATAGATATTCTCTCTGCCGTTCCGAAGTTGCTGACCAGCCCGCTCAATGAGAGCATCCTGAAAATTGCGCAGGAGAAAAAACTGGCGGAGATCGTCGTGCACGATTTGCGGACATTTACGCACGACAAACATCACACACTCGACGAGTCGCCGTACGGCGGCGGGGCCGGTATGATCTTGAAACCGGAGCCGATCGTTGAATGTATTGAGTCGCTGCAGGCGCAGAGGACATACGACGAGATCGTGTATGTCAGCGCGGACGGTGAGCCGTTCACGCAAAAAATCGCCAACGACCTTTCTTTGAAATCGAATATTATGATCCTCTGCGGGCATTATAAAGGAATCGACGAGCGGGTCCGGCAATCCGTAATCACGCGGGAGCTTTCGATCGGCGACTACGTGCTGACCGGCGGTGAGTTGGCTGCGCTGGTGATCGCCGATGCAGTCGTGAGAGTGATACCGGGAGTGATCGGAGACGGGGAATCGGCGCTGACGGATTCGTTTCAGGACGGACTCTTGGACAGCCCGCATTACACTCGGCCGTCGGAATACCGTGGAATGAAGGTGCCGGACGTTCTGCTGTCGGGGAATCACAAGGAAATTGCCGCATGGCGCGATGAAGAAAGACGGAAGCGGACCGAAGAGCGCCGCGAAGATTTGATTCATAAAAAATAACAGGTTAACGAACGGAGTACAACAATGAGCAAGATCAAATTGGTAGAAGCAACTCAACTAAAAACGAACCTCCCCGAATTTGCGCCGGGCGATACGTTGAATGTCCACTTACGTGTCGTCGAAGGCGACAAGGAACGTATTCAGCAGTTTCAAGGCGTCGTGATCGGGAAGCGCGGGAGCGGAATGGGCGCGACATTCACCATCAGAAAAGTATCGGACGGCGTCGGCGTTGAGAGAATTTTTCCCACACACTCTCCCCGTATCGCGAAAATTGAAAAAATAAGATCGAGCAGGGTGCGTCGGGCGAAGCTGTACTACCTGCGCGACCTTGCCGCGAAACAGATCCGCCAGAAAACCGGTAACTGAGTCCCGAGTGCCAGGAAACCGATTTCGAATAGGGGCAGTCCCCGATTTCTTTTGCCGGCCGGTTATCTTCGGATTACAGCAGCCGGAAAGTCCCGCTGCGGCGGGACTTTTCTTTGAGAGCGCCGGAGTGAATACCGAACGTATTCTCAACGACGAATGCGATGCGGCCTTGATCGGACCCGTTGAGTATGCGCGCAACAGTTCGGACTTTTCGCTGTATCCATCGATAGGCATCTCGTCGCGGGGGGAAAGCAGGACGAGCGTGCTCTGCGTGAACCGGAATATCCGCTCGATCACATCGGTTGCCGTCGGGGCGGTCTCTTCATCTGATATTATCCTCGCCAAGATCATCCTTTCCGAAAAATTTGAACAGGACATTGTCATCGTGCCGGTCATCGGCTCGGTACAGCAAATGCTGTTGAAGGCCGATGCCGCCCTCCTTACCGGCAACGCACTCCTCACGTCACAGTGGGAAGGGCCGACGCTCGACCTTGTCGACGAATGGACCGACATGACCGGAATGCCGTTCGTCCACCTCCTTTGCGCCGCCCGAAAAGAGAAATACAAAAAAGAAATCGCATCGCTGCTTCTCTCCTCGCAAGAACTAGGGAGAGCCTCGCTCTCTCTCATTGCCGCGCAACAAGCAGAAGAATTGTCGCATCCCGTTGATGCATTGGAGGAGCAGCTTGAGAGTTACGCGTACGGCTTTGACGACGAAGCACGTGAAGCCCTCGGTGAATTCTTTCGTTACGCTTTCTACCTCGGCATCCTTCCAGATGTGCCGGAGATAGAAGTGTTCGGCGACGGGGAATTGAACAACGGTTGAACTGAAGCAGGTCAAGGTTTTGATCCTTAACTTGGATGCAATTGCATTACATTGCCGATCTCGTTCCCAACGTCCTCGTCCCGAAGGGATCCCTTTGAGATTGGGAACGGGTAATCTCGAAATAGTAATGCCGTCCAAATTTTTTGCTTGTTATAGTGGGCAGCTCTCTCTATATTTCATACAATTCAGCCGATAATGATATAGAGATATGATTCTCATTGTCAACGTTCCAAGCTGAATGCGGGAGCTTGCCAACCCTTCTTATGAATACTGCCCAAAACATACTTCTTTCCATTCTTTCCGAAGCCCAGAGTAAGAATCTCACGGTAGGCAAAACCCAGTTGGTCAAATATTTTTATTTGACTGAAGTTGAATACTACCGCGAAACCGGCTCACGGTTGACCGATTTGGATTGGAAATTTTACCATTATGGCCCGTATGCGTTTGAATTAGGAACCATGCTGGAAGAGAAAATATTCAACCGCGAAGAAATAGAAATTTCCGCCGAAAAGAGTTTTAATAAATTTACCGTTGCAGAACCAACGAAATATTATAACGATCTGGTCGATGTAAAAACAAGTTTGATCGTTAAACGGATTGTTGGAAGATGGGGTGATAAGCCTTTGCAGGAACTTTTGGATTTTGTCTATTTTGAAACTGAGCCGATGCAGGCTGTCGACCGGCGTGGTCAAAAGCTCGATTTTTCAACTATCAAAAAAGATGAATCGGCAGCCGTCATTCCGTTGAAGGCTTCTAAAGATGCTGAAAAGAAAATTGCCGCGCTTCGTGGTCGATTTTCAAAGCGGCTTTCGGAGCTTTCTGAAATCCGACCGGCAAAAGAACCTTTTACTGAAGAGTACAAGCAAGCTCTCGAAGCGTGGGAAGAGGAGGAGAAGGTTAAGCCAGGCGACATCGCAAAAGTACAAGTGATAATTACTAAACAGAAATAATACTCTGCCGTACAAGGGGATTCAAATACCAATCGGTTCCGACCTCATCACGTCACACTTTGAGGATGGACCGGCAAAAGGATTTCAGCGGGGACAAATTGTGTGGATTCCCTCGCTCTACCCGAACAAAGATAAACTTATCCTTGATATTAACGTTGAAGCAGACCCTTCCGAGGAAAACCTTCCTGCCATACTCAGTCCTCTCGATCAGCGTCAATTTAAGCTTCCTGTAAAAAGCATCGGACTAAAATCCGATGAATATCTCTTTGCCATAAAGGGCAAAATACGTCCCGCAATATTGCTCACCGAAGGTGTAACCGGATGGCCGACGTTACCGACTGAACCGATCTCTTTATGTATGCCTCTTTACACCGTGGATAAAGCCAGGATATCTCAGTCTTTTGTCGTTCAAACACAATCGTTTCAGATCCCAAGCAAGTTCTATATTCCGTCCGCTTCTTTGTATCATATTGAAGAATCTGTCGCCCGGTTTGAATTGATCCAGCCGATACATCACTATGCAATGCGAGCTAAAGTGGGCGGAAGAAATGTCATGCTGACAAACGATTTTTTTAGTATTTTGATGCTGCAACTTACGGAGTACTGGGGCGGAGTCATTTCGGCTGAAGATAAAAGCTTTCTCAAGGAATATGGCGACATTATTCTCGATGAAGCGCGTAAACAAGGGGTGAAGATTCCATAGCAGTGTAGTAACCGTAATGAAGGAAACGTATGCAAGACTTAGACGGCAAATCGCTCGACATTACCGCGACACAGCGTAAAAAGCTGAAAGAGCTTTTCCCCGAAGCTTTTTCTGAAGACAAAATCGACTGGGAGAAGCTGAGATTGTCCTTGGGCGACGAAGCGGTAATCGCCAACGAGCGCTATGTGCTCAACTGGGCCGGCAAGTCCGATGCCTTTCGCGCAATACAAACGCCGACGACGGCAACACTGAAACCGCAAAAAGAGCAATCTGTTAATTTCGAAACGACGGAGAATGTTTTTATCGAAGGGGAGAACCTTGAAGTATTGAAGGTGCTGCAAAAGTCGTACTACGGCAAGATAAAGATGATCTATATCGATCCGCCGTACAATACCGGCAACGACAGCTTCGTCTATCCCGATAAATTCTCCGAAAGCAAAGAAGAATACTTAAAGCGTATTGGCGACAAGGATGAGGAAGGCTACCTAACAAAAGAAGGCTTCTTCAGGAAGAACAGCAAAGAGAACGGGCAGTTTCACTCCAACTGGCTTTCGATGATGTACCCCCGACTGTTTTTAGCGCGCAACTTGCTGAGGGACGATGGTGTAATATTTGTTTCGATTGACGACAACGAAGTACATAATCTTCGTTTGATGATGAACGAGATTTTTGGTGAAGAGAATTTTGTGGCACAACTAGTATGGAAAAGCAGGCAATTCCCTGATTCACGTTCTGTTACAAGAGTGTCGACGGACCACGAATATATTTTAGCTTACGCCAAACAATCGACGTTGGGATTTAAAGGAATTCCAAGAGATGAGGCAAAGTTTAGCAATCCCGACAATGATAAAAGGGGCCCTTGGATGTCGAGAAGCATACTTGGATTAGCGTCGAAGAAAGACCGCCCGAATTTGCACTATGAAATTGTTAACCCCGTTACGTCGACTAGTTTCTCACCACCTGCTGACACAGGATGGAGGTATTCTCGTGAGAGGATAGAGTCGCTTATCAAAGAAGGGAAAATAATCTTTCCCCAGAAACCGGATGGGCGACCCCGAGAAAAGAAGTTCAGATCCGACATCTTGAATGAAAACGTTTCGTTTCCAACAACAATAAATGACATTTTTACTGCCCATGGAACAGCTGAAATTAGGGAACTGTTCTCAGGTGAGTTTTTTGATTTTCCCAAACCATCAAAACTCGTTCAGTTGCTAGTGACTCAAGCCACTGAAGATGAGGACATAGTTCTCGATTTCTTTGGTGGCAGTGGAACGACTGCGCAAGCAGTTCTGGAGCTGAATAAACAAAACGGAGGCAATCGACAATTCATCCTTGTGCAATTGGCCGAGAAGACGGATGAAGAATCAGAAACAAACAAAGCAGGATACAAAACCATTGCAGACATTTGCAGGGAAAGAATCCGGCTAGTTATCAGCAAAATCAATAATGGAGCTGAAAAGAACCCTGAGTTGTTTACAGAAAAAAAGCTCGACCTCGGTTTTAAAGCATTTACACTTGAGCAGTCCAACTTCAAGGTTTGGCGAACGGATGTTATAGAGAATGAAAGTGACTTGAAGAATCAAATGGAGGCATTCGTCGATCCGGCCCGCAGCCGCTCCGAAGCAGAAAATATGGCGTGGGAGATATTGCTCAAGTCCGGTTATGAACTTACCACACCAGTGGAACAAGTTGAGATTGGGGATGTTCCGGTTTATTCGATCTCAGGCGAAGTGCTGCTTGCTTTGGAGAAGATCACACAAAAAGCGATCGATGCAATTATTGCAAAGAAACCAAAGCGTGTCATTTGTTTGGACCGGCTTTTTGCCGGCAACGATCAACTAAAAACTAACACTGCTCTGCAAATGAAAGATGCAGGGATAGAGTTTAGAACAATCTGAACTATGATTTGTATGATTAATGTGATGGTGTGATGAAAGATGCAGAAGTGGAGTTTAAAAACAATCTAAACTATGATTCTTATGATGGTGTGATGAAAAATCATGAGAATCATTTTCATCATAGAAATCACAGCTCAGACGATGTTTGATCAATTAAAAACTAACACCGCCTTGCAAATAAAAGATGCGGGGGTAGAGTTTAGGACGATCTGAACTATGATTTGTATGATTAATGTGATGGTGTGATGAAAAATCATGAGAATCATTTTCATCATAGAAATCACAGCTCAGACGATGTTTGATCAATTGAAAAACTAACACTGCTCTGCAAATGAAAGATGCAGGGATAGAGTTTAGAACAATCTGAACTATGATTTGTATGATTAATGTGATGGTGTGATGAAAAATCATGAGAATCATTTTCATCATAGAAATCACAGCTCAGACGATGTTTGATCAATTAAAAACTAACACCGCCTTGCAAATAAAAGATGCAGGGATAGAGTTTAGGACGATCTGAACTGTGATTTATGTGATTAAGTGAATATCTTGATTGGAATTTTCGTTGTTGGACTGATGTATGATAACTATAAATCAAGGCAATTAGGGAATCAAACAAATCAAAGATCTGACGATTAATGATTAAAGAACAATACAAATACTCAGATATTACCGAAAAAATAATCGGTTGTGCCATGAAAGTGCATAATACACTGGGTAATGGTTTTCAGGAAGTGATTTACCAGCGATGTTTAGAGATTGAGTATGGTAAAAGTAATATTCCGTATGCTCGTGAAGTGGAAATGCCTATTCACTATGAAGGAGAATATGTTGGAACGCGACGGGTAGATTTTATGGTCGATGGGAAAGTTTTGGTAGAATTAAAGGCGTTGATACAACTGGAAGATGTTCATCTCGCACAAGCGATCAATTATCTTGAGGCGTTCAATTTGGAAGTGGGACTATTGATTAATTTTGGCGCAAAGAGTTTGGAATTCAAGAGATTGCAAAATAAAAAGTTTAAGATTGTCTGAACCTTGATTTATGTGATTCTTGTGATTGTGTGATGACAAATCATGAGAATCACTTTCATCATAAAAATCATAGGTCAGACGATGTTTGATCAATTGAAAACAAATACCGCTCTGCAAATGAAAGATGCAGAAGTGGAGTTTAAAAACAATCTAAACTATGATTCTTATGATGGTATGTTGAAAAATCATGAGAATCATCTTCATCACAGAAATCAAAGTTCAGACGGTGCAGGATCAATTAAAAACTAACACCGCTCTGCAGATGAAAGATGCAGGAGTGGAGTTTAAAAACAATCTGAACTATAATTAATGTGATGGTGTGATGACAAATCATGAGAATCACTTTCATCATAAAAATCATAGTTCAGACGATGTTTGATCAATTGAAAACAAATACCGCTCTGCAAATGAAAGATGCAGAAGTGGAGTTTAAAAACAATCTAAACTATGATTCTTATGATGGTATGTTGAAAAATCATGAGAATCATCTTCATCACAGAAATCAAAGTTCAGACGGTGCAGGATCAATTAAAAACTAACACCGCTCTGCAGATGAAAGATGCAGGAGTGGAGTTTAAAAACAATCTGAACTATAATTAATGTGATGGTGTGATGAAAAATCATGAGAATCATTTTCATCATAAAAATCATAGTTCAGACGATGTTTGATCAATTGAAAACAAATACCGCTCTGCAAATGAAAGATGCAGAAGTGGAGTTTAAAAACAATCTAAACTATGATTCTTATGATGGTATGTTGAAAAATCATGAGAATCATCTTCATCACAGAAATCAAAGTTCAGACGGTGCAGGATCAATTAAAAACTAACACCGCTCTGCAAATGAAAGATGCAGAAGTGGAGTTTAGAACAATCTGAACCTTGATTTGTGTGATTTTTATGATGATATGATGACGGGAATCATTATTCATCATAGAAACATAGTTCTGAGACTATTCTCGAAGCCGACAAACCAAGGTTACTGATCTTTGCGGGGCCATAAAAGCAAAACTCGGTTTCAGAATGGATGTCAAATTGTGTCAACCGGGGAGAGATGATATATGAAAACGAATCTTATTAGAGAGCTAACAGACAGTTTTGAAGCAGCGGCACAACATTCCGGCGATGTAGAATATTGGCTTGCGCGCGATCTTCAGACCCTTCTTGGGTATGCGGAGTGGCGGAATTTTTCTCTTGTTATAGATAAGGCAAAGACTGCTTCCCAAAATGCAGGGCAGGAAATCGGCGATCATTTTGTTGACGTCAACAAAATGATAGAATTACCCAAGGGTGCAACCCGTGAAATCGATGATATTGCACTAACGCGATATGCCTGTTACCTCATTGCTCAAAACGGCGATCCCAAGAAAGACCAAATCGCTTTTGCCATGAGTTACTTTGCCGTGCAAACGCGAAAACAGGAATTGCTGGAAAAGCGCATTGTGGAATGGGAGAGATTGAAAGCGCGAGAGAAACTTACGACATCGGAGAAGGAGCTCTCGGGACTCATTTATGAACGAGGCGTTGACCATGTGGGATGCCCGTATTCGAAGCAGAGGAGACAGTGCTCTTTTTGGCGGAACGACAACGGAACAGATGAAAACGAAGCTCGGTGTGGCGAAGAAGAGGGCACTCGCGGATTTTCTGCCGACAATTACTATAAAGGCGAAAGACTTCGCTACAGAGATAACAAACTTCAATGTGAAGAAAGACGACGTCAAAGGCGAACAACCGATCACACGAGAACATGTGAAAAACAATGAGGCGGTGAGAAAGATGCTGAAGGAACGTGGTATCGAACCTGAAAAACTGCCGCCGGAAGAAGATGTTCAAAAACTTAAACGCCGTGTCGAGTCGGAAGATAAGAAGCTCTTAACAACTTCCAGAAAATTACGAGCGAAGAAAAATGGGAAATAATGAAACTCCGATTTGAATCCAACCAGGAATATCAGCTCGAAGCAATCCGCTCCGTTGTCGATATTTTTGAAGGCCAGCCGCTAAGTACCGGTGAGTACGAATTTTCGCTTCAGCAGGCAAACACAAGTCTTGCGCTTTCAGAATACGGCGTTGGGAATGCAATCCGATTAACACAGCAGGAGATTTTAGAAAACGTACGGAAGGGACAGCGGATTAATGGATTAATGGAATCGAAGGAACTGTTGGGGATGAATTTTTCCGTCGAAATGGAGACAGGCACGGGGAAGACGTATGTATATCTTCGAACCATTTATGAACTGAACAAAACATACGGGTTCAAGAAATTCATTATTGTGGTGCCGAGTATCGCGATTCGGGAAGGGGTCTTAAAAAACCTTCAAATCACTCACGAACATTTTCAAAACCTCTACAATAAGACTCCTCTTACCTATAGCGTCTATGACTCTCGGAATGTCTCTTCGTTACGGGGATTCGCCCTGAGCAACGCGATCCAGGTCTTGGTTACTAAATATTGATTCGTTTGCCAAAGACGAGAATGTTATCAATAAACCGAACGATAAGTTGACCGGGAAACGTCCCATTGAGTTCATACAGAACACGAACCCGATCGTGATTGTCGATGAACCACAGAACATGGAGACAGAGATACGCAAGCAAGCAATCCAGAATTTAAATCCCGCATGTACGCTGCGCTATTCGGCCACCCACACTAACGTCTATAATCTCGTCTACAAACTTAGTCCGGTAAAAGCGTACGATCTTGGCTTGGTAAAACAGATTGAAGTCGACTCCATCGTTAGTGAACATAGCTTCAATCAAGCGTACGTAAAAGTTGAAGCAATCAAAGCACACAAGACGAAGCTCACGGCAAAACTCACAATAGATTATGTTGGAGCAGAAAATATTATCAGAAAATCGTTCTCAGTGAAGAATGGCGATAATCTGTTTGACCTTTCAAATCGACGCGAGATGTATCGAGAAGGATATGTTATCAATGAAATCAATGCGGAAGAAAATTACATAGAGTTTTCGAACGGCACACGTTTGCAGTTGGGAACGACCCAAGGCGGTTTGCAAGATGACATTATGAAAGTGCAAATCCGGAAGACTGTTGAAGAACATTTCCGGAAAGAAGCAGCGTTGAAAGCATTCGGCATAAAGGTTCTTTCATTATTCTTTATCGACAAGGTAAAGAATTATCGAAGTTACGAAGGCGGGGTCTCAGTGAAAGGAAAATTCGCTGATTGGTTTGAAGAGATATTTGCCGAATATGCGGGCAAGCCGGAATTTAAAGGATTGATCCCTTATGAGGTGGAGAGAATCCATAATGGATATTTTGCACAGGATAAGAAAGGCATTCTGAAGGACTCGCGCGAAGGGCGACCGTCCGAAGACGATGCCGACGCTTATACTTTGATCATGAAAGACAAAGAGCGCTTGCTGGATCAAAACGAACCGTTGCGGTTTATTTTCAGCCATTCAGCGTTACGCGAAGGATGGGACAATCCGAACGTATTCCAGCTTTGCACATTGAATGAAACGAAATCAGAATTGAAAAAACGGCAGGAAATTGGGCGAGGATTACGTCTTGCAGTGAACTCAGAAGGAAATCGCGTCTTTGAAAAGCGCGTGAATCGGTTGACGGTTGTTGCGAACGAAAGTTACGAGGAGTTTGCGAGGCAGCTTCAAAAAGAAATTGAAGACGACAGCGGCGAGAAATTTGAAGGACGAATCAAGAAAAAAGAGAATAAAGTCAAAGTGACGTTACGAAAAGGATACGACACTGACGAACGGTTCCGTGCGTTGTGGGAACGTATTCATCAGAAAACGACGTACCGGGTTGAATACAACACGAACGACCTCATTCGCGAGGCGGCAAAACAGATTCGGAAAATGCAGGCAATTATAGCTCCTCGCATCATTGCACAAAGAACGGACATGGTGATGGAGAAAATCGGCATTGGCGGAGTTACCCGCTCGACCAAGGCCTATACCGTTGAACGTCCCACAATCTCCGTCCCAGATATTATTGGCTACATTCAGCATAGGACGGAATTGACACGTTCTACCATAGTTAAAATATTGGAAGAATCAGGGCGCCTCGCGGATTGTTTGAAAAACCCACAATTGTTTCTTGATTCGGTTATTCACGAAATAGATGTGGTGCTTAAGTCAATGATGGTGGACGGCGTTCGATATGAAAAAATAGCTGGCGACTTTTACGAGATGAGATCTTTCGATATAAAGGAAATTGAAGAATACGTTGAGAACTTGTATCCGGTCAAGAACAAAGATAAGACCCTTTACGATCACATCGAAATAGATTCACTTTCTGACACGGAACAAAAATTTGCAAAAGCGTGCGACAATAGCGAGGGTGTTGAATTTTTTTTGAAACTTCCTCGATGGTTTATCATTAAAACGCCGATAGGCGAATATACGCCCGATTGGGCGCTGATGCTAAAGAGAGAAAAGCGTCTATACTTTGTCGCCGAAACTAAATCAACCTTGGACAAGACCAAGCGAAGAGAAAGTGAAAATCAAAGAATCGAATGCGGCTATAAGCATTTCAAAGAATTCGATGAAGTGAAGTTCACTGAAGCGACAAGTCTTGAAGATATTCAGAAGGGTATCTAATGAACGCCTCTACAATGACAACGATGATCCTTTCGCCCCACCTTCCTTTGAGAACTTTCTTCAAACGAAGTTCCCCGCCCGAGACGGACAAGCGCTTCATGAAAGTGATTGAGATGCAGGGGTTCTAAAAGACAATCCATTCAAACACCATCTGCCGCAAGGGGGAATCCATAAAACACGCTCAATTAGTGCCGTCCGATCTTATCGAACAACGAATCTTTTTGCTCAGAGGACAAAGAGTGATGTTCGACAGAGATCTTGCCGAACTGTACGGCGTAGAAACGAAATATCTCAACCGTCAAGTGAGAAGAAACTGTGAACGGTTTCCGCGGGAGTTCATGTTTCGGTTAACAAATAAGGAAAGAAATAAACTGGTGACAAATTGGCACTGGTTCGCATCTTTGAAACATTCAAGTGCCCTGCCGTATGCATTCACCGAACATGGAGTTGCGATGCTCTCGTCAGTTCTTCACGGCAAGCGGGCAAACCTTATAAACATTTTGATCATCAAAGTCTTCGTCAAGTTGCGAGAGATTATGGCTAATCACAAAGAACTTGCACTGAGACTTAAGGAACTGGAAATGAGGATAGAGAAGCACGATGATGCGATCAGCGCGATCTTCGAGGCCATCAGGCAGTTGATGTTGCCTCCCGAGAAGCCCAAACGCAGGATCGGATTCGATGTTGAATAGATCGATTTCCTCATGATTTTATGTTTGAGTTTACCAATGAAGAGTATGATATCTTGAGGAGCCAATTTGGCACCTCAAGTTCCATCTCGTTCCCAACGTCCTCGTTGGGAACGTAAAAAGTGCGAAGTTCTACTTCGCGTGAAGTAATGAGACAGAATTTCTCTTTTTGCGTTCCCTCCAAAGGAGTCCTTCGGACAAATGGAAGTTGGGAACGAGGTAAAGTGATGCCGTGCTTCTAAGTCATGGCATTACTGTTTGAAGTTGTCCCAGCAGGTTGAAACTCTCCCAAATTCAGCGTAACTTCATTCCATGTTGCATTCACTGTACGTTAAAAATTATGCGCTTATAGAGGAAATCAGCGTTGAGTTCGAGCGCGGCCTCACTATCATTACCGGCGAAACCGGAGCCGGAAAGTCGATCCTCATCGACGCCCTGAGCCTGCTTCTCGGCGAACGCGCCAGCTCCGATGTTGTCCGCAAAGGTGCGGAGAAGGCGATTGTTGAAGGGGCGTTTGACATTGCCGGCTCGCTGAGAATTCAATCGCTTCTGAAAGACAACGAAATCGAGTCGTCGGATGAGATGATCGTCCGCCGGGAAATTTCGGTGAAAGGACAAAGCCGCTGTTTCATTAATGATTCTCCCGTTTCTCTCACGCTTCTGAAGGAAGCGGGCGACGTGCTTGTAGACCTTCACGGCCAGCACGACCACCAGGCATTGCTCCGCCCGGAAACTCATATCGATTTTCTCGATGATTTCGGCGGAGATGAACGTGTTCTCTCGGACTATCGCCAATCCTACAAAAAGCTCTCCGAACTCTTTTCAAAAAAACACAATCTGCGGGAACAAGAGCACCGTCTGAAAGAAAAGAAAGATCTGTACGAATTTCAGATGAAGGAAATCGACTCGGTAAATCCTCAGGTCGGAGAAGAGGAGACGCTCGAATCGGAATTGAAGAAACTGGAAAACGCAGAGAAATTACACGAACTCACTTCCCAGTTGAGCCAGCTCCTCTACGAGGGGGAGTCTTCTGTGCACGACAATCTTGTTCTGGCATGGAAACAGATTGAAACGCTGCGGGAGATCGATTCGGTTTTTGCGGATGCCGCTGGTGAAGCGAAATCTGCCGAAATTATCGTGGAGGAATTGTCGAAATTCATCAAATCGTACAATGCGAAAATTGAATTCAACCCGGAGAAACTCGAGCAGATCCGCGAACGTCTCGGCCAATTTTCTTTGCTGAAAAAGAAATACGGCGGAACGATTGAGTCCCTTCTTGAGCACCGTCTAAAGATCGGCAATGAATTTTTGCTCGCCGAAAATTTTGAAAAGGCGCTTGCCGCGATTGAATCCGCCATTGTCGAAGAACGCAAAGTCTGTTCCGTTTCGGCTGAGCAGTTGACGGATAAACGCCGCGAGGCTGCAAAA
The DNA here is from genome assembly GCA_963843065.1 of uncultured Bacteroidota bacterium. Lineage (GTDB taxonomy): Bacteria > Bacteroidota > Ignavibacteria > UBA10030 > UBA8401 > JAGVPT01. Next base: position 14,702 of record CAWJKX010000155.1, read on the forward strand.
AAATTTGAGAAGTCTATTATCTCTTCGCTTGCCGACCTCGGAATCGCGAATGCGAAATTTTCGGTCAGCATTGCCAATGTGCCGCTAACAACCGGCACGAATAACGGAAATTCGGCCGTCGCGGATGCGTATGTAAAAATCGGAAAGGAATATTACGAGGCTACCTCAAAAGGAATCGATATTGCAGAGTTCTTTATTTCGACGAATGTAGGCGAGGATGTGAAGCCCCTGGCAAAGGTAGCTTCGGGGGGAGAAATTTCCCGGGTGATGCTCGCTCTAAAATCTGCGCTCGCCGCCTCGGACAAAGTTTCGCTTCTTATTTTCGATGAGATTGACGTCGGCGTCAGCGGACGCATCGGTCAGGCAGTTGGTATGAGTTTAAAAAAACTTGCCGCGTTACACCAGATCATCACGATCACTCATCTTCCGCAAATTGCCGGATTGGCGGATACACATTTTGCGGTCGAGAAAGTTGAAGATGGAAAACGGACGACAACCCGTCTGCGCAGGCTGGATGTCGAAGAACGAGTTCGTGAGGTTGCGAAACTCATGAGTGGAGAGAAGGTAACCGAGGCGGGATTGAAAAGTGCGAAGGAATTGATGGGTCTGAGATAAACCGCAAAGGACGCAAGGGGCGCGAAAGGAAGAAAATAAGGTATTGGGCGTTGGCTGTTAGGGGGAAACGATGAGAAATTTTCGGGAGTTGCGCATTTGGCTAAAAGGAATGGAGATTGTTCGAGAGGTATATATGCTGACACCTCTGTTGCCTGATGTGGAAAAATATGGACTTAAATCTCACCTTCAACGAGCGGCAGTATCCATTCCATCCAGCATTGCGGAGGGATGCAGCAGAGACACCGAGCGGGATTTTAAGTGGTTTCTGCATGCTGCTATTGGCTCTGCATTTGAACTTGAAACACAATTGACAATCTCCCAACAGCTCAACTTGATTCCAAAGAAAAAGGCAGAACCAATTCTGCTTCTTCTCTCGGAAGAACAAAAAATGATCAACAGTTTTATCTCAGTTCTTAAATCAAGAAAATCCAATACCTAACACCCAACGCCTAAACACGGCCCCGGAAGAAAATGCCATTAATAATCTACAATACACTCACTCGTCAAAAAGAAGAATTCAAACCCCTTCACGAAGGCTTTGTCGGAATGTACGTCTGCGGGCCGACCGTGTACAGCGATTCGCATATCGGCCACGGCAAGAGTTATGTTTCGTTCGACGTGATCGTTCGCTATCTTCGGCATCTCGGGAATAAAGTGTTGTATGTCCAGAATATTACCGATGTAGGACATTTACTCGACGACGGCGAGGACAGGATGCTGAAGCAATCACGCATCAATAAAGTCCATCCGATGCAGATCGCGGAAACGATCACGCGCAGTTATTTTGATGACATGGACGCTCTCAATGTCCTTCGCCCCGATATTTCACCGCGGGCATCGGGGCACATCATCGAGCAGATCGAGATCGTGAAGAAGCTGCTTGCGAACGGGCATGCGTATGAGGTGAACGGCTCGGTCTATTTCGATGTGCGGAAATTCAAAAACTACGGCAAGCTTTCCGGCAGAACCATCGATGATATGAAGGAGGGGACTCGTGTTGAGTTGAAAAGCGAAAAACGAAATCCCGAGGATTTTGCGCTCTGGAAAAAAGCTGAACCGGAGCACATCATGCGATGGCAGAGCCCGTGGGGCGAAGGATTTCCCGGCTGGCACATCGAATGTTCGGCAATGTCGATGAAGTACCTTGGCGAGACGTTCGATATTCACGGCGGGGGATTGGATAACCAGTTTCCTCATCACCGGATCAAAA
>CAWJKX010000156.1:0-3621 GCA_963843065.1 uncultured Bacteroidota bacterium
ACGATAATTTATATCGTCGAAAAATTATGTAAGTAATTTTAAGAACAATAATTGAAGTCCTTGAGACATCGGATTCAATCTCATTATACAGGAGATTTCGATGAGACAGAAATTGCTTCTCGGCTATGACATTGGCAGTTCATCCATTAAAGCCTCGGTGATCGATGCCGATACCGGGGCATTGCTCGCTTCTGGAATTTCACCAGAACAAGAAATGAAAATAGATTCGCCTCAAACAGGCTGGGCTGAACAATACCCGGGCACGTGGTGGCAGCATGTGGTGGCCGCAACAACAACAATGTTTTCAAAAAAGGAATTACTGTCGAATGAAATAGCCGCTATTGGCATTTCTTATCAGATGCACGGCTTGGTTATGGTTGACAAACGGCATGAAGTAATTTATCCGTCAATAATTTGGTGCGACAGCAGGGCCGTCGAAGTTGGAAACAAGGCTTTTTCCGAATTAGGGTCGGAGTATTGTCTTGGCAGTTGTTTGAATTCTCCTGGCAATTTTACCGCGTCAAAACTCAAATGGGTGAAGGACAACAGGCCTGATTTATATTCAACGACATTCAAAATAATGCTGCCCGGAGACTACATTGCTCTAAGAATGACTGACGAGGTTCATACGACAGTTTCAGGGTTGAGCGAAGGGATTCTTTGGGATTTCAGCAAAAAGAGTATTGCGGATGAATTGCTTCGATACTACGGGATCGATAGAAGATTCATCCCGGAGATCGTGCCGACATTTGGCTTTCAAGGAGCTCTCACTCCTAAAGCGGCAGCAGAGCTGGGTTTGAGTCCCGGGATCCCAATTTCGTACAGAGCGGGTGATCAGCCGAATAATGCTTTTTCATTGCACGTGCTGCATCCGGGTGAAGTAGCGGCAACGGCGGGAACGTCCGGAGTCATTTATGGAGTTACGAGCGACAATATTTTTGACTCGTTGGGCCGGGTTAACACATTTGCACACGTCAACTATTCAGAAAAGCAACCGAACAAAGGAGTGTTGCTTTGCATCAATGGAACCGGCATTCAATACAGCTGGCTCAAACAGAGCATCATGGACAACAAATTGTCCTATGAAGAGATGAATGAATTCGCTGCAAGAATTCCAATCGGCTCGGCGGGGTTGATGTGTTATCCTTTCGGCAACGGTGCTGAAAGAAGTCTGATGAACAAGGATGTTCACGGACATTTTTCCGGCATCAATTTCAATATCCATGGGAAGGGGCACATGATTAGGGCCGCTCAGGAAGGAATTGCTTTTTCGTTCAGGTACGGACTGGATATTATGAAGAGCTTAGGGATGGAGTTCAAAGTAATTAAAGCAGGGAACTCCAATTTGTTCCAGAGCAAGGTTTTTCGAGAAGCGTTTACAAATACATGCAATGTTGGTATCGAAATCTATAATACCGACGGATCGCAAGGAGCAGCACGTGGAGCCGGCCTCGGAATCGGATATTATTCCTCCAGCGACGGAGCTTTTCCAGGATTGAAGATTATTGAGAAGGTTGATACTAAGCCCGAGTTGGTTGAAAAATATGGCTCCGCTTATGAAGTCTGGAAAAAGTATCTGCAAAAGGTTTTGGAGAATTAACTCGCCATTATTTTCCTTGACATATTGAAATATTATTCATACCATTGAAACGGTTCAATTTTATTTGAACTGGCAAAGGATTGACTGTGCCGCTCGCGGCGGAAGTGCATCACCTCATTGTTTGCTGCTACAAATTAGAGCCTTTCCCAATTCAGACCATGACGAGAATAGAGGAAGAATATGATAAATAAGTATTTCCCCAAAGTAGAGAAACAGATTCCTTACGAAGGCAAAGACTCAAAGAACCCTCTCGCTTTCAAATACTACGATAAGCACCAGCAAGTCGGCGGCAAATCTATGGGTGAACATTTGCGCTTTTCCGTTGCCTACTGGCACACGTTGATGGGGAACGGTTCCGATATGTTTGGCGGTCCGAGTTTTGTAAGAGAATGGCATGCCGCAAAGGATCCAATTGCTCGCGCCAAAGAAACGATGGCAGCAGCGTTTGAATTCTTTCAAAAGCTCGGTGCTGATTACTATTGCTTCCATGACCGCGATATTGCGCCTGAAGGAGAATATTTCTCCGAGTCATGCAAGAATTTGGAAACCATGGTGACATTTGCAAAAAGTCTACAGAAGGAAACCGGTGTCAAACTTCTCTGGGGGACGGCAAAGTTATTCGACAATCCAATGTACTCTCAAGGGGCGGGCACAAGTCCGAACGCGCTCGTGATGGCTCACGCCGCTGCACAAATAAAAAATGCCATCGATGCAACAAAGGAACTTGGCGGTGAGAATTATGTCTTCTGGGGCGGGCGGGAAGGCTACGAGACATTGCTCAATACGGATTTGAAAAGAGAACAAGATCAGATGGCTCGTTTTCTTCATATGGCTGTCGACTATAAGAAAAAAATCGGTTTCGAGGGGCAGTTTCTTATCGAGCCTAAACCAGCTGAACCGATGAAACATCAATATGATTTCGATTCTGCAACGACGCTCTATTTCCTGAAGGAATATGATTTGCTCGACCATTTTAAATTGAATATTGAAGCAAATCACGCCACGCTCGCCGGTCATTCATTCGAACACGAATTAGGAATCGCATCGGCCGCCGGAAAATTAGGGAGCGTTGATGCAAATAGAGGCGACATGCTGCTCGGCTGGGACACGGATCAATTTCCAACAGACATTTACAGTGCGACACTGGCTATGATGATCATCTTGAACCAAAACGGGCTGGGCAAGGGAGGGCTTAATTTCGATGCAAAAGTGCGGCGCAGTTCGAACGACCCAATGGACCTCTTCTATGCTCATATTGGCGGAATGGATACATTTGCACGTGGCCTCCTCATTGCTCATCAAATTATAAAGGATAAAGCGCTCAGCAGTTTTGTTGAAGAGCGATACTCTAGTTTTAATTCCGGTGTAGGGGCCAGGATTATGTCCGGACAAATCGGGCTGGAGGAATTGGAGAAGTGGATTCTCAGTGAAGGGGCGCCGGTACTGAAGAGCGGCCGTCAGGAAATGCTGGAGAACATTCTGAATTCGTACATTCATTAGAAGCCATCACAAAAATACCTCGTTGCTTGCGGCGACGATTTTTTGCTGACGTTACTCCTCATGGAAAATTCGTGAGCCGAAAATTCCATCGCATCGTGATACACCACTCAATCCGCTCTCTCTTACCTGCTTGCCGACGCACAGAGGGGCCGGGGATGTGTTGAAAAAAGGTTTTTGCGTAACATCAGTTGTTTCTTTCTCAGGAATACCCCTGAAAGCACCGATTGGAAGTCGCCACTCTTGCCGGATTTGTCGATAATAAATTGTCTCTGAAAAAGAGTTTTTTGAAAGGACGTTCCATGCAACTGAAGCAGTGCTTGATCAGCCTTATCATCGCCGCCTTTATTCTTCTCGACACCCACTATTCTTTTGCTTATGAAAAACAAGTCGACGGTGTTCTCTTCGAAATCAAAAAACAAAAAGAGACTGATCCCCAATGGTTGAAAATTCAAGTATGCACCGACGATATTATTCGCGTGCTGTCGACGGCGGAGAAATCCTTTTCGACACGCGCGAGTTTG
>CAWJKX010000157.1:0-10708 GCA_963843065.1 uncultured Bacteroidota bacterium
GAAGCCGCAACTGGTTATGAGACTGGCTCTGTATGGTTTTCAGGATCAGGTTCGCCAACAGGTACATTCACCGCAACGCCCGATTCCCTTCCAACAAATGGGGGGACAGTGACGCTCCAATGGACAAGCCTAAATGCCACAACTGCATCTATCGGTTACCCAATTGGCAGTGCAGACACGACTGTCAATGTAAAGACAAACGGCAGCCTGGTCATCGATGTTACGACCACTACCATTTTTACGCTTAATCTGACTGGACCATTTGGAACGACTTCTCTTAATGCAAGCGTCGTCGTTGGGACAACGCCACAGGGCAACTTTCTCAATCAGAACCATCCAAACCCATTCAATACCGGCACCACCATTGAGTACGATTTGGCGAAGAACGAAAATGTATCTCTTAAAGTGTTCGATATCCTTGGACGGGAGATAGCTACGCTTGCCGAAGGAATGCAGGCGAGCGGTCCCCATGTGATCCAATGGAATCCCAAAGGTGTAGCCAGCGGCGTCTATCGCTACCGGTTAACCGCTGGTTCATACTCCAAAACACTACGAATGGTGATTGTCCGCTAAGCTCAAAAACCTCTCGGACATTACCACTTCATAGTCTCTTACTTCATAAAGCTCCTGCCGATTCACTCTGTAGGTTCAAGTTTATTTTCTCATCGTACATAATCTGCGATTAAATGCATATGTCATCTTCTTCAAGTGAAATAAAAAGAGGAACGGTTCTCTCATATATTTCGATGATCCTCACGAACATCTCGGCGATACTTGTAACGCCATATATGTTACGTTCCTTGGGAAAATCAAGTACAGTCTATACGCACTCATTGGTGCAGTTGTCGGATATCTGGCGGTTCTAGAATTTGGGCTAAGCTATTCTATTATTCGGTACGTGGCGCGCTATCGAGCCAGAAAGGACAAGGAAGGGGAACAGAACTTCCTCGCTTTAGCCATGATTACGTATGTTGGCATCTCCCTTCTTGTCTTCTTGGCAGGAGCAATTATCTATTGGAATCTTGGCAATATTTTTGGGGCCTCGTTTACGGTGGCGGAATTGTCAGAAGCTCGGATTATGTCAGCGATTCTTGTGTTTAATTTGGCCTTTCTCCTTCCGGCGGGAGCGTTTGACGCAATTCTCACAGGCTACCAACGATTTTCATTTTTGAGATCTACCGAGCTCATTCGGTTTGTGCTTCGGACGGCACTCTTAATACTCCTTCTTTATCTTGGGTAAAAAGCCGTTTCTATAATTGTGCTTGATACATCCATGAACATTCTGTTCTCCCTCCTGAAATGTATCTACGTCTTCGTTCGGCTACGGGTCCGATTCAAAATTCATCGTTTTGACAAAGAATTGATTTACGAAGTTTTCTCCAGTTCGTTTTGGATCGGTTGCGCAGTTGTTCTCTCACAACTATACCTCCGAGTCGGCCAGACTGTGCTGGGCATTACGGACGGGACAGCTTCAGTGGCGGTCTTCTCTATCAGCATGATCTTCCTGGGGTACTATGTCTCCTCTGGGCTCATCATCAGTAATGTGTTGCTCCCTCATTCTGTTGAGGTTGTAGAGCGAGGAGCCAGCAGTAGCCAATTGACCGACTTGATGATCAAGGTAGGGAGAATTCAATTCCTCATTGCATCCTATGTGTTGGGCGGTTTCCTTCTCTTTGGACATCCCTTTATCCGGTTTTGGGCAGGAGATGGTTACAGCGATGCCTGGCTTAATGCTGCGATCGTGATGATTCCCAGCACACTGATGATGACGCGAAACATTGGCGACAACATCATGGCGGCGTTGAATCGTTTCGTGTACCGTGTGATCTATCTTCTTGTGATGGTGGTTGCTTCCATCGCAATCGGATTGATTGCAAGGCATTACGTGGCCGGACCTTTCGCGATGGGAATTGGCATGATGGCGGCTAACTTTATTGGGAGCGTATTTATGCATTTCTATCTTGCTCGCGTTGCCAATATCGACATGCTGCGGTTTTATAGAGAAGTTTTCTTCGCTCAGTTCGTTCCGATGAGTGTTGTCTATGCATCCAGCGGGTTAATGATCTATTTCTTCCCCGTAACTGGTTGGGGTTCGCTCGCAGTTGAAGGTGCTCTGTACTCATTCATATTTGGTGCCGCCACTTGGTATGGTGGTACTAATGCTTACGAGAAAAGCCTCTTTATCGATGGGCTCGCGTCTCTGAAAAGATTTCGCAAAACCGTTTCTGCTTTCGAACAATATTAAACCACTGTGTCAAAAAAAAGCCGGGACATTGTGAGATCAAGAATGGTCCCAAGAGTCAGTGTTATCGTACCAGTTTACAGGGTGGAGGATAGAATTCGTCGATGCGTTGATAGCATCATTAATCAATCCTTGAGAGATATAGAAATTATTTTAGTGGATGATGGATCACCTGATAGAAGCGGAATCATCTGTGATGAATATGCGGATGGAGATGATCGCGTAAACGTAATACACAAGGAAGATGGTGGAGTAAGTTCTGCTAGGAATGCAGGGTTGAGAGTTGCGAAAGGCGAGTATATTGGTTTTGTGGATAGCGATGACTATGTACAACATAATATGTTTGAAGTTATGTACAATATCGGTGTGAAGGAGAAGGTCGACGTGGTAAATTGCGGTGTGTTTTTCGAAAATTCCAGTGGACTGGAAAAAGGAACGACACAATTTGAGAAAAATAAAGTGCTGACACATTCCGATTTGATGGATTGTCTTCAACATCTTGAAAATCGTTTGGAGGATGTGTACTACTGCTGGCGGAATATCTATCGGAGAAAAGTAATAGAAGATATTGCAATTACTTTTGACGAAAGTGTTAAATATGGGGAAGATACGAATTTCAACTTGCTGGTTTACTCTCACGCCAACTCATTCTATGCTGTGGATCAGCCATTGTATCATTACGTGGAGAATCCATCCGGTATGATGTTGACGAAATACAAGGAGCGTTATCTAGAGCTTCTTTCAATGACTCATTATAGAAGATTGGCGATTTGTGACAGCATTGGATTGAGCCATGAACAGAATCTGCGTGGGCTAAGCATTATTGCGATTGAAAGGTTTCTTCTTATGCTTCTTTTCAATGCGTGGGAATCCCCCGATAACGGCTTCGTGAATCAGATAAGAGAAATTTGCAACAGCAAGATGGTGTCAGAATCCTTTATCCACTATAAGCCGACCGGAAAACTATCAAAGTCAATGCAATTAATAATCTATATGTTAAAATATAGAATGTATCTGCTCGTTCGGGTCATCCTTGCGGTGAGGTTTCTTCGATGGAAAAAATGACGACGCCGAAGAACGGAAAGGTTCAAGAATTAGGTAAATCTTTTCCCCTGATGAGCAGTGCAACACACAAAACAGCCCTCGCGATCAAACGTCCTGCCGATATAATCATTTCTGGAATCGGATTGGTGTTGTTCTCTCCTATCATGTTGGTGATCGCATTGGCGGTCAGACTCGATTCACCGGGATCGATACTTTTCCGTCAACGACGAATTGGACTCAATGGCAAAGAGTTCTGGTTACACTCGTCCAGACGGCGTACTTGATCATCACTCTGGGTATATCGCCCGCCTGGGATTCAATCCTGATTCTGGGGAAGGTGAAGTTACCGGCAATCGTAACGCTGGTGATGGGTGTAGGCAACGTCGTGCTCTGTATTATACTCGCAGGCAAACTTGGATTGATGGGCATCGCGCTGTCTGGATGCATCATGCTTACCCTGCGAAATTTCCTGTTCACCCCCTGGTAAGTCGCGCATGCATGCAACATGAGCTTTTGGCCATTTTTTCGTGAACAGTGCCTTGCCCTGGTTGTTAGGGGTGTGGTTGCTTTAATCAGTTTTGGCATCATTTCTTTCGTACATCCGGGCACATTGAAAATGTTGGTTGTTTCGCTCCTTATATCAACTGGAATCGGGACGTTGTTGTTGCTCCCTCTGGGAATGCGAACACTACGGCAAAAAGCATAGAAGGAAATGAATCAAGGGGTGTTGCATGTTTTATTATCAATCCTGAGCAATGGCATTTAAAAGAAAGCCACTACAGAACAAGAAGTTAAGAGCATGACAAAGGAAAGAGACGGTTTGAGATGCAAGAGTATGGATATTGTTCGTCCTTTTTTGATCCGTTAAACACTTTCGTCGTGCGTGATTATATTGTGGCATGATGCGCAGTCTGGCGTCTGCAACCAACCCAAAAACCCCGTGCAACGAATTCCGGAATCTGAATGAAAACTTATCTAATTCAATTACTCTCTAAGTTAGAGTTATCACTGCTGAGGGCAGGGCTTCCCGGCAGGATGTTCATGTCGGTCGCTCGGAGCATTGCACACCGACGATTACAACGGTTTTCGATTGACAATGAGGGCGACTTTGTGAACTCTCAAAGCGATGGTGTTATCGTGAGTCTTGAGCCATACGGGTCCTGACCTCCGGAAAGTCTATTCTCGTATAACTGATTACTGGCTTGTCAACTATAAACTTCGACCTGGGGACACTGTTCTTGATGTCGGAGCTGGTGTTGGCGATGATGCGTGGGTATTCGCTAAATATGTCGGGCCGAATGGTCGCGTATTCTCCTTTGAAGCCAACCCGAAAACTGCCCGCTGCCTCGTAAAAACGGTTCGACGGAGTGGATTGGAAAACGTACAGGCGTTTGCCGTAGCAGTAACAGATCGCTCAGGGCGCGTTATGATCACCGACGACATGGCTGACCATCAAAACTCACTTATCATTAAAGAGGGTCATCTTGCGGTTGAAGTTCCAGCTATTACTCTCGACGACTTCGTTGAGTCAAATGGGATTGACCATATAGATATGCTCAAAATGAATATTGAGGGGGCTGAGAAACCAGCATTACTTGGTTTCCGGCATGAATTTGGACGAGTGAGAAATGTTGCGATCGCCTGCCATGACTGGATTGCAGATCTCGGATATAGTGATAGCTATCGTACGCGTGAATTCATCAGTCAGTTCCTCGAGTCCGAGGGATTTACTGTGCATCGGCGCACTACAGATAATCGCCCTTGGATAAGAGATACGCTTTTAGCCTCGCGTCGTGTTTAATATTTCTGTCAATTACTGTTTTTGCATGAATAATGCAATAGAACAAAAAATAGGATTTATCGTAATTCTCTATGTCGACAATCTTGACGGCGACTTGCCAGCATATGCGCATCAAGACATAGTCAACCAACTCAGTTAGGATTGCCGTATTATCGATCATATCCGCTACATATTCCGTTCGAGGCAGGTTATTTCGTGAGAGCAATCGCTTGAAGGGTTGCGTGCAAGGCAATCTATTTGCGTGATTTCCGATTCCAGATCATGTCTATTCCTTATAAATCGAGGCACGGTTCACGTCATTGTATGATAGCCATCCGTGCCTTTTTATCCCGATAACTGCGGCGGATAGTACATTTAAACAGGAGTCAATGGCTCAACGAGCGTGATTGCATCGCTGTCGGCATTTTCGACACAGCTCACAAAGAGAAAAATAGAAAGAACAATAATTTGGGAAAACCATATCTCATGATAGCTGTTGTGGCGCGGAAGACGACCCTCGCCATCAAACGTCTTGCAGACATAATCATTTCGGGACTCGGGTTAGTATTCTTCTCTCCGATCATGTTGGTCATCGCACTGGCGGTCAGACTCGATTCACCGGGATTGATACTTTTCCGTCAACGACGAATTGGACTCAATGGTAAAGAGTTCTGGATTTACAAGTTCCGCTCGATGGTCGATGACCCCGAACGTGCGGCGTCTGTCACCCATATCACGGATCCTCTTGTGACCCGGGTAGGACGGTTGCTGAGGCTTAGCTCATTGGACGAATTGCCGCAATTGTACAGCGTGCTTATGGGAGATATGAGCCTTGTAGGGCCGAGGCCGCTTCTCCCCGGAACGATCTTTCCTTCCGAAATCAGACGAAACAATGTCCGTCCCGGTTGTACAAGTTTGCCGGTCGTTTCGGGAAGACAATCTCTCGATTGGGAACAACGGATGCTTCTCGATTTGTGGTACGTAGATCATTGGAGTTTATGGTTGGATCTCAAGATTCTGATGAAAACTGTACCTGTTGCTTTGAGTCAAAAAAATGTTTACAACGCACAAGGTCATATGCTCTCGCGAATTGGTACTTCATCTGCTCAAGATCAACAGTCCGGTAAGCAGATATGAAAAAAGCTCTGGTCATCGGCGGATCCAGACTTCTGGGTCCCAGGCTTGTGGAATTGCTGGTCCATGGGGGGTACGAGACGGTCATCTTCAACCGCGGCAGTCGACAAATGCGACCCGAATGGACAACGGTAAAAATGATTGTTGGTGATCGCAATTCAGAGGAAGATCTGCAGAGGCTTGCGTCTTCGAATTTTTCTTTGGTATTCGACACTTGCTGCTATGAACCGCGGCAAGCGAAAATGGTTGTAAAGGCATTCAATGGGCGCGTCGATCATTATGTCTACGTGAGCAGTGTCGCTGCATACCGTGAACCGAATAGCTGGCCTGTCGCGGAAGATGCCCCTTTGGGAGAGTGGAAACTGTGGGGCGACTATGGATTGAACAAAGCGAGAACTGACCAGGTGTTCGCCGATCTATTCCAATCAACCAATTTTCCGATAACCATCATCCGGCCTTCGTATGTTCTCGGGGTTGCAAATCACGTAGAGCGCGAAGCCTTCTTTGTGAGCCGTCTCCTCAACGGAATTCCGGTCGTTATTCCGGGTGATGGCCAGGCCCAGATTCACTTCGCATTTGCAGACGAAGTTGCCTTGGCTATGCTCATGCTGGCTGAGGCCAACAGTTCGATCGGAGAAGCATTCAATTGCGTGACTGATCGGTCGGTCTCACTGGAAGAGTTCGTGCGGTTGTGTGCACGCTTGTTGAATGTTGACGTAAGAATTCTTTATGCGGATGAAAGGCGCTTTGGAATTTCGAATGAACCGTATGATGCACCGAAGCTCTCGCCCTTCTCGAATATGCCGGTTACAATTGATAACAACAAACTGAAGCAGCTCCTTGGTTTTAATTTTACCGCGCTGGAGAATCAACTCTCATCTGTTCTCGGTTGGTATGCGCGGCTGCAGCCCAACCCTCCGGTAAATCTCAGAGAGAAAGAGGTCGAAGTCCTCACATCAACAAACTTTAAGGAGATCGTCGACAAATATGTCCACCAATAATCGCACAATACACCGGGCACTGCCGTATTTCTCCGACCCAGACATAGAAGATATTTTGGGTCGGATTAAAAATATCCTGGTTTCTAGACAGCTTCTCATGGGGCCGTCAGTAGAGGAATTCGAGCAAAAGTTTGCGCACATGGTAGGCGTGAAACACGCAATCGCCGTAAATTCCGGAACCGCAGCGCTGGAAATCGTGCTACGATGCCTTGGAGTCCGGGACCGTGAAGTAATTGTTCCAACGGAGACATTCGTCGCATCGGCGAATTCTGTTATTCTTGCGGGAGGGCGCCCCGTATTTGCCGAAATTCACCGGGACACGTTGTGTCTCGATCTGGCTGATGTGGAACGCCGCATTGGCCCGAAAACTGCGGCGGTTATGGCCGTGCATATGGCGGGGCTCATACAATCGGATATCAACGCATTGGAGGAAATGTGCAGAAAAAATAACATAGCTCTCATTGAGGATGCTGCTCACGCTATCGGCGCTTCATACAACGGTCGCAAGGCTGGCGGTCTTGGAAAGGCGGGATGTTTTTCCTTCTATCCAACAAAAGTCATCACAACCGGGGAAGGCGGAATGATCACGACTGATGACTCAAACATCTCGGACATCGCACGAAGCTACCGCAATCACGGAGCAGCTCCGGACAACAGCATGTATGAGCGGGTTTCGACAAACTGGCGGATGACAGAAATCAGTGCGGTGATAGGATTGTCGCAACTTCGGCATCTTGATGAATTTATCTCGAAGCGCAACGAAATCGCAGACAAGTACGACGGTGCATTTTCTTCGGTTCGCGGCATCAGGCTCCTCCCTAAAGATCCCAAAAGAGTTCATAGTTATTGGAATTACATCGTTTTGTTGGACAAAAAAATTGATCGAACAGAGCTGGCAAATGCTCCTTCGGCGAGAATTTGGAATTCCAATTGCATGGCCATACGACCCTCCGTGTCATCTACAGCCCGTTTTTCGAAATTTCCTGGGCACGAAGCCGGGGGATCTGCCGCAAAGCGAGGACATTTTACATCATCACATCGCTTTACCGATGCATGTTGCCCTCACGAATGAAGATGTTTCCTACATCATTCATGGAATTACCTCCACCCTTCAACGGATGGTCAATTCATGAAGACCGTTGCCATCCACCAACCTCAATATCTTCCCTATACAGGCTTTTTCCACAAAATAGCGCACGCCGATATTTTTGTTCATTTGGACAACGTGCAATTCCAGAAGAACGGACTTCAGAACCGCAACAAAATCAGAACGCAGCAGGGTTGGCAATGGCTGACGGTGCCCGTCTCTCACCATTTTGGACAACTGATTCTCGACGTGCAACTCGATGCAGGAGGAACATGGCCTCTCAAGCATTGGAATGCGCTGGCGACAAACTACTCGCGGGCTCCGTTCTTCAAGCAATATGCCGGCAGTTTGAAGGATTTGCTTTTGGAAAATAAATTTGACCGGCTTTGCGCGCTGAATATAACGGCGGCCGCGTGGGTGATGGAACAGTTGGGAATCAAAACCCCAATGGTTTTAGCGTCCACACTCGATGTTTCGGGAACCCAATCAGAATTACTGATCAGCATTTGCCGTGCCTTAGGGGCTGACACATACTTGTCCGGCCCCGGAGGCAAACTGTACATGGATTTGTCTGCGTTTGAAAATGCTGGTATCAAAGTAATTTGGCAGGATTTTATCCCCCCCGCCTACGAACAGGTCTTTCGCGATACGGAGTTTGTGCCCAATTTGTCAATCGTCGACGTGCTATTCAATTGCGGTCCACGAACAACTGAATTTCTCCGATAATGCATGGTGATAACCGGAACGGTTGAATGGTAACGAGCGCGGCCTGCTCATGGAATAAATTGCACCATGTATGAATTAATGCGATCGATCAAGAGTGTCGTGCCGGTAGGTGTAAAGGCACGCATCAAGTACTTGCTGAGTCATTCCTCGGACAGGCAATTGGATTGCTACCGGGGGAAACAAAAGGTTATCGTTGCATTGGCGGCAGACTATGGAAATCTAGGGGATATTGCTATTACTTTTGCGCAAGAAGCTTTTCTTCGGACATGCTATCCAGATTTCGAAATTGTAGATTTCCCGATCAGTGCGACTTTCACCAGATTGAAGGCCCTCAAGCGCATCGTGTCGCCAAATGACATCGTAACAATTGTCGGAGGGGGAAACATGGGGGATTTGCATTACACCATTGAGGATTGCCGAAGATTTGTGATTGAAGCCTTTCCCCGGAACCGCATTATCTCGTTTCCGCAGACTATCGATTTCTCAAAATCTGAATTCGGCCGGCGCCAGTTACAAAAAACCATTCAAGTTTACCGCAAGCATGACAATCTTCACCTTTTTGCGAGGGAATCAATCTCTTTCGACCTGATGAAGAAAGCCTTTCCAGGTCTCAATGTGTATCTTGCTCCCGATATCGTGCTGTCAATGAATCAATATCAAAAAGGTCAGATGCGGGATGGAATCATGCTCTGCATTCGCAACGACGATGAATCTGCATTTACCGGCGAAAGCCTATCAACATTTATGAGGACGATATCTTCTGCTTTTACCAATTGCATTTCAGTAGACACACATATAGGCAGGGATAGGCTCTCTATTCAGGATCGGGAGGCCGAGCTTTTCAACATATGGAAGTCTTTCAGGAAGGCACAAGTGGTAATCACAGATAGGCTGCACGGTATGATCTTTGCCGCGATTACAGGAACACCTTGCGTTGTTCTGCAGAACAATAACCACAAGATAAAATCCACTTATGAATCCTGGCTGCGTCCTCTTAATCATATCAGATTGCAAGAGAATTTTGATGCCGAAGAGACACTGCAAACTGTGTCCGAATTAAGCAGGTATCAAAAGATAGAAAAGCAGCAACCTGACCTTGCCGAACATTTTAAATTGTTAAAAAGGGTAGTGATAGGTCAATGACCGCAAGCAAAGGCAGTTCACCACTCATCTCAGTCATTATTCCGGTCTACAACGTCGAGCCGTACCTCCGCGAGTGCCTCGACTCAGTACTCAATCAAACGCTCCGGGATATCGAAATTATCTGCATCAACGATTGTTCCACAGATGGCTCACTCGCAGTCCTGAATGACTACGCTTCGAAAGATGAGCGGATAAGGGTAATTGACAAGAGAATTAATGAAGGATTGTCGCAAACGCGCAATGTGGGAATTGCGGCCGCTTCAGGGAAGTACATGCTGTTTATAGATTCCGATGATTTTGTGGACATGGACTTGTGTCGCAGAGCTTTAGATTGTGCTGAGGCAAATCAGGCAGAGTTGGTAATCTATGACTTCGTTCCTTTTCGCAATGCTGAAGAACTCAATGCGAACCGCAAGAGGGTTTCCACGATAGCAGCGCTCGATGCCTCTGACAGAGTCTCCCTTCTCAAGATTTACGCATTTGCGTGGACCAAAATGATTCGCTCCGATTTGGTTCATTCGCTCAATCTGAAGTTTCCCCTCGGTCTCACA
>CAWJKX010000158.1:0-8744 GCA_963843065.1 uncultured Bacteroidota bacterium
AAACCTGCTCAGGTCTTTATCCCTTACGATGGTATTAAGTTTCTCTTCGACCATTTCCTTCGTGATGGCCAATTTCGTCGCTGAAATTTTTTCCGGAGCTTCGAAGAGAATTTCTTCCAGGAGCGATGTCATAATTGTGTGAAGCCGCCGGGCGCCGATGTTTTCCACTTCTTCGTTCACTTGAGTTGCGATACGCGCAATCGCCCGGATCGCGTCGTCAGAAAATTCGATCTCGATCCCGTCAGTCCTCAGCAGGGCAGTGTATTGCTTGATGAGTGCGTTCTGCGGCAGGGTGAGTATTTTGACGAAATCTTCTTCTGTCAGGCTCTTTAATTCAACGCGAATCGGGAACCGGCCTTGCAGTTCGGGAATCAGGTCGGACGGCTTGGAAACATGAAATGCGCCTGAGGCGATGAACAGCACGTGGTCTGTGCGGACCATGCCGTACTTGGTCGCGACCGTTGACCCTTCAACAATAGGAAGCAAATCGCGCTGGACGCCTTCCCGTGAAACGTCGGGGCCGTTCATTGCACCCCGATTTCCTGCGATCTTGTCCACCTCGTCTAAAAAGACGATGCCGGAGTTTTCGACCCTGTGGATTGCGTCCTTCACCGCGGCGTCCTGGTCGATGAGTTTTTGTGCCTCTTCCTGGACGAGTATTTTCTTCGCGTCCGCAATCGAGAGCTTCCTCTTTTTCATTTTCTTCGGCATCAGATTGCCGAATACGTCCTGCAGGTTTACGCCAATTTCTTCCAGATTCATCGGCCCGAGGATTTGCATGGCAGGGAACTGATCGCTCGGCACATCAAGCTCGATGATCCTGTCGTCGAGCTGTCCGGCTTTGATTTTCTCCCTGAATCGTTCGCGGGTTTTTTCGTTCAGTTCTTCGTCGGACGGCGCCTCGGCGGCAGTATTCGCATCGGTCTTTGATTTGCGGACAGAGGGAATGAGGATATCGAGAATTCGCTCTTCGGCAAGACGCTCTGCTTTTTCCTGCACTTCTCCGGTTCTCTCAGACTTCACCATCACAACGGCGAGCTCGGTTAAGTCCCGGATCATGGAATCGACGTCGCGTCCGACATACCCGACTTCAGTGAACTTCGACGCTTCGACTTTGATAAAAGGTGCATTCGATAGTTTCGCCAGCCTTCTTGCGATCTCTGTTTTCCCCACTCCCGTGGGCCCGATCAAAATAATATTGTTGGGCATAATCTCTTCGCGGAGATTTTCCGGCACCTGAAGTCGGCGCCAGCGATTCCGGAGCGCGATTGCTACCGATTTTTTCGCTTCGTGCTGGCCGATGACGTACTTGTCCAGTTCGCGAACGATCTGCGTGGGTGTCAGCTCGTCCGAGCCTTTTCGGCTATCGGTGCGTCCTCCTGTGGAGGGTTGAGATTTTTCCGTTATGCTGAGTGTTTTCATCGGCTTACAATTCTTCGATTGAGATATTCTGGTTTGTGTAGATGCAAATTTCAGCGGCCGTTTTCATCGATTGGGTTACGATCTCCTTGGCCGAGAGTTTGGTATAGGCGACAAGCATCCTTGCGGCTGCAAGAGCATAAGGACCACCGGATCCAATCGCAACGATGCCGTCGTCCGGTGTAATGACATCCCCTGTTCCTGAAATGATGAACGCATGTTCCTTGTCCAGCACTCCGATCATCGCCTCGAGGCGCCGCAGGTATTTATCGGTCCGCCAGTCTTTTGCCAATTCGACCGCAGAGCGTTCGAGGTGGCCCTGGTGCTTCTGGAGTTTTTCTTCGAACCGTTCCATCAAGGTGAACGCGTCAGCCGAAGCGCCGGCAAAGCCGACGAGGACTGAATTGTTGTACAAGCGCTGCACTTTTTTAGCCGTATGTTTGACAACGGTCGCGCCGAGCGTCACTTGACCGTCGCTGCCGAGTGCGACTTTGCCGTCGCGTGCAAGGCCGATAATTGTCGTAGAATGAATGGTGTTGTCCATAGATGTCCGAACAATAAGTGATTAGGAAATTTTTCTCCGCAGGCGTGCCACCGGAATCATCATCGACTCCCGGTATTTGGCAACCGTCCGCCGTGCGATATTGAAGCCTCGCTCATTCAATATCTCCGCGATGCGATCGTCGCTCAGCGGTTTGTGCGGGTCTTCCGTTTCGAGGATCTCTTTGATGCGAAGCTTCACTTCTTTATTCGAAACGTCCTCGCCGCTTTGCATGCTGATGCCTTCACTGAAGAAGTAGCGCAGTTCGTGGACGCCGAAATCCGTTTGAACATATTTCCCGTTCACAACGCGGCTGATCGTCGAAATGTCCATCTTGATGACTGCGGCGATGTCTTTGTAGATCATCGGCTTCAGCCCGTCTCCGAACTCGAAAAATTGGCGCTGTTTGTCGACGATGGTGCGCATTACGCGCAGCATCGTGTCGCGCCGCTGGTAGATCGACGCGATGAACCATTTCGCCGCCTCAAACTTTTGCCGGATGAAGGTCTTCGTTTCGGCATTGACTCCGTTCTTTTTCTTCCGCGACATCATCTCTTTGTAATCTTTGTTGATGCGCAGCGGCGGAATGTTCTTATCGTTCAACTGGATGATGAACTCGCCGTCCTCGAAGTGGACGAGAAAGTCGACGGTGATGTAGTTTTCCTGAGTTGAAATCTCTCCCTCGCCGGGTTTCGGGTTGAGATGAGAAATCACGTCAAGAACCTCTTTCACCTCCTGGAGCGGGATCCCCAGAAGTTTTGAAAGCTGTTCGAAATGTTTCTTGGTGAACTCGTCAAAATATGTCTCGAGGATGACGCGCGCGAGTTTCTTCAGACGCGGCTCAAATTCGCGCCCTTCAAGCTGCAACAGGAGGCATTCCTGAAGTGTTCTTGACCCGATTCCTACGGGCTCGAGTCGTTGAACGCGCTTCAGAACAAGTTCCGCCTGCGGAACCGTCAATTGGAGACCGTGAGAGAGGTTGATGTCCTGCACGATCAGGCTCAAATCGCGTCGCAAGTAGCCGTCTTCGTCGATGTTGCCGATGATTTCATCCGCAACGAGCATGCCGGTTTCGGTCAGGTCGACAAGCTGGATCTGCGACCTGAGTTTCTGCAAGAGCGGTTCGGGCGCGGACATCGGGATCTCGTCGCGCTCTTCATCATCCTGCTGGTTGCTGGCTTTCGGTGTATATGCATTCTCATCGTTCACGAAATCTTCAAAAGTGAACTCTTCGTCCTTTTCTTTCTTTGCTTCGGCTTCACCGTCCGTTGCTTCTTCGACCTCCGGAGCTTCGTTTTCGGCATCTTCCTGGGCAACTTCAATCTCGTCTTCCACGCCTTCTTCAAGCAGCGGGTTCTGTTCCAATTCCGTTTTGATTCGCTGTTCGAGTGCGATGGTGGGGAGTTGAAGGAGCTTGAGGTACTGGATCTGCTGCGGTGTGAGTTTTTGAAGCAGCCGTTGCTGCTGTGAGATTTGAAGCATAAATCCTAATCGCCTCTTTGAGAATTACATGAACGCTCTTCACATTCGGTCTCGAACCGCTGATACCATGTCCGTCCGTACGCTCGCACCAGAACGTCTTTTAAGAACTTGAACAGCGGTATTTTCTCGGTGCTTCCTTTTTTGAAAGCCGGTTCGCATTCGTGTAAGTACTCAAACCTCAATTGCTCCGGGTTGCCGTAACTCGACCGTAAAGGGAACAAATGGCAGGAGAGAGGTTTCCGCCACTGAATTTCTTTGTTGTGAAACCCTTTTTCGAAAGAACATTTTGCGACGCCGCGGTCGTAATAGACAAAAACGCACGCTTGCTCATCTTTGCATTGTGTCGCATAGTATTCCGGTGCGCCTTCGACCAGACCATGGAGCTCGATCCAATCGGTGTGTTCTTTCGGAAGATACTTTTTCACGACAGGGTACGCATTGTAAATCTCATCCACTTCTTCGTCGGAAACCGGTGCGCCGCGACCGCCGTTCAGAGTGCAACAAGCGCCTTTGCACTCACCAAGGTCGCACACGAAGTGGACGTCAGCAACTCTGCCGTCAACTATGATTTCGTCGATTGTGAACATATCATTCACAATAAAGATATGTATTTTTGACGAGAAACAAAAGGTTTTTTGGCGTGATTATTGTATTGCGGAAGGCAACGTCAGGTCGATAGTCGCCATAGCTACAGCTTTTGAAACATTTTTCCCGCAAGCTGCCGAACAAGGCCTTTAAATTCCAGGCTCAGCAAGTTCACTAAGGTGTCCGGGATTGAAAGCCCCGACCGTTCCGACACAACATCGATATGGGACGGCTCGGATGTGAGGAGGTCGAAGATCTTTTGTTCAAAGATTGAAAGAATTACGGGTGTTTGCGGCTGTGCAAATTTCAAGATGGGGCGGAGCGAAGTATTCAATTCTGCAATGATGTCGTCTACCGATTGAACGAGTTTCGCATGTCCGTCGCGAATAAGCCTGTTGGTGCCGAAGCTGTATTTTTCAGTGATGTTGCCGGGGATGCAGAAAAGCTCTCGGTTCTGGTCCAGGGTGGTTGATGCGGTAATCATTGCCCCGCCGTTTTCGGCGGTTTCGATGATGAGTGTGCCGAGCGACATGCCGCTGATAATCCTGTTGCGCCGCGGGAAATTTCCCGGGTCGGGTTTTGTCCCCATAAAAAATTCGGAGATGACCGCGCCGCTCTCCTCAATTCGCTCGGCAAGTTTCTTATTTTCAGACGGATAAATAATATCGATGCTTGAGCCGATCACCGCAATTGTTCTTCCTCCGGCTTTTAATGAAGAGGAGTGCGCGACGGTGTCAATACCCCGTGCGAGCCCGCTGACGATTGTAATTCCTTTTTCTGAAAGCTCCTTTGCAAATCTTTCGGTGATAAGTTTTCCGTACGCCGAAGGAAGCCGTGTGCCGACAATGGCCACGGCATACTTATCATTTTTTTCGATTGTGCCGAGGACAAAGAGCAACGGCGGAGGGTCGTAAATCTTCCGGAGATATTCGGGATATTCATCGTGCCATAACGTTACAATTCGACCGTTGGCTTTGTTGACGAGAGAAAGCTGCTCTTCGGCAAAGGCCTCTCCGCCGGTGAAGTGGGCGATGGTGGACGCAAGCTTCTTGTCGATTCCTTCCGCCCGGATCAGCTCGCGGGGTGCGGCTTCGAGTACGGAAGTTGGCGATCCGAAATGTGTGATGAGGGTACGCAGCCGATTTGCCCCGACTCCGGGAATGGCAGAAAGCCGCAACAGGTCGGAGATATTAATCCCGCTTTGTGTTGTCGAAGTTTGCATTGTTGAAAATACGCGTATGGCGAGGTCCCCAAATGCCCTTATTGGCCCGCAACATCTATTCCGTCAACGACAGCAACGATGACGGTGTGAACCGGAATATCTTTTCGTTTCAACGCCTGCTGTGCGCCTGCTCCTTCTTGAATGATCAATACTTTGTCGCCCACGCCTGCATCGACCGTGTCGATGGCGAGAACATCTTTACCGATCAATGTACCGTTCAGGTCGATCGGCTGAACGATGAGCATTTTGTACCCTCGCAGGGTTTGATTCTTTTGTGTCGATACGATCGTACCCGTGACTTTGCAGAGCGTCAATTGAATCTTCTTCTAATGTGCAATTGTCCTTGAATTCTCGTTCAGCATTGAAGGATCAACTGCGAATTTCCTTTTTGAATTTTTCAACGAGAGCGGCGGCTTCTTCACGCGACTGCGCCTCGGCGATCACCCGGATGATCGGTTCCGTGTTTGATTTTCTCAGATGAACCCATGAGGATGCGAAATCTATTTTAAGCCCGTCATCCATGTTTGTTTTTTCAGATTTCGAATATTTCTCATGCAGTGCATGAAGAATAACGTCCGGCTTCAACGAACCAAGTTCGATCTTATCTTTCACAATCGTGTATTGAGGGAGGCTGGATTTAAGGTCGGAAGTTTTTCCGCCAAAATCCACCAGGAGTTGAAGAAATAGTCCGATCCCGACAACTGCGTCGCGGCCGTAATGTACCTCCGGCAAAATCACCCCGCCGCTTCCTTCTCCGCCGATAACGGAATGGAGCTCTTTCATTTTTGATGCAACGTTGATCTCGCCGACCGGCGTGCGGACAACCTTTGCACCGTATTCTGCTGCGATGTCGTCGACGGCTCGTGTTGTGGAGAGATTAACGACAACAGTGTGGTTTGTTCTTCCTAGTTGTTTTTCCGCCCCAAGAACAAATTTTACCACGGAAGCAATTGTATACTCCTCGACGAAGGGCTTTCCCTGTTCATCAATGAAGACAAGCCTGTCAACATCCGGGTCGACGGCGATGCCGACGTCCGCTTTTTCCGCGACGACCCGCTTCGCAAGGTCGCCGAGATTTTCGGGAATCGGCTCCGGTGTGTGCGAAAAAATCCCGCTGACGTCGCAGTTCATTTCGACGACATTGCAGCCGAATTCGCGTAAGAGTTTTGGAACGATGATGCCCCCTGCGGCATTGACGCAATCCACGACCACTTTCATCCCCCTCTTCCGGATTTGTTCCCGATGAATGTACGGGAGGGAAAGATGGATTTGATATGGTTGTCGATGTGCGATGAGTCAGCGGAATGTTTTCCCTGCTTATTCCATGGGGAGAAAACGAAATTTCCACTTTCGGCAATTTGCCAGAATTTCTTATTTTCATCGCTGTTGAGGAACATTCCCCCCGGCGCGAAGAATTTCATTCCATTCCATTGGATAGGGTTATGGCTCGCGGTAACGGCGATCCCCCCAGCGGCGTTCATTTTCTCAACTGCGAGAGCCACGGTCGGCGTGGGGCAAATGCCGATTGCCACAACATCGCATCCCATTTGGAGGAGAGTGGAACTGACGATATGTGCGATGCTCGCCCCTGTGACACGCCCGTCACGGCCGATAACAATTGTTCCCCGGTTGCAGTATTCTGCGAAGGCTGCTGCATATTTTACGACAACTTCTGGCGTCAAGTTATCGCCGACGACGCCACGGATCCCTGAAATACTGACCATTAACGACATGCTGAAGCTTCCTCTTAAAAAATTGTAAAAGAAAATAAGAAAGAGATTTAACGGAAGCAAGGCAAACGATGCAATTGGTTGGTAGTCATCTCAAAAACTCCGAGTAACGTCATTCTGAAAGAGCCCCGCAAGAGTGGGACGAACTGAAGAATCCAGAAAGTGGGGTGAACGAACACGGGTCGCGTTGCAGGTCGCCCGCGCACGGTCCGGATCCTTCTCCCGCCCAAAAGCGGCGGAATCAGGATGACCGTACTGTGGGTTTTTGAGATATTCTAGTTATCGCAGCTTGGGTAGTTGTGGGAACACCTTGTTGATTTATTATTTCAACAGATGCGATTTTCTTGATAAGGTATCCGACATCTAGTATGCAAGAGATGCGGAAATTGTTTGTTTGATTAGTTTGTTGTACTTTCATAATGAGAAAGGAGCTGTCTTTTCCATCAATGGAACGACAAAAAGTAATACGATGAAGACTCAAGAATTGAAAATTGAAGGAATGTCATGCGGGCATTGCGTCATGAGCGTGAAAAAGGAATTGAGC
Organism: uncultured Bacteroidota bacterium; assembly: GCA_963843065.1. GTDB lineage: Bacteria > Bacteroidota > Ignavibacteria > UBA10030 > UBA8401 > JAGVPT01. Next base: position 7,524 of record CAWJKX010000158.1, read on the forward strand.
AAGCTCGCGGGCGTCGTGGTAGAGGACGTCCAAATTGGAAAAGCAAAAATTCAATACGACGAAACGAAGATATCAAACCAAATCATTGCGGATACGATTGACAGAGCGGGATATAAACTTGTCAGTGTAAATTGAATTTGTGAGAGGATCAATTACGCTTGTCAAAGAACACCATGAGCATTTCCCATCCACAAACATTAAGCCTTCCTGTCGAAGGAATGACCTGCGCAAGTTGCGTTCTTCGCGTTGAAAAAGCGTTGAAAAAAGTTGACGGCGTGCTGGAAGCGAATGTCAATCTCGCGACAGAAAAAGTTTCTGTGTCCTTTGATGAAGAGAAGACAGACCTGCGCGCTCTCTCAAGCGCTGTTACTGACGCAGGCTATACGCTTCTGCTGCCGAAGGAAGAGATTTCGACACCAGGGATATTGACAATTTCTGAAGTCGACGGCGATTCCCATCAACACAAAGCCTATGAGCAATTAAAGAGAGAATTCGTTTTCAGCGTTGCGCTCGCAGTCCCGATCATGATCGTCAGCATGATGAGCATGACGCAGTGGTTTATGCGTTGGTCGCCGCTCTCAACCGAGGAGGTCAACAGGCTGCTGTTTGTTGCGGCGACGCCGGTGATGTTTATTTCCGGGAGAAGATTTTTTGCGGCTTCATGGCAAGTCGGAAAACATCTTTCTGCCGATATGAATACGCTTGTTGCCGTTGGAACCGGCGTGGCATATCTCTATAGTGTTGCTGCCGTACTGTTTCCCCAATGGCTGGGTTTGCCCGAAGGAATGCGGACCGTGTATTTTGATACAGCGACGACGATCATCACGCTCATTCTCATGGGGAGACTTCTCGAAGCCCGTGCAAAATGGCGTGCGTCGAGCGCGATTAAAAAACTGATGGGACTTCAGCCCAAGACTGCGTGCGTTATTCGTAATGGAGTCGAATCTGAAACAGCTATTGCAGCACTCATCGCCGGCGATATTCTTCGAGTCCGTCCCGGAGAAAGAATCCCTGTTGACGGCGTTATTTCGAGCGGTTTTACGACGATTGACGAATCGATGGTAACGGGCGAAAGCCTTCCCGTCGAAAAGAGCATTGGAGATTCTGTAGTCGGCGGGACGATCAATAAAAATGGCAGCATCGAATTTCGTGCAACGGCAGTCGGGAAAGAAACGGTTATCGCCCGCATTATCAAACTTGTCGAAGATGCGCAAGGATCGA
>CAWJKX010000159.1:0-17576 GCA_963843065.1 uncultured Bacteroidota bacterium
AATATCTTGATTTTTGCTCGGCGCAGTGGTTTTGAATCATATTATCAGCGCGATCAATGGCGCGGCTTGTCAGGCATTACAATAAAAATGCAGACGAAGGACTTGGCTGATGGCAACTTGAGCCTAATCTGAACGGCGGAAGTGGACAGATCGATGGGATGCGGCTGACGTAACACAACGTTTTCGATTCGAGCGTATTATCCTGAAAGGATCGCAAGCCCGGAAGCAACCGGGGCTTTTTTTTTAAAGAGGAACAGATGCGGAACATTAAGATAGTGATCGAATATGACGGAACCGATTTCGTAGGTTGGCAGCGGCAGGCGAACGGGCGGTCCGTCCAAGAAGAGCTTGAGACCGTTCTCAGGATGTTGACCGATGAAATTGTTACCGTTACCGGTGCCGGAAGGACCGACGCGGGCGTCCATGCAAGAGGTCAGGTAGCAAACTTCAAAATTGAGTCGCCCATCACTGTGAACGACATTCAGCGGGCGCTTAACGGTCTATTGTCAGACGAAATCATTGTTCATTCCGCGGAAGATGTCCCGAAGGAATTTTCGGGAAGGTACAGTGCGCGGGAGCGGTTCTACCGATATTTTATATCAAAGGCGCCGACTGCCATCGACAGGAAGTTCTGCTGGCAATTATTTTATCCCTTAAATGTTAAGTTGATGAATCGGGCAAGCAGCCTCGTCCGTCAGACGAACGACTTCCAATCATTCTGCAAGGTCAATTCCGGTGTAGACAATTATTTATGTACCTATCCTTGAAGCTGAGTGGAATACAATCTCAACAAGGGAATTAGTTTTCTCGATTCGCGCAAACAGATTTTTGCACGGCATGGTTCGTGCCCTGGTTGGTACGATTATAGATGTAGGAAGAGAGCATATCAGCATGGAAGAATTCAAAGAAATCATTAACGCAAAAGACCGGCGAAGGGCCGGAATGGCTGCCCCTCCTCAGGGATTATTTCTGGAGGAAGTGGTGTATTGAAATACTGCGATGAAATCTGTTTATCTTCTTTGCGGAATTTTAGTAGATGTCGGACACCTTTTCAGGGAAATGGAGATATGCTGAAATCTTTGGCGGGGGTAGTTAAGAAGGTGTCCGACATCTTCGGAAATTGTAACGCTACCATCATTTTTGTCAAATTGATTATCTAGCTCACATACGTTACATTGTAACAAATGATACGAGAATCGATCCATAAACTGATTGAGAAGAAAGATCTTTCGAGGCAGGAAGCCTACGATACTATGACGGAAATAATGTCAGGGAATGCCTCCGAACCCCTTATAGCTTCATTTTTGACGGCATTAAGGATGAAAGGTGAGGTTGTGGCTGAAATTGCCGGATGCGCTCAAGCGATGCGGGAAAAGTCAACGAAAATTGAAACGAAACGCGCCAACGTTATTGATACGTGCGGCACGGGAGGGGATTCGCTTGGCACATTCAATATATCAACCGCGGCCGCCATTGTCGCATCCGGTGCCGGAGCTGTTGTCGCAAAGCACGGCAACAGGGCAATCTCCAGCCGGTGTGGCAGCGCTGATGTGCTAAAGGCGCTGGGAGTCAGTATTGAGATTCCGAAGGAGAGAGTCGAACAATGCCTTGATAATGTCGGTATTGCGTTTCTCTTCGCACCTCTGATGCATGGGGCGATGAAATATGCCGCCCCGGTGCGACGCGAGCTAGGCATACGCACGGTTTTCAATGTCTTAGGGCCCCTTACGAACCCTGCGGGCGCACAGCGTCAGGTAATCGGTGTTTTTGACGGACGGCTTACTGAACTGCTTGCACGCGTCCTTTTGGATTTGGGCACAGAACGAGCAATGGTTGTGCACGGCGAGGGAGGATTGGATGAGATTTCGACTATTGGAAAAACTCTTGTCAGCGAATTAAAAGACGGAGCAATTTCGTCCTACGAATTTCATCATTCATCCGTCGGAATTTCATCAGGTAGACTTGCGGATATTGCCGGAGGCGACGCGGAGTTGAATGCCGGAATCATTCGAGATATCCTCGACGGGAAAAAGAATTCGCAGAGGAACATCGTCGTGCTCAATGCCGGCGCCGCCATATATATTTCAGGAAAAGCGGCGACATTTCTCGACGGTGTAAAGCTCGCGGAAGAATCCATCGATTCACAAAAGGCAAAGAACAAACTTCAAGAACTGATTGATGCGACGAATTAAGCCGTGAAAGACGAAATGCTTGGAAGGATAGAATCAAAATTATCAGAACTCGCGGGAAACCGGCCTTATTGGAGAAACAAACGGCAGAATATTTCCGGGGCTCCGGTTAAAAGGTCTCCGTATTGCTCTGGAGTGAAATGAAAGAAGGGAAAAAAATAGAACGCGATTCGAAACCGCATCCCTACCTCAGTTCCTTCATCGCACGTCTGCTGAGTGCGTCAAAGAAGAAGCGCCAGAAATATTCCGAAGACGATGTCAAGCAGCTTCTGGAAGAGGGTAAGAAAAGCGGTGTGATCGATTCCACGGAGCGCGAACTGATCGAGAGCATTCTTGAATTTACCGACACGACGGTGAAAGAAATCATGGTCCCCCGCACCGACGTCGTTGCGGTCGAACTTTCTGTGCCGCGGGAAAAGCTCATCAGCGTCGTTATCGATGAAGGGTATTCAAGAGTTCCCGTATATCAAGGAACGATTGACAATATTATCGGAATCGTGTATACAAAAGACTTATTGAGCATGTTCGAACATCGCGACATTATCCTCCTCCAGGATATTATCCGTCCCCCCTATTTTGTGCCGGAATCGAAAAAAATAAGCGTGCTCATGCGTGAATTGCAAACGAAGAAACAACATATGGCCATCGTCATCGATGAGTTTGGAGGGACCGAGGGGATTATTACGATGGAAGATATCCTGGAAGAAATTGTGGGAGAGATTCGAGATGAGTATGATGAAGACCACCGCGATGTTGAGACATCTCTGGATGGTTCGGTTGTGGTCAATGCCGGAATGAGCATTCACGATTTTAACGAGAGATTCCATTCTGCAATTCCCGACGATGCCGATTATGAAACGATCAGCGGTTTTCTCCACAAACAAACGGGGAGAATACCGGAATTACTCGAAGAGATTCCGTTTGAAAATTTGACTTTTGTTGTCGTGAAGAAGAATGAGCGGCGAATTCGCCAGGTAAAAGTCAAAATTGTCGAAAGTGCTGACGGTGATCGGCATGATGAATAAACTGAAAGACATACTGGAGCACAAGCGTGCTGAGGTGGCTGAAAAGAAAACGCGCTTCCCGCTCTATGACATCGTCGAACGCCTCGAGAGCGCATCCCCAACGGCAAGTTTTATCGAAGCAATTCGTTCCCGCGAATCGGGCGAACTGGTCTGTATCGCAGAAATCAAAAAAGCATCTCCATCAAAAGGCGTTATTGCAAAGACCTTTCGGCCGGAAAAGATCGCGCGTGAATATGAAGTCGGGGGAGCAAAAGCTCTGTCCGTGCTGACCGACCAGAAATATTTTCAGGGTTCGACTGCGTTTATCAAGCACCGGAAGCATAACATGATCCTTCACAAGCTTGATAAACGCAGTCGAACCCTGAAAATATTTCTGGTCGGTCAGCACGGACAGAGCTTTTGCTCCCCCGACTTCATATTCACGCGCGATCTTTTCCGGCCGAAAGGTCTTTGCAATAACGCCTTTTGATGGAGATGCTTTTTTGATTTCTGCGATACAGACCAGTTCGCCCGATTCGCGGGAACGAATTGCTTCGATAAAACTTGCCGTTGGGGATGTGCTCTCGAGGCGTTCGACGATATCATAGAGCGGGAAGCGCGTTTTCTTTTCAGCCACCTCAGCACGCTTGTGCTCCAGTATGTCTTTCAGTTTATTCATCATGCCGATCACCGTCAGCACTTTCGACAATTTTGACTTTTACCTGGCGAATTCGCCGCTCATTCTTCTTCACCACAACAAAAGTCAAATTTTCGAACGGAATCTCTTCAAGTAATTCCGGTATTCTCCCCGTCTGTTTGTGGAGAAAACCGCTGATCGTTTCATAATCGGCATCGTCGGGAATTGCAGAATGGAATCTCTCGTTAAAATCGTGAATGCTCATTCCGGCATTGACAACAACCGAACCATCCAGAGATGTCTCAACATCGCGGTGGTCTTCATCATACTCATCTCGGATCTCCCCCACTATTTCTTCCAGGATGTCTTCCATCGTAATAATCCCCTCGGTCCCTCCAAACTCATCGATAACGATAGCCATATGTTGTTTCTTCGTTTGCAACTCACGCATGAGCACGCTTATTTTCTTTGACTCCGGCACAAAATAGGGGGGCCGGATAATATCCTGGAGAAGGATAATGTCGCGATGTTCGAACATGCTCAACAAGTCTTTCGTGTAGACGATGCCGATAATATTGTCAATCGTTCCCTGATAAACGGGGACTCTTGAATACCCTTCATCGATGACAACGCTGATGAGCTTTTCCCGCGGCACAGAAAGCTCGACCGCAACGACGTCGGTGCGGGGGACCATGATTTCTTTCACCGTCGTGTCGGTAAACTCAAGAACGCTTTCGATCAATTCGCGCTCGGTGGAATCGATGACGCCGCTTTTCTTCCCCTCTTCCAGGAGCTGCTTTACATCGTCTTCAGAGTATTTCTGCCGCTTCTTCTTTGACGCACTCAGCAGACGTGCAATGAAGGAACTGAGGTAGGGATGCGGTTTCGAATCGCGTTCTATTTTTTTCCCTTCTTTCATTTCACTCCAGAGCAATACGGAGGCCTTTTAACCGGAGCCCCGGAAAATTCTGCCGTTTGTTTCTCCAATAAGGGCGGTTTCCCCCGAGTTCTGATAATTTTAATTCTATCCTTCCAAGCATTTCGTCTTTCACGGCTTAATTCGTCGCGTCAATCAGTTCTTGAAGTTTGTTCTTTGCCTTTTGTGAATCGATGGATTCTTCCGCGAGCTTTACACCGTCGAGAAATGTCGCCGCTTTTCCTGAAATATATATGGCGGCGCCGGCATTGAGCACGACGATGTTCCTCTGCGAATTCTTTTTCCCGTCGAGGATATCTCGAATGATTCCGGCATTCAACTCCGCGTCGCCTCCGGCAATATCCGCAAGTCTACCTGATGAAATTCCGACGGATGAATGATGAAATTCGTAGGACGAAATTGCTCCGTCTTTTAATTCGCTGACAAGAGTTTTTCCAATAGTCGAAATCTCATCCAATCCTCCCTCGCCGTGCACAACCATTGCTGTTCTGTGCCCAAATCCAAAAGGACGCGTGCAAGCAGTTCAGTAAGCCGTCCGTCAAAAACACCGATTACCTGACGCTGTGCGCCCGCAGGGTTCGTAAGGGGCCCTAAGACATTGAAAACCGTGCGTATGCCTAGCTCGCGTCGTACCGGGGCGGCATATTTCATCGCCCCATGCATCAGAGGTGCGAAGAGAAACGCAATACCGACATTATCAAGGCATTGTTCGACTCTCTCCTTCGGAATCTCAATACTGACTCCCAGCGCCTTTAGCACATCAGCGCTGCCACACCGGCTGGAGATTGCCCTGTTGCCGTGCTTTGCGACAACAGCTCCGGCACCGGATGCGACAATGGCGGCCGCGGTTGATATATTGAATGTGCCAAGCGAATCCCCTCCCGTGCCGCACGTATCAATAACGTTGGCGCGTTTCGTTTCAATTTTCGTTGACTTTTCCCGCATCGCTTGAGCGCATCCGGCAATTTCAGCCACAACCTCACCTTTCATCCTTAATGCCGTCAAAAATGAAGCTATAAGGGGCTCGGAGGCATTCCCTGACATTATTTCCGTCATAGTATCGTAGGCTTCCTGCCTCGAAAGATCTTTCTTCTCAATCAGTTTATGGATCGATTCTCGTATCATTTGTTACAATGTAACGTATGTGAGCTAGATAATCAATTTGACAAAAATGATGGTAGCGTTACAATTTCCGAAGATGTCGGACACCTTCTTAACTACCCCCGCCAAAGATTTCAGCATATCTCCATTTCCCTGAAAAGGTGTCCGACATCTACTAAAATTCCGCAAAGAAGATAAACAGATTTCATCGCAGTATTTCAATACACCACTTCCTCCAGAAATAATCCCTGAGGAGGGGCAGCCATTCCGGCCCTTCGCCGGTCTTTTGCGTTAATGATTTCTTTGAATTCTTCCATGCTGATATGCTCTCTTCCTACATCTATAATCGTACCAACCAGGGCACGAACCATGCCGTGCAAAAATCTGTTTGCGCGAATCGAGAAAACTAATTCCCTTGTTGAGATTGTATTCCACTCAGCTTCAAGGATAGTACATAAATAATTGTCTACACCGGAATTGACCTTGCAGAATGATTGGAAGTCGTTCGTCTGACGGACGAGGCTGCTTGCCCGATTCATCAACTTAACATTTAAGGGATAAAATAATTGCCAGCAGAACTTCCTGTCGATGGCAGTCGGCGCCTTTGATATAAAATATCGGTAGAACCGCTCCCGCGCACTGTACCTTGCCGAAAATTCCTTCGGGACATCTTCCGCGGAATGAACGATGATTTCGTCTGACAATAGACCGTTAAGCGCCCGCTGAATGTCGTTCACAGTGATGGGCGACTCAATTTTGAAGTTTGCTACCTGACCTCTTGCATGGACGCCCGCGTCGGTCCTTCCGGCACCGGTAACGGTAACAATTTCATCGGTCAACATCCTGAGAACGGTCTCAAGCTCTTCTTGGACGGACCGCCCGTTCGCCTGCCGCTGCCAACCTACGAAATCGGTTCCGTCATATTCGATCACTATCTTAATGTTCCGCATCTGTTCCTCTTTAAAAAAAAAGCCCCGGTTGCTTCGGGGCTTGCGATCCTTTCAGGATAATACGCTCGAATCAAAAACGTTGAGTGTACGTCAGCCGCATCCCATCGATCTGTCCAGTTCCGCCGTTCAGATTAGGCTCAAGTTGCCATGAGCCAAGTCCTTCGTCTGCATTTTTATTGTAATGCCTGACAAGCCGCGCAGCATTGATCGCGCTGATAATATGATTCAAAACCACTGCGCCGAGCACAAATTTCGAATTATTAAATATCTCATCCCCCGAAACCCGCATTGCCCTGAAATGAGCACGGTCGGCATCGGTGTCCCAACTCCAAAAATATCCCGCAGCGGGGTCATACACGTCCGGAAGATCCCTTTCACGAAGTTTCTGATCGTTATATTCATACACGTTATCGAAGTTGCCAATACTGGCAAAAAACTGATCATTTTTCCCGCTTAATGATGCCCCTGAGTGAACCACAGCAAATTGCCGGGCATCGCTTTGATACCAGCTGCCGTACTGTTGGAAGGATGCATACGTCAGCCACAACGTTGCTTCAGCGATCAGAGAATATCTCCCGCTCCCAAAATCCCCTGCATACCACTCCCCCATTCCCGGCAATATCAGAGAATAGAGAACTGCGGCAGCTTGACTCTTCTTCTTGAACACCAGGGCATTGTCCGGAAGCGCATACGGAGTAATCGATTCCCCTCCGGAGATGGTGATAAGGTCATATCGAAGCGACTGAGAAGAAGTCTGCCCCTGAGATAAGACAGTCAAAGCGACTGTAGCTGTGAAGAAAATGATTATCGATTTCACGGTGTCCTCTCTTGAAGTACTGTAGTGAAAAGTGCCTGTTACATTACAACTATCACTTGTACCAAGTTTTGTCGTTCCTCCGTTGATGGGCCGTGAATTATCGAGCAACTGCTTGCGCAACAGGGATACTAACGGATACCCTGGGCGTAGTCAATTCTGAGTTTTTAACAATTCCAATGCATCCTTCCGACAAGCGTTCCTGTAAAATAACTTCCGTAAGCGAATTCTCCAGCGAAGGATGGTAAGGAACGAGCACACGCACATAATTTTCTGTATAGCCCGACATCATATTGTTCTCGATTGAACTTTCCATTAATACTTTTTGAGCCGTATGAAGTTGGGAGAGATAAAATGCCTGTTTTTTTTGTTGGCCCAGAGTTCTCAGCATTTCGCTCCGCTTGAACCGAATGCGCGGTTCTACGCGTCCCTCTAATTCCAATGATGGCGTATTCGGACGCTCGGAGTATGTGAACACATGGAGATAACTTACCGGAAGTTCCTGCAAAAAGTCAAACGACTTCTTAAACAGGCCTTCAGTTTCTCCGGGAAACCCGACAATGACATCGGCTCCTATGCCTGCATCCGGCGATTTTCTGCGAATTGCATTGACAAGGCTTCGATAATCGGAAGCAGTGTACCGGCGGCGCATTTTCTTAAGGATTTCGTCGCTTCCGCTTTGAAGCGGAATGTGAAAATGATTGCAGATCTTTTTCGACGATACCCAAAAATCAAGAAGTTCCTCCGTCAAAAGATTCGGTTCAATTGAACTTATGCGAATTCTCTCGAGGCCTTCAATTGTCCCCAACTGCTTCAGCAACTCCATCAGCGATGTTCCATTGTGCTTGCCGAAATCTCCGACGTTGACGCCCGTGAGAACAATTTCCCGATAGCCCTGGTCGACGAGATGAACTGCCTGCAGGACACAATCCTCAATTGATTGGCTCCTGCTTTTTCCCCGTGCCAGCGGAATTGTGCAAAATGAGCAATTGAAATCGCACCCGTCCTGCACTTTCAGGAATGCCCGCGTCCGTTCATCAACTCCGCCAGAATATGCCGGCCCAAAATCTGAAGCTTCGCTGATTGGAGAAACGAACACACGCGGCGAGTCACGTTTCTGGAAATTTCCAGAATAGTTGAAAAGGTGAAACTTTTCGCTTGCGCCAAGGACGAGGTCGACGCCGTCGATCGATGCGATTTCTTCGGGCTGAAGCTGCGCATAACAACCGAGGACGGCGATAAACGCCTCGGGAGAAGTGCGCCCTGCACGCCGCACAAGCTGCCGGCATTCGCGGTCGGCCCGCTCGGTAACGCTGCAGGTATTGATCACGCACACATCCGCCCGCTCACTGAACGGAACGATGCTGAACCCCTGATCGGCAAATTGTTTTTCAAGACTTGCCGTTTCGGCGTAGTTGAGCTTACACCCCAAGGTATGGAAGGATACTTTCTTCATCCATCAGCAAAAATAATCTACATATAAAAAAAGAGTCCCGATTATCGGGACTCTTCGTAACGCCAGTACCCGATTATCAATGAAGCGATGCTTCGGCAGCCGCGGCCCGTTCATCCGGCGACGGAGCCACAGGCACTGCATCTTTCAGCGTGATCGGAGGAAGCTTGTGTTGCGAGACATAGTCATCAACGAGCTTCTGTTCTTTTCCTCGCAGGTATTCAACCACCGAAAGCACGATCTTTTTGCTGTCGCGGTCGAATTCAATGACCGTCAACGGCAGCGTATCGCCCATTTGAAATGCTTCGGCAATATTTTTGATCGAGGTTTGCGAAAGTTGCGACAGCGGAACAAATCCGTCGACACCGAGAGGAAGTTCAACGATGACGCCCTTTTCAATAATGCGGACGACTTTCCCTTCAACTTCCGTCCCGACCTTGTACCGATGTCGAAAACGTTTCCCAGGGATTGTCATTCAACTGTTTGTGCCCAAGCGAAATTCTCCTCTGGTCGACATCCACGCCAAGAATGACGACGTCGATGGAATCGCCTTTTTTAACAACTTCGCCAGGATGACGAATCTTTTTTGTCCAGGACAGGTCTGAAATATGGATTAAACCATCTACGCCCTGCTCCAATTCCACAAACACTCCAAAATTCGTCAGGTTCCGCACGATACCCGTGTGTTTCGATCCGACAGGATATTTTTGGAGCAGCGACAGCCACGGATCCGGCTCGAGTTGTTTGATGCCGAGTGAAATCTTCTTGGCATCCTTGTCGAGAGAGAGAATAATCGCATCGATCATCTGACCCATAGAAACAATCTGGGAGGGATGCTTAACATGCTGCGTCCAGCTCATCTCCGAGATATGAATAAGACCTTCAATGCCCTTTTCAATTTCGATGAATGCGCCGTAATCCGTGAGCGAGACGACTTTGCCGTTGACTTTTGTCCCCACCGGATATTTATTCTGGATGTTTTCCCACGGATGCGGCTGAAGCTGCTTGTACCCGAGTGAAATTCGTTTCTTCTCTTCGTCGAAATCCAGCACGACGACATTGATGGTCTGGTCAAGCTTAACAATTTCTGAAGGATGGTTAACGCGGCCCCACGACAAGTCTGTTATATGGACAAGACCGTCAACACCGCCCAGGTCGATGAACACGCCAAAGTCGGAAATAGCCTTGACCGATCCTTCAAGGATCTGACCTTTTTCAAGGCTGCTCAGAATTGCCTTGCGCTGGTCGGCCATTTCTGCCTCGACAAGAATTTTATGGCTGACGACAACATTTTCCGACGGATGGTTTATTTTCACGACGCGGAAATCCATTTCCCGTCCGATCAAAGCATCGAAATCGCGGATAGGCCGAACGTCGATTTGAGAGCCGGGGAGAAAAGCGTCGATTCCCATAAGGTCGACAACGATTCCGCCTTTGATTCGGCGGAGGCATCGGCCTTTAAGCACTTCTCCGCTATCAAATGAACGCGTGACACGTTCCCAGATACGCATGAAGTCGGCGCGCTTTCGTGAGAGCACAAGCTGCCCGTCTTTATCTTCGATGCTTTCGAGGAAGACCTCTACTTCGTCGCCAATTTTTACATCGTTAATGTTGGGAAATTCGTTAACAGGAACCGTTCCTTCGGATTTGAATCCGATGTCGAGAGCCACTTCGTTGTCTCCGATATGGACGACCCTGCCTTTAACAATTTCGCCTTGCGAGATCTTGCCAAGAGTCTTTTCGTAGATCGCGGCTAATTCTTTGAACTCCGACTCCGTATATCCCTTTTCTTCTTCGAACACGGGGGGTGCTGCGTTTATTCCTTTAGACATTACATCTCCTTTAGATCCTCACTGCTGAGAACTGCTTGCCGATTATTTTTGCACCGAACAGTCATCGGATTCGTTTCAAAAATGATCGACAAGATACTTGATTAAGTGAATGAAAATAGTGATTAAGATGACTATTAAAAATTTATACTGGTACCGAAACCATTGCTTCAATAGACGCTTTTATCCGTTCCATCAGCCATTGAGGCGTCGACGTGGCACCACTCACACCAACCGTCTCCGCGCCGCTAAACCATTCCGGCTGCAATTCCTTTTCGTCTTCTACAAAATACGTCTTCGGGTTTTCCTCTTTCGCGATCTCGTACAGGACTTTTCCGTTTGAACTTTTTCTTCCGGCGACAAAGACCATCACGTCATTTGACCGGGAAAACTCCCGCAGCTTCTTGTCGCGTCCGGAAACCTGGCCGCAAATTGTATCTTTCGCATGGAAGTCGATTGCCATCTCCTCAAACGTTCCAACCTCGAATTCGGCCTTGATGCGCGACTTAATCTCATCGCGGATGAGATAGAACGTCGCTTTATCCATCGTCGTTTGAGAAAAGAGAACCGTCTTTTTTGTCAAGTCGAGCTTGTTTACTTCTTCACTCGACTTGATCACAATCGCTGTTCCATTCGTATGGCCGACCAACCCGATAACTTCCGCATGGTCTTTTTTCCCGAAGATGACAACCTGGTAGCCATTGTCGTAAAATTTTCGAATACGCTCCTGGACTTTCGTCACCACCGGACACGTTGCATCGATCAGTTCAATACCAAGTTCTTTCGCGCGACGGAATGTCTCGGGGGGCTCACCATGGGCTCGAATGAGAACCTTTGCGTCTTTGATACCCTTCAAATCTTCAAGAGATATCGTCGCAAGCCCTTTTTCCTGCAGCCGCTCAATCTCGACGGGGTTATGAATAATATCTCCCAAAGAATAGAGCTTCTTCGATTCATGCAATTCCTGCTCGGCGATGTCGATGGTCCGAACAACGCCCCAACAGAATCCGGAATTCTGGTCTACGGTAACTGTCAACTCAACTTCTCCTTCGCCCTCTTCACGATAAATTCCACTTGTTCTTCAATGGTCAGATTCGTTGTATCGAGGAGGATCGCATCGTCGGCCCTTGTTAACGGACTGATCGACCTATTCGTGTCTTTCTTGTCGCGCTCAGCGATCTCCCTCTCCAACTCATCAATTTTTGTCAAAATTCCTTTCGCTGCCAATTCTTTGCTGCGCCGAACGGCACGTTCACGAGGGTGTGCCAGCATGAAAATTTTTACGTCAGCTTCCGGAAAAACCACACTGCCGATATCTCTTCCCTCAAGAACGATCGCGCCCTTCTTTCCCATCTCCCTTTGTTCCTGTACCATAAGCTGACGAACTTCAGGCACCATGCTCACCGCGCTTGCAGCGTTCGTCACATCCGGCGTTCTAATCTTTTCCGAAACATCAACGCCGTCCAATTCAACTCTGAACCCGCCATCTTTTGACACTAAACGAATCCGCGTTGAACGCGCCAGCGATGCAATCGCATTCGCATTCTGGGGATCGATTCCATTCTCGATAACCTTGAGAGTCATTGCGCGGTACATCGCGCCGGTATCGACATGTAAATATCCGAGACGCGATGCGACAAGCTTTGCTGTCGTGCTCTTACCGGACGCCGCAGGTCCGTCAATGGCAATGATGAGTCGCTTCAAAATCTAAGAATTCTATTTGAGTATGAAATATACTTCTTTTCTAAAAAGGAGGCAACTTATTTTTGCCAAGGAATCCCTGAAAAATTGCTTGTTTCAAAAGCTTTTCCCGTTTACCTTGCTATTGCCGTGAGAAAATTGACACATGAAGAAATTTCGTTGAAACGGACGCCCCTTAAGGAGATATGCTCCCGTCCCCGATTGCCGTTATATGCAATGGTGGACAATGTCCGAAGCTTGTATAATGTAGGGTCGATATTCCGAAGTTCCGACGGAGCACTGATTGAAAAACTCTTTCTCGTCGGCTTTACTCCTCATCCTCCGAGAAAAGAAATCGACAAAACTGCACTCGGCGCAACCGGGACCGTTCCATGGGAATTCCACAAAGATCCGATGGAAGCCATCACAAGGCTGAAAAAAGAGAAAATAAAGATCTGTGTCCTGGAATTAGCGGCTGAAAGCAAACCCTATTTCCAATTGAAGAAAGAAGATTTTCCTCTCTGTCTTGTCGTAGGCAATGAGATAACCGGGGTCTCAAAAGAGATCATGCAGGAAGCTGATATGGCAATCGAAATTCCTATGTTCGGAAATAAACAGTCTCTCAATGTTGCTGTTGCATTCGGTATCGTCGTCTACGATTGCGTCCGCGTTCTCACAGTGCCACACTGAGACTACGCCAGCGTAAAGAAATCTGTTTTCTCCAATGTATGAATTCGTACAACGCCGGTTCTTACTAATGTCGTTAGTATCCTCGACGCTCTTCTGTCTGAAACATTGATAAGACGCGCGTACTCTTTCACTGTAACCCGTTCATTCGTGTCAAAATATTCGAATAGCCGCTTTTCATTTTCCCCTATAGAAATTCTCAGCGGCGGCCGGTCCCTCCTTTCATTCCGAAGAACCTTGATGACTTCCCTGCTGGCAAGGACAGTTTTGTCGTTTACCCGAATGAACACCTTGTTCTCCTCCCCATCATCGCTGCTTAAAAAGTAATGAGGTTTATCATCGCTCTCATCGACGGAAGCGGCGATCACATCTTTGCTGTTGAACGGGATGATTGCGATGCTCGGCGCAATCGGTGGGTCGCAAAAGTGATTCCCGGCAAGTTCAATAAGATCGAGTTCAGTTTTTTCACTTTCCACTCCTACGATAGATCCGTCGTCATCCACGCCGAAAAGGATAGTCCCTCCTTTTGTGTTGGCAAATGCAATGAGTGCACGGGCAATTTTCTCCGCCGACGAGATCTTTCGTTTGAATTCGACCTGAGATCCTTCCCCCCTGTCGATCAATTCCTTTATATCATGTGCCTGCATTTAATATCCTCGAGCAGTCATTCGGTCTAAGATAAGGGATGCCCGTCTATCGACATACTGAGACGGTTGATTGGGCTGGTGCCGCAACGGACTCGGAATGATCGCCGCCAATCGTGCAGCTTCCTCCCGAGTAACGGCTGATGCAGATTTTCCAAAATATTTTTGGGCAGCGGCTTCCGCACCAAACACGCCATTGCCCCACTCTATAACGTTCAAGTAGATTTCCAATATTCTGTCTTTTGATAGTACTCTTTCCATTCGCAGTGTAATAACAAGTTCTTTAAGTTTACGTAGCGGATCCTTCGAAGTGGACAAGAAGAGATTCTTCGCTAGCTGCTGGGAAATTGTGCTTGCACCACGTGCGGCCTTTCCTTCTTCTACATTTTTTTCAATCGATTCTTCTACTTCGTACCAGTCAACACCCCCATTTTCATAAAAAGTTCCATCCTCGGAAACAATGACGGCGTGCGCGAGATGCGGAGAAATTCGATCCAGCGGGACCCAAAGCTGCTGCACATGAAATGGTTTTCCCACTGCTGTTGCTTCCCGTTCCCGCTGCTGCATAAGGGCAGTACGGTGCGGATTCACTCTTTCAAGCTCCTGCAAACGAATATTCGGGAGCGACAGATATTCGAGCACAAGGATCAGGCACGCACCATAGACAAAAGACCGCGCAGGATGCCTGCGAGACCAATCGACAATCGAGCCGATTCTTTCCCCGAGGAAAACACGAAATTGGGAAGACTTCTGTTCCAAAAGAGCTTTCAACATCCGATAGAATGCTTTGTCTGGTCAAGAAAACTTTGCAGGATAAGCGCCGATGCCATTGCGTCGACTTTTCCTTTATCGGTGCGACGTCGTTTTTTCGTCGTCCCCATTTGAACCAACGTTTGCCTGGCTATGCGCGAGGTAAATCGTTCATCCCACGGTACAACGTCGACACTGAGCTTCTCTTTCAGGCGGCTGATAAACTTGTCGACTTCCTCTGCTTTCATTCCCTTCTCCCCTTTCAATGTGAACGGCATGCCGATGACCACGAGCCCGACATCGTATCGGCATGCGATTTCCACTATCGTATCGATAATTCCTGCATTGTTGATAAATGCTCCGACGCTCTGCGCAATAATTCGAAGCGGGTCGCTTACCGCCACGCCAACTCTCACAGTGCCAAAATCGATTCCTAAAATCCTTTTATCCATTCGTTTCCTCAAACCGCTCAACTTTTGTTATTCCCTTCAGTCGTTTCAAGCGTTCGACAATCCCGGTGAGATGCTCGGTGTTTTTCACGTATAAAATAAACTGCCCATCAAAGAGAGAATCCTTTGTTGCAATGTTGACGCTTCGAATATTCGTGTTGTTGTAGGTGGAAATTGCATGCGTAATTTCGTTGAGCAATCCTGAGCGGTCCTGGCCCGAAAGTTTTACCCCGACGATAAAGTCCACTTCGTCTGTCGGAGGCCAGGAGACTTCGACGATTCGTTCTTCATCGTTTAATCGCATTGAAGCAACATTTCTACAGTCCTTTCTGTGAATCTTCAACCCTTCGCCAGTTGTAATAAAACCCACAATCTCATCGCCGGGAATAGGGTTACAGCACTTGGCGTAATTGTGCATAAAATTGTCGTGGGTGCCGAAAAGGGATATTCCGCTCGTGATGCTCCGAGCGCTCTTGACAAAACGGTTGAACAATAGCGAAGCACCATTTTCCCCTTTTTGTTCTTGTTCCGCAGTCGGACGCTTGGTCTTTTCAATCAGCAACCCAATCATGGCGTCAGGGTCGACCGTCTGAGTAGTGATGCCAAGGTAAAAATCCTGCGTATTGTTAATTCTCTGGAGGTGGACGAATTTCGTCAGCTCGTCGTCATTGATATGAAGTTTTGCTTTCTTGATTTTCTTGTCCCAGAGTTCTTTCCCCTCTTCGATGTGTTTCCGTTCTTCCTCTTTAATCCAATGACGAACGGCAGATTTCGCTTTGTGGGTGACTGCAAATTTTTCCCAATCTGCATTCGGCGTTTGCTTCTTGGATGTGATGATCTCAACCTGGTCGCCACTTTGAAGAATCGTGTTCAACGGAACAATGCGCCCGTTGACTTTTGCGCCGATGGTGTGCGAACCGACGTTCGAATGAATTTCGAAGCCAAAGTCAATCGGCGTGGCTCCTTTCGGCAGGATTTTCAAATCCCCTTTTGGAGTGAAAACGTAAATCTCATCCTGGTATAAATTGAGCTTGAAACTCTCCATCAGCTCTTTCGGAGTTTCATCGGTACGCTGGTCGAATATCTCCCGCACCCAGTTCACCCAGTTCTCCAGCTCCTTGTCGAGGGTTCCCGCATTCTCTTTGTACATCCAGTGAGCTGCAACGCCTCGTTCAGCAATTTCATGCATCGACTTCGTGCGAATCTGCACTTCAACCATCTTGCCTTCGGGTCCGATCACCGTCGTGTGGAGTGATTGATAGCCGTTCTTTTTGGGTATGGAAATATAGTTCTTAAACCTCTCTGCCACCGGTTTATAGATCTCTGAAACTATTCCGTACACGGAAAAGCATTTATTGTCGTCGGTAGTATCCAACACAATCCGTACTGCAAACATGTCGTAAATCTCATCCAGCGGTTTATTCCGCTTTACCATTTTATTGTAAATGCTGTAGAGGTGTTTTGGACGCCCTTCGATTTCAAATGCGTATCCTCCCTCCTTTAAATGGCTTTCAATCGGAACGGTAAATTTGCGGATGTAATGTTCCCGCTCGCGTCTCTTGGCTTTGATCGCATGGACAATTTCTTCATACTCCTTGCGATGAAGATGTTTGAACGCCAAGTCCTCAAGTTCCCATTTGATTTTTGCGAGTCCGAATCGATGGGCAAATGGGGCATAAATATCCAGCGTTTCTTTGGCCAATCGCTGCTGCTTCTCGATCGGAAGATATTCGAGCGTCCGCATATTGTGAAGCCTGTCGGCAAACTTCACGATCATTACTCGGATGTCGTTGACCATCGAGAGGAGAAGCTTGCGGTAGCTTTCCGCCTGCGTGATCTCGTGGCTGCGGAAGATATCGGTGATTTTCGTCGTGCCGTCGACAATGTCGGCAATCGTATCGCCGAACTCTTCCCGAATATCTTTAATGCTGAAATCTGTGTCTTCTGCAACATCGTGCAGCAATGCGCACGCGACCGAAACATCGTCCAGTGCGATTTCTTTTGCAACGACGGTCGCGACCTCGTACGGATGATAAAAATACGGTTCCCCGGAAGCACGAATGTCATGCTTGTGCGCTTCAAGGCTCAACTCAAATGCCCGCGTGATAAGATCTTCATTTACCGAGCGAAGATTCTTCCTGCAGATTGCAAGCAAGTCGTCGAGTTTCTTTTTGTATTTTGGCTGAACCATGTTGTATTACGGCTTACATTCTCAACGCTAATAACGCTTTCCATTCCTTGAACATGCACAGTGAAAAGTGAAATAAGGCATCGATTAGTCCCCACTTTTAACTTTTAACTTTTCAATCTCTACTGCTTCCTCTGCCTGGTCCATCAACGTTCTTGCAGCCTTAATTTTCTTTCCGATATCACGTCTCGTTTTCCCTTCGAGGCTTTCATACTCCAGAATCCTGCTGCATTCGTCAATCACAACGTTGTACCGGTGTTCTTC
>CAWJKX010000160.1:0-19925 GCA_963843065.1 uncultured Bacteroidota bacterium
CTATATGGGAAGTTTCATTACATCTGTACTGTAGAGCCTCAACGTGATGGCTGGCCGCATCTACACATATTGGTAGTCTCTGAAGCAATCGCGAGGTCTAAGCCATTGGCTTTTGTAAAACATCTTTGGGAAGATAAGTATCATATGGGCTATGCCTATGTTTCTGTAAAGAATAAGGGGAAAAACAAATTGATTCGCGATGCACGTCAAGGGATTCTCTATGCTACAAAATACATGTGGAAGGGATTAGAGAATTTCGGCGACAATAAAAAGCTCATATCCTGTAGTAAAGGCGCGTTAGCGCCGGTTCGCACAATCTCTACGAGACATATCAGGACGTGTTCCTGCAATCTCAACTGGAAGTCTTCAGCCTGACGTACGAAACCATCGACGAATCTCACAAAAATCGCTTGATGGCCCTTATCCAAAATCGCCTCAGTAATGAGCATTGGATTTATGTCGATTCCCGCAAACCGCTCCACTGGAGATCGAGAGATTTTTATCGCGCATTGGGCGGTTCGTACCTCGCAAAGGCTAGGCGTGCGCTCTGGTTTTTTGCACGGAATTGTTACAGACGCCTTAGGATATTGATACAGTTGAGAAGCAAAGAGAATGTGCAGTATTCTCTTTGACATCATCAGCGTCGAGAATCTTAGGTTTCTTGGGAAGCACAGGGGCATATTTCTTCACAATGCGTGGCCCGTCTTTAGAGATAATGCAAAGTCTATATGTTGGAGATTGATTCACACGATTGTTCACATATAATCATGTTTATGGTCTATTCTGCATCATTGATTTTAGGAGGTCAAGTACATGACATCGAATAGGCCAATTCGCGTATTGCACTGCTTCGGCAGTTTGGGAAAGGGAGGAATAGAAACCTGGCTGATAAATATTTTGCGACTCCGTCCCGATGAACTCGAGTTCGACTTCTTGCTTGGCACATTGGGCGGGGCCTATGAGGCGGAAGCGAGAAGCTACGGATGCCACATTTACCAAGCTCCTCCGATTCGACAGTTGAATAACTCTCTCCGCTTTCTTGGACAGACTCTCGCCTCGAATTCGTACAACGTACTACATTGCCATGGAGAAGAGTTCATGGGCGACTTTATAAAGGTTGCGTTCAACGCCGGTGTCCCCGTTCGGGTGGCCCATTGCCATGGCACCGCATTGGCCCGCGGAAAAAAAAACGCGGAGATGATGCTACGCACGCTTAGATTCCGGACACTGGACCGAATGCGCATAATGAACTATGCGACAGACATCGTCGCAGCCAGCAATGATTCTGGAAGATTTTTGATGGGGCGTCACTGGAAATCCGATCCCAGATGTAGGGCACTATATTGCGGGGTCCCTCTGGCAGATTTTGAAAACGCGCTGATACGCTGGACGCGGGCTGATTTTCGTGCATCGCAGGGAATCCCGCAAGATGCAATTGTGCTCGGTCATGCGGGAAGCATGGGGCCCGCCCCGTTAAGAACCATTATTTTCTTCTCGAGATATTCAGAGAACTGGCGAGGCGTGATAATCGCTATTTGTTATACATGGCGGGTGACGGTCCATTACGTCCTGGCATTGCAAAGGCGGTGCATCATTATGGTCTGCAAGGTCGTACTCTCATGCCCGGGCTATGTAACGATGTTCCTTCGCTCATGGTTCATGGATTCGATGTTCATATCCTCCCGTCCCTTCAGGAGGGTTTGCCTGTAGTCGGGCTTGAAGCTGTAGCCAGCGGGCTTTATACGGTTTGTTCCGACACGATCACAAAGGATTTTACCGAATTCTTTTCGCAGCGTGTTATGCCGGTTTCACTCGCGGCCAATCCGTCGGTTTGGGCCGACAAGGTTGAAGAAGCGGTTCGGATGAGAATCACGGTCGCTGAAGGAGTTGCGCTCATGAAGAACAGTCCTTTTTCAATTCAGGCATCTCTGAACAACATGCTCGGCATGTATCAACACCGGCTCCAATCGGGTTGTTGAGAAGCGAGTTCTATCTGAGGAGCCTCCTCTATCGCTGCAATCCTCCAATTCTTCCGAAGCATAAAACGTATTCATGCTGATCTATTTGATAGTGCTTGTTATTGTCGTCTCGGCAGTTTACGCAGCAAGGCGATCGAAGTCCGCCGTGATATCATGGTTTCTTATAGGAATTGCCCTGGCGACGATGGTTCTAACAGGGGGACTGCGGGATCGAACTGTTGGTACGGATACGGGATATTATGTGATGGATTTTGACCATGTGCGAACTTTTGCATCTGTCATCGCTAATGGCCGTGAGAAGGGAGAGTATGGGTTTTGGATCCTGGTATGGCTGGTGCATTTATTTTCCGATCAATATGTCTATTTCCTTCTTGCTGTCACCTTGGTTTTCGTCATATGCCATCTCTGGGCGATGGATTTATATTCAAAGCAAATTGAAATTTCTTTTTTCTTTTTCATCACGGCCGGCATATATGTCACCTGCTTCAATGCGGAACGGCAGGCTGTTGCCTGTGCCATTTATGCTTTGGCAGTGGGTCCGTTGATAAAAGGTAATTTCAAGAAATATCTTGGTTGGGTACTTGTTGCATCCCTATTTCACCAAACAGCGCTCGTAGCGATTCCAGCCTATTTTGTCATGCGCAGACCGGTTACTGCAAGAAATTATGCAATCATCGCATTGATAGGAATCGTGACAGTTGTTTTTTTCCATGGGATAATGAGTGTTGCCACAGGTTTTGGGAAATCTTATTCTGACTACACGAGTCATACTGAAACCGAAGGTGCCGGATATACCACAATAGCAGTTGATGTCTTAACGGCAGCTTTTTTTGTCTTTTTTAGAAAATCGATTCATATCTACCGCGACGAATACGATCTCTTTCTTAATATGTTTCTCTTCGCTTTCATGATTGAAATTGTTACGGTGTTTTTGGGTACAGACCCCTCCGGTCTCCGGCGTCTTACATATTATTTCGCCCTGAGCCCGCTTTTCGTCTGGCCGATTATATTTAAAAATCTCAACGATCGGTTATCAAAGTTTGTAGTCGGCTATTCCTTCGTAGTTTGTTATATGACCTACTTTGTCCTGACCACTCAAAAATTCAGCAACCTCGTTCCTTATATGTTTAATTCATCTGTTTTCACCCGATGAAGCGTTTATCGTATAAGTGAGACACGATGTCTATCACAATTGGAATTCCGTTCTATAATGCAGAATTGTATCTGGCAGATGCGATCCGTTCAATTTTTGCACAGACCTATCAGGATTGGGAACTCATTCTTGTCGATGACGGTTCCACCGACCGGTCGCTTGAGATCGCCCGGTCAGTGAAAGACCGCCGGGTTCGCGTTATCACTGATGGCCGGAACAGGCGTTTGCCGTCTCGGCTGAACCAGATCGCCGCCGAAGCCAGATATGACCTTGTAGGCCGGATGGACGCTGACGATCTTATCTCACCAAGCCGTTTTGAGAAGCAAGTGGCGTTTCTGAACAACCACCCCGAAGTAGATTTGGTAACGAGTGGGATATGCTCGATCACTAATAGCAAACGTCCAGTCGGCTTAAGAACTGACTCTGGCGATGACTCTATTACAGGGCGCAATCTTGTTCTTGGGCGCCATCCAATTTGCCATGCTGCAATACTGGGCAGGAAATCGTGGTTCGCTCGAAATAAGTATGATGAGACACTTGATGGAGGCGACTATGAATTGTGGATTCGTGCCTTTTCAAAGAACGATCTGAAAATTCATGTAATAAAAGAACCCCTTTATTATTACCGGGAAGAAAACAGCGTCACGGCAAAGAAGAATCTCATTCAATACTCAATCCAGCGTCAAGCGTACAAGAAATACGGACCTTTGTGGTTTAATAACTGGGAAATCGCACTTCTGACTATTAAATCGCATTTCAAAGGAATGGTTGTGCTTATTCTATC
Organism: uncultured Bacteroidota bacterium; assembly: GCA_963843065.1. Classification (GTDB taxonomy): domain Bacteria; phylum Bacteroidota; class Ignavibacteria; order UBA10030; family UBA8401; genus JAGVPT01. The sequence continues at coordinate 3,917 of CAWJKX010000160.1, forward strand.
GGCCTTAAGGATGACTGATGTTCTGATCAGGCGGAGAAACATCCCTGCCGCCGAAAGTACTCTGTTTGATTTTTTCAACATAGAAATCCAGCAAATATCTCAGACAATCGTACCTGGAATCGATTCTGCCCGATAGGCGCGCGCTTATGGTCAAAATTCTCTATGTAACACGCGTTCCGCTGACTGCAGTTCGCTTTGTCCTCCCTTTGGCGAAGAGAATGCGCGAACGTGGGAACATAGTGGAGTTTGCCTTTGGTCCGGGTGTTGGTATACGCGAAATGGATGCATCGGGATTTCCCTATACGACACTGTCGATGGAGAAGATGTCAAGATCTCCTGCAAACTTTCGCGTACTAAATCAGTTGAGCAACGTCATCCGAGCAGGGCGATTCGAGGTCGTCCACACCTACTCACCGGTGATAGGTGTCTACGGGCGGCTTGCAGCATACAAGGCAGGAAGACCTCTTGTTATTCATTCGGTGATAGGTTCTTTGCTGGCACGAGGCGTTCCCTATTCACATCGCCTCCTCTTTATCGCAAGTGAGCTGGCCACGTCTCATATGGTCGACCTCTTCATTACGCTCAATGATGCAGATGCGCGCGCAATGGTGAAATACCGGCTTGCGTCGGCAGAAAAGGTTGTGTCATTGAAATACGAGTACGGCGTTAATCTTAATGATTTCAGTCCGGAGAGAGTCGATCGGCGTGAGCTTGAAGAAGTTCGTGCGAAGCTTGGCCTCGAAGAAGGTACACCGGTAATCGGTTTTGTAGGGCGCATGATCGCTGCCAAAGGAATCATTGATCTGTTTGACGCGTACCGCATTATTCGAGAGAACGGCGTAAGTGCAAAACTGCTCTATGTCGGGGATGTTCTTACCACCGACAAGGACCATCAGTCGTTTGAAAAGTTGAAAAAATTGGTCAGGGATGCCGGCCTTGAGAAGGATGTTATATTCCGTGGATTTCAAAACGACATCCCTTTCAATATCTCTTTGATGGATGTTGTTGTCCATCCATCCCACCACGAAGGATTCCCCCGCATTCCGGTAGAGGCTGGTGCGATGGGAAAACCTTCGGTCTGCACTGCGGTTTCTGGAGCGGAGGTAGCTGTCGATCACGGTAAGACTGGTTTCATTGTCCCCATCAGGAATCCGAAACACCTTGCAGAGGCAATCATGAAAGTTATTGCGGATTCTTTATTTGCACACTCGATGGGGGACAAGGCCAGGCAGCATGTCTTGGAGTTCTTTGATGAAAACAAGATAGTCGACGAACAAATGAACATTTATGAAAAGTTCTTTATGAGGAAGAAAGGAATCTCTGTGTCTAACCCTTCGCCGTTCGCACAGTGAAGGCTGTTTCTCTTCTTGCGACCGCAGGGTTCTGGTGGCAAGTGCTGTACAAAGAAGTCAACTCAATGGATATGGCCTCCTCCTAAAAATATTTTACTCACTTCAGTTTTCCAATGCCTGAAGAAATTAACTAACTTTGCATTGGCACATAAACTGGGGGCAGATCATCTACGCCAAAGCCTGAATCCTGCGAAAAGGGGTTACTTCTCGATTCTCGTCGGCTAAGGGAGGGACTGAATTGCCTCGCAACTTTAAGAAGGATTGATTATGAAGATCATGGTGATTGCAACGCACGCTGACGATGAAATTCTTGGTTGTGGGGGGACTATCGCAAGGCATACTGCATATGGCGATGAGGTCCACGTTTTGGTTGTCACGCGCGGCGCAGAAGACATTTTTTCGGCCAAGGAAAATGCTGTTACTCGAGCGGAACTTAAACGTGCTCACAAATTGGTAGGAATTAAAGGAAGCTACTTTCTGGATTTCCCGGCGCCGAAGTTGGATAACGTGCCCAATCACAAGATTGCTGATGAGATCAAGAAAGTGCTCTCTTCAGTCAAGCCTTCGATTGTCTATTTGCCGCATCGTGGTGATATCCATGTGGACCATAAAGCAGTCTACAACGCCACACTTGTTGCAGCACGACCGACGCAGGGGGATTACATTAAGAAGTTACTGAGTTATGAGACGCTATCAGAAACAGACTGGGCTTCGCCGTCGGCTGAGGATGCGTTCGTCCCAACTGTCTATGTGGACATCTCTTCTCATATCGAGACTAAACTGAAGGCTATGGATTGCTACCGGTCGCAATTAAAGGCCCCTCCTCATCCCCGCTCATTAGATGCTTTGAGAGCTCTCGCCCGGCTTCGCGGAAGCACGGTAGGATTCGAGTGGGCTGAAGCTTTCATGCTTGTTCGCGAAAAAATCGGTGAATAATAACTGATTGATATTCTCTCGTCTCTTCCCCAGCATAAGTCAATTTTCATTTTTGAAGGTATCCGAAATTATCGTTGCCGAAGCAGATTTGAGCAATCTCTGATCAGAAATGAATCAATACTTCTTGAACTATTGTGAAGGCTATGGATGTCTTGGTAGTCATTCCACATGCTGACGACGAAATACTTGGTTGTGGCGGGACTCTTGCTAAACACGTTGCTTGCGGCGATCATGTACATGCCCTCGTTGTTACGCGCGGTGCAAAGGAACTTTTTACTCTGAAGGAAAGAACCCGCACTCGAGCGGAACTTAAGCGAGCTCACAAGGTGGTGGGAATCAAAGGATGTTACTTCCTGGATTTCCCGGCGCCGAAGTTGGATAACATACCCAATCACAAAATTGCTGATGAGATCAAGAAGGTGCTCTCTTCAGTCAAGCCTTCGATTGTCTATTTGCCTCATCGTGGTGATATCCATGTGGACCACAAAGCAGTCTACAACGCGACACTTGTTGCGGCACGGCCGACGCGAGGGGATTACATTAGTAAATTACTGAGTTATGAGACGCTATCAGAAACAGACTGGGCTTCGCCGTCGGCTGAGGATGCGTTTGTCCCGACTGTCTATGTAGACATCTCTTCTCATATCGAGACTAAACTGAAGGCAATGGAATGCTACCAGTCAAAATTAAAGCCCCCTCCTCATCCCCGCTCATTAGATGCATTGAGAGCTCTTGCCCGGCTTCGCGGAAGCACGGTAGGATTCGAGTGGGCCGAGGCTTTCATGCTTGTTCGCGAAAAAATTGGTCCGATGTGAGTGCAGTATCGGTTAACCGCCGGCGATTATGCGGGATGTACATTTCGACGCCCATTATATTTCAGAAAACAAAACCGAAATTTACACGTTCATGACTGACGGCATCGGGATGGTCTCATTCGATTTGAGATCTTGTTATTCGGTTCATATTATAGTATCCTTTGCCGTTGAGCTTTCAGGCGGTTTGAGGAAAGCTGCAGAATTAACGCAATACCCAAGCTCGTGAAATGGAGACAGTGTGGACAAATTAAGTAGAACATCCCGTTTAGTCATCATAGGTGCCGGGGGGCATGCCAGGTCGATTGCTGCGCTTCTTCTTGCTTCGTCCCTGAAGCATGAAGAATTTCACCTGGAAGGATTCCTGGATGACAATCCCGATTTGTTGAACACACGCATTTTTGATAGGCCTGTGTTGGGCTCTTTCGCTGACCTGGTGAAAATACCGCACGACGCGGTAGTCATTGGAATAGGGAACAACAAAATCCGCTACCACCTCTTTGATCTCCATGCATCGCGAGGTGAAAAATTCGCGACCATTATTCATCCCTCGGCGGTGATAGGTACTAATGTAAAGGTTGGGATGGGAACAGTGGTATTTGCCAGAGTTATGGTAAATGCTGATGCCACGATAGGCGACAACGTGATTCTCAGTGCAGGCTGCACTGTTGGCCACGATTGTGTTATTGCCTCGCATTCGCGCATAGATAGCGGAGCTCATCTTGGAGGCACGGTGCATGTTGGAGAAGGGGCATGGATCGGCGCTGGCAGCACGATTATCCACAAAAGAAAAATTGGCGACTGGACGACCTTAGAAACCAGAACCGTCATAGTACAAGACGCGGCATCTCATGCCACCATTTCGGGCGTTCCGGGGAGAATACAGATGCAATCAAAAATGGGTCAAAGCCCTAAAGCTGGCGGCCGCAATTTAAACATCAGGCAATAACCGGTCGCCGCTCAAAGACCTGAAGTCGGATTTTTTAGCCACAATCGAGCCTTAGCAATCCAAAGAAATCAAGAATAGGCGGAAGATGAAAAATCAAAGCACAACCGTAAACGAGGTTATTAACGTAGTCATACTCGGCGCAGGGGGACATGCCAAAGTGATTGCAGACGTTCTACTCAAGCTGTCGCTCACCAGTACAAGGTATCAATTGAAGGGATTTCTAGACGACAATCCCGAGTTGGTGAACACGAACGTTCTTGGTAAGCCTGTCCTGGGCAAGATTGCAGATCTGGAACATGTGCCGCACGACGAGGTGATAGTCGGTGTCGGTGATAACGAAAGCCGTTACCAGCTGTTCGAATTTCTGGTTTCACAAGGTGAACGATTTGCGACCGTCATTCATCCGTCGGCTGTGATCGCCCCGAATGTCAAGCTCGGAATTGGGACGGTCGCCTTTGCAGGCGTGGTTGTCAATTCCGGCTGTACGATAGGGGACAATGTAATTCTTAACACGGGCTGTACAGTCGATCATGACTGTATTGTTTCATCGCATGCGCATATTTGTCCTGGTGCCCATCTCGGAGGAAATGTCCGCGTTGCAGAAGGTGCATGGGTGGGTATCGGCAGTGTAGTTCTGCATGAGAGAAAGATCGGTGAATGGGCCACAGTCGGGGGTGGCGCAACTGTGATCAATAACGTCACAGCTCACACCACTGTCGTAGGCGTCCCTGCGAAAGTACTGCCACCGCGGGGTGCCAGAAAGCGCAAAGTTTACGACATCTTAATAGAGCCGCATTCAAGGGCTCCTAAAGCCGGGGCGACTCCCGATTTGTCATTCGGCACATTCACTTCTAACGGCAAACCGGTTAAGGCGTCCGGTCTGCTGGAGAGTTCTCGCCAAAGAAAGGGGGACTATCGTAAAGTCAATGTTCTCTTTACAAGCGTGGGGAGGAGAGTAGAATTAGTTAGAGCCTTCCGCAATGCGTACTCTTCCCTCGGATTGGATGGTTTGATTGTGGGCATCGACGCAGATCCATTGGCGTCAGCTCTTGCGGTTGTAGACCATTCGTACGTTGTACCTCCGCTGCATTCACCAGAGTACATTTCTACGCTCACCTCTATCTGCAAAAAGGAGGATATCAGATTGGTTTTTCCGCTTATCGACCCGGACATTACCAAGCTTGCAACCAACCGCAAAGTTATAGAAAAAACCGGAACGGAAGTTGTAGTGCTGCCGGAAGAGTCCGTCGCAATCACGACCGACAAATGGCTTAGCCAGGAATTATATAAGCGCATTGGAGTTTCCGGTCCGCAATGTTGGTTGCCGGGAGATTTGGATCCAGAGAATGCTCCATATCCTCTTTTTATTAAACCTCGACACGGAAGTGCAGGCAAGGATTCCTTTAAGGTCGAAAACGCGGAGGAATTGAGGTTCTTTTCGAATTACATTCCTGACCCGATTATCGAAGATTTCCTTCCGGGACCGGAGATAACAAATGACGTGATTTGTGACCTCAAGGGGAATGTTCTTGCCGTCGTTTCGCGCGAAAGGATTGAGGTGAGATCGGGCGAGGTCGCTAAAGGGGTTACAATCTACAACGAAGCCATCTTAAAAACATGTGTAAAGATCGCCAAGGCGCTGAAGGTAAAAGGGCAAATCACAGTGCAGTGCATAATGAAAAACGGCAAACCATATTTCACAGAGATTAACGCACGCTTTGGCGGTGGAACGCCACTTGGGATAGCGTCGGGATGCGACGCGCCTCGATGGTTGCTTGCAGAGGCGGCTGGTATTCCCATCACAATTCCGGAACTCGGGAACTACAAACGCGGCCTGTATGTAACCAGGTTCGATGACTCGCTCTATCTCACTGAGGACGAACGTGCCAGGATTTTAGAAAGTTCTATTCAGCATTGATGATACGCTTTTCCTGACACTGAACTTCGCTCTCAACGGATTTCGTGTCGTTACAGAATGTGGATGAGAGAAGTTTGGCGTTTCTTTAGAGGCGTGCACGGCTGCTTGATAAAGATGTACGAGTTCGGAGGGGGCCTGTGGGATTGATTACGGTTTTAATGAGATTGAGGCATCAAACTTCCAGCACAAATCCATTTTCCAGACTCGGCCATCGATTTGGCAGCCAACTTGAAAGACTCATCGCCATCGGTTGGGGTGATCCCATGCCACCTGTTCGGCGTCTTTTTGCCCAAGGTTTAGGCTGGTTCGTCTAGGAATAACTGAAAGGACATATGTATCCATGACTTTACATGAGTTGAAACTAATAATCAGCAGCCAAGGATCCAAATTTGTTGCATGGGCGTCAAGTTGGAAGACTTCGACGATTTGGTGGATTGCCTTCGTGCTTGCATGTGTGTTATATGGATCGACGGCCCAAACCAGTATACCATGGCAGGATAGTGCTAGATTTCAGTGGAGGATCTTAACTGGTGATTACTTTTGGCCGGATGGAGTAGCTGCAAATGCCCATCCACTCCTCATCGTTATAGGGCAGATTGTAAAACACATCCCTATTGGCGATTTGTTTTGGAGATTAAATTTCATTAGCGGCCTGGGGATGGCATTGGCAGTTGCAAATTTTATGGCGGTTGCCATGCTCTTGACAAATCGGCGATGGGTTGCCATGTCGGTCGCGGCAATGTTTGCCCTGTCGCACATGATTTGGTCGCTTGCAACACTCACGCAGACATATCCATGGAATCTTGCATGGATGACGCTTCAGCTATTGTTGATTATTAAGCTCATTCGAGTGCCAAGTTGGTCGCGTTTAGCGGTGCTCGCATTTGTCAGCGGTCTCAATCTGTCGCTTCACAATCTTGCGTTGTTAATGATTCCAGTTGAAGGGCTCTTGATGCTCTACATGGTGTTCAAAAAAGAACTGCCGCTATGGGCCATTGGAGTTGCCGCTGTGGCATATTGTGCGGGTGCGAGTTTGTTCATCATCATGGTCATCAAACTCGCCATCAGCAGCGGTAGTATTCGGTTTGCCCTTTTCGATGCATTTTTCGGCGTTGCGTACGGTATGGTAACGAACACCAAGTTCATAACGGAGTATACCATCCCTAACGCCGCCCTCGCTTCACTAAGCTTTGCAAACGCACTGCTTCCACTGGCAATCGTTGGGTGGTTTAGATTCCGTAAATCGTTGGGAAACACAACGGCGATAGTGCTCGGCGCTATTACGCTCATCGATGTTATATTCGTTGCCCGTCTTAGTGCCGTAGAGATTTGGATTTTCTGCCTTCCGGCGATGACGATGATCGCTCTTGCTGCTGTCGTGGGGGCGAACTATCTCATTCAATTGTCCATTGGGTGGCGTCGTGCTGTCATCATTGTAAGCATCGTTTCCATTGTGGGGATGCCGGTTTTCTATGCAGTTTTACCGGGTGCACTGCGGGGATTAGGAATTGAAGTTCATAGGTCCCGGATGCTTCCATTCCGCGATGAAATGCAATATTGGATTAATCCGTGGAAGCAAAATGAAAACTCTGCGGAAAGATTTGCGGAAGCCGCATTACGGGAAGCGGCTCCGAATGGCGTTATCATCTGCGACCCGACACCTTTTTCAGTTCTCTTGCTGGCACGGTCGCTGAACCAGGATTTTCAAGGCATCGGAATTCGCGGCGCGTCATTCGGAAGGGTCAAATGGCCGGGAAGTCCGTTGCCGTCATATAATAATAACCCGAGCGAGTTCCGTGCTCTCTTAGGAGATCGAAAGTTGTTTGTGGTTTCTCCGATCTTCGTAGAGGGTGAGGATAATGGAATTTTTCGTGATGCCAATGTAGAGAAGCTCCCGGGCGAAGTGTTGTACAGGGTTTTGTGGAAGAAGAGTTCACCCGGCGGCGAAGTGAAATAAACCCGACCAGACAGCTCCAGAATGGGGCCCCATACTCAAGGAGATTCGTCATGTTATCACTCTTCCAAGCCGGGAAACCACTTGCTGGTTTATCCCTCGATCTCGACAACGAATGGTCTTACCTGAAAGCCCATGGTGATGCGATTTGGAAAGACTATCCTTCATATCTTCCCATTGTTATTCCCAGAATTCTCTCTCTTCTGGCTGAATTCAACATTAAGATAACATTCTTTATAGTCGGAAAAGACGCCGAGTTTGAAAAGAATCGCGAAGTTCTTTCCATGATCGTCAAAGCAGGCCACGACATTGGAAATCATTCTCAAAATCATGAATCGTGGATGCGTGAAAGCGTATCGGAACGAGAAATCGAAGAGGCGGAAAAGCTTCTCGAGCAGGCAACGGGTATGCGACCGATCGGTTACCGGGGTCCTGGTTACAGCATGTCGAATGAGACCCTGAAAGTTCTCGCCCGTCGAGGATACCTGTACGACACTTCAACTCTTCCGACGTTCATGGGACCGCTTGCCAGGGCATACTACTTCATGAATACCTCACTTAGCCGTCAACAGAAGGAGGAGCGTGGCACGCTTTTCGGGACGTTTCATGACGGGTTAAGACCACTCAAGCCCTACATATGGCAAATCGACGCATTGAGGCTTTTTGAGATTCCGGTCACCACTATTCCGCTTTTCAGAATGCCGTTTCATTTTAGCTACGTACTTTATGCAAGCACATTCTCTCCATTCCTCGCGCGGCTGTATTGGCGCTCGGCCCTTCGCGCATGTCGGGCGACAGGAGTAGAACCAGTTTTGCTGCTTCATTCTCTTGATTTTTTAGGCAGCGATGATGTTACAACGCTCTCCTTTTTCCCCGGGATGAATATCCGTTCTGACGCCAAGCTTGAACGCATACGGCATTATCTCACAGATCTTGTGGCCGAACACGAAGTGCTTTCCATGAATAAAATTGCCGAAACGCTCAAGTCACGAGCCGGCCTCAAGACCAAACTCCCTGATTTTCAACCTGTCTGACTGGCGCCGTTCTGAGTGGCAGCGGGTAGAGCCTATGGAGATATATAAGAGCAGGTCAGATAAGCCGTTGTTGGACTGGCAGTGGAGGGAGCCCAGTCTGAGAAATCTCACACACCTCATTCTCAGGTTTGCTCCTCGAAATGGAGGTCATGCGCTCGACGTCGGATGCGGCACAGGACGGGTATCATATGCCCTTGCTGAGCGAGGCTTCGAGGTTATGGGCGTCGACATTGAAGAACGCGCAATAACGCTGGCTCGTTCGGTTGCAATGCGGGAGGGAGAAAGTGTCAAATTTGAAGTTGCAGATTTTCGGCAGCCCGGGTTAGTAAGGCAAGATTTTTATGACCTCGTCGTGTGTGCTGAAGTTCTCGAACACGTCGCCGAATATCGTCGGATAATCGAGAACATGCACGCGGCTCTTAAACCCGGCGGTCGCCTTATTATCACAGTCCCCTTGGATCTGCGAAGATGGTCGGTTCTTGATGACTATAGCACGCATCTTTGCCGGTATTCCGTCGACCAAATTACGAAAGAACTTTATCATTTTCGCAACGTGAAGACTTTTGTAACAGGCTTTCCATTTTATAGATTGCTGGTGCTTGCGTACTTGGCAAAAATCCGGATATTTGGTCAAGAGCATTCGATCGAAAAAATTTGGGGACAATCAAGCATGCGTGTGATTGCGACTTTGGTGTATCCCCTTGTTCGTCTTGACAATCTCTTCTCGTTTACTCGCTTTGGGGATATGCTTGTTGTGACGGGGGATAAGCGACTCGAACAACAAGAATATGAAACGAAGCCGATTCACTGATTGCTATTGTGATTCTGTGTCATTGAATGGGAGGGGCATAAATCATGTTCATGAGTTGGTATGGTAACCGTTTAAGGAAGATGACATGCGTGTCTCATTGCCCGATCGACGACTTATGGAGACTACCAGTATGGTGGATTACTACCACTGGAACTACAAATTTCCCATCAGCAACATCCAAAGATTCAGGTTTAATGCAATTCTGAGACTGATGAATGGAAGAAGCTTCGGGTCTTTGCTGGAGGTCGGGACAGGGAGCGGGATATTCTTGCCGGAACTTTCCAAACATTGTCGGGCACTTTTTGCAATTGACATTCATGACAAGATGGATGCAGTCAAGAGACTCTGCGATGCAACGGGCATTAACGCTGAACTCTCCCGACAATCACTGGAGGCGACACAGTTCAAAAGTGAAACGTTCGATGCCGTGGTTGGAGTAAGTGTTTGGGAGTTTGTGGATGAACTGGAAACAGCGGTGCTCGAGACCAAGAGGATCATGAAGCCAGGAGCGAGCCTGTTCACCATCTGCCCGCAAAGGAATGTCCTTCTGGATTCCATCGTGTCTCTGTGGTCGCGAATTCCCGCTAAAGAGGAATTTAAGAATGGTCTCGATGCAATTCGTACGGTGCTCGAAAAACACTTCGTCGTCGAGAAGAAATACCGCTTCCCCATGGCTATCGGACGATTCTTCCCTCTGTATCATTACTATGAATTTCGCAAGAAGTAAGAGCGCAGTTCCTTTGGTGAAAAAATTTGCAATGTTTGAGTTCACGCGCGAATCATGAATTCAGAAAACCGGTTATTTGATCTGCGCGCTACGTAACGGCACAGACTTTTATCCTTCAGCCCATACACGATGAGAGAACTCCTACAACTTAACATCTGGATTATTCGGCTAGCCGTCTTGATCGGCTTTGCTTTAATTATCCTTATCGAATATTTTTCATCGATAGGGACTCGAAAGCTTACACGAGTCATTCAGAGCGCCCTTGCCGGCTGGGCCGTGGCAAACATCGTTTTCATTGTCTTTTTATGGTTCAATCATCTGAGATTTCCGTTTACGCTGACCGTGATGGAAGACATTATCCTCCAGCATTTTCAGCGTGCCGTGAGCGGACAACCCATCTATACGCAACCGAGTTTGGCATATACAGCATTGGCTTATAACCCGCTGTTTTACTTTCTGGCGATACCATTTTCGTGGGTGTTCGGAGTCAATCTGATGACACTCAGAATCGTGGCAATCACCGGAACGATAGGGGTCGGAGTGGTTCTGTTTATCGTGACAAGACGGAGGACAAATTCGTTCTGGTGGGGTTTCATTTCGGCAGGCGCTTTTGCTGCAGCATATCGTGTTATGGATGCTTATCTCGACAGCACACATTCTGATTCATGGATGGTTTTTTTGGCGCTGGCCGGAAGTCTCGTGATAGACCGCAGCCGGTCGCGACGGGGCAACCTCTTGGGTATTATTCTGTTGGTGTGTTCCTTCTGGATGAAGCAACACGGCGCATTTTTCGCACTCGGCGGAGTGTTGTATCTCACAATGAAAGATGGGCCAATGCGTTCCATCCCATACTGGTTGATGGCGATTTTATTTGGACCGGCCGTCTATCTGTTCTTGGGACCGTCGTTGTTTGGCTCATATTTTCATTATTTTACGTACACAATTCCAGCCTCATGGACGGAGGTTACGGTAAGGATGTTCCCTCGTTATGTCGGATTCCTCTACCTGTTCTATGGCACTCTGGCCTCGTTCGCACTCTGGAATATCATGCGTGACTGGAAACTGCATCAGAAGGTTTTTGATGTCTGGAGAATACAACTGGTTGCAGCGATGCTTACAGCTGTCTTGGGGTGCCTTGATCCGGGTTCTTCAGACAACATTTTCATACCGATAGGAGTATTTCTCATTCTTGAAGGCGTCCGCGGAATCTATGCCGCCTCGGGGTATGTTGGAAATTCTCGTTATTTCCGGGTTGAGGTTATTGCACTTAGTCTCGTCTTTGCCCAACTGGCATATGATCCGCGCACTGTGTTGGCCTCAAGCGAAGCTCCTCAGGCGCTTGCGGATTTGAAATCTACTGTTAATGGGCTGCCAGGATTTGTCTATGCTCCCTGGGTGGGGCAGTTAGATGGGCTCACTCTGTACCCCGCAGTTCATTGGGTCGCTTTGGAGGATATGATCAGGGGACCAATTCGGAATCCGCGAAACGATTCCATCGTGGCATCTCTTCTCGCGCCGTGCTTGCAGCCAGTCGGCCCAATGCATGTTTTGACGAATCTGCCCCTCAGTGATTCTCCTCCTCCGTTAGGCAGACTTTCTAATCGGTACATCCTCGTTACAGACTTTGGCGACCGATTTAAGGCGCTTCGTGTCATGCCGGGCCGCATCGATTGTCTTTGGCCGAGGTATCTGTACCGTTTTGATTCGGGGCATCCTAGCCAATAGTACCGCGTTTGTTACGAACTGATGAAGATGGATACTAGCCGTCAGGCGACCCGATTAGTCTGCCGTTGTTTATTCGACGGGTCAACGCGGTTTTGGATGGTTCTGGTGGAAAAGAGTAATTTGATGGGACATCAGGGCAGAGTACGCTGGTCGCCTAAGTTATCGTTCCGACATCTAGACACAATCAAATACAACTTCCAGGAATTCTTATTGAGTGCGTTGAGAAATGAGAAAAGGCACAGCATTTCCTCCTGCTTGGAAAACTGAGTTTGCTGTACAAACAAAGGATACTCGGACGTGCAGAAATTCCTCAACCTTATTCGGTATGTTCAACTGTTTCTTGCGAACGGGCTCTTCCGCGAACTATTAGAAAGCGTGTTGGGCAGGTTCTTTGGCAAAGTAGTCTATATTGACGTGTCTTTGGACTGCAAAGAATACCGAACTATTGGTTCATCACGTTGGAATCTTACCGCTCGCCCCATTCAGGAAAGCGACTTTGCAATCCTGAAATCTATACTTTCAAACACGGCGCTTCCCTCCCCTGAAAGACGCGAAGCTGTTCCGCGTCTGGCGATGCTGGCTGCCGGAATCAAAACCTGTTATGTCGTGGAAGATTCTGATGGCAACATTCGCTTTCTGCAATGGCTGGTTCTTCCTGCTGAGAACGAGAATCTCCGGGCAAGCTATGGAGACCAGTATCCGACGCTCTCCGCGAGTGAGGGCTTGATGGAATTCGGTTATGTAATCCCGACGTACAGAGGAACAGGGGTTTTGGCGGCTGCATTTGGCAAGATCGTAGACATTGCTTCCCAAGCGGGTGTTAAAAGTATTTTGGGAATGATCTCTGAACAGAATGTGAACTCCTTGGCAAGCTTCCTGAGGCTGGGATTCAAGCCGTATCGAATGAGAATCGAGAAACGAATATTTGGCATAAGAAATCGAACAACAGTTTCTCTCTCCTTGGCGGATGATGAGCACAGGCTCAAGGAAATCCTCCCCCCAGCAATTGTGAATCTCTTTCTTAAAACAAGAGCAATGCACGCTAAAGAAGGATTAAACGTTCGTGAATGAGAGTTCTACAAAAGTCTCTCTTATTACCGGCGCTACCTCCGGCATAGGTGCAGCAACGGCACTAAAAGTAGCTCGAACCGGTGCAACCGTGGTTATCGTAGGACGCAAAGCTCGTAGGTGTATCCATCAGGTCAGCAAAATCAGACGGAGAGTACCGGGTGCTCATGTCGATTATTTTGTCGCGGATCTTTCGTCTCAAGAGCAAGTGAGACGTCTTGCGGCGGAGTTTGCTGCGCGCTATCCCCGGCTCGATATTTTGATCAACAATGCCGGTGCCTATTTCGCAAAACGAGAAGTCAGTGTCGATGGACTTGAAATGAATTTTGCACTCAATCACATGGCCTACTTTCTGCTAACCACTTTGCTCCTTGATCGGCTGAAGGAAAGCCCGTCCGGAAGAATAGTGGTGGTCTCTTCAGGCGCCCATACCAATGGGAAGATCGATTATGATGATTTGCAAATGGGGCAAAATTACAGTCTTGGAAGAGCCTACGCGCAATCAAAATTAGCGAATGTCCTCTTCACGTATGCTCTTGCGCGGCGCCTGGAAGGGACACGCGTCACTGTCAATGCCCTTCACCCTGGCCTGGTCGCCACAAACCTTGGCAGCAACAATAATTGGCTGAGGACGAAAATGCGGAATCTGCTGAAGCGCGAGATACTTTCTCCGGAAGAGGGGGCGAAAACGGTCGTGTATCTTGCAGTATCTCCGGAAGTGGAGGGCGTGAGCGGCAAGTACTTTTACGAATGTAAAGCGATACCATCTTCAAAAGAATCGTATATTGAAGCCAATCAAGAAAGACTATGGCAAGTGAGTGAAAGGTTGACTAGACCTTCTGACTAGTGCCGCTTCTAAAAAATTGTCTCATTTTCGTGCAAACACGATTAGACTTAGTGTATTGCTCATGCGATATCGCTTGTGAATCAAAATAAACTTACCTTTGTATACGACGAAACATTAGGGACCCAAGCGTTTACTTCAGAGAACATTAAGGCAATGATCGTCAACTGAGCAGCCCTTTTAGATCGGTGTAGTCAGAAAGTCCGGGCTGGTTCCTCGTTAATATTATTGTTTTGTGGTTGAAGGGGAGAACCAATTAAGTTCATTACATCTGCATAAATTTAAAACAATCGACCCAGTGAAAAGTTTTCTCCCTCATGCCGGAAAGCGACAATAGTTTAATGATGCGTAGCAAGAGCAAATCCCCAGTACGGACTTCGCTTATAGTTCCTTGTTATAACGAGGCGGAAGGCATTCCTCAACTATGCCAGAAATTAACTTCGCTTGTTGATGCTCTGCGCGACAATGGCGGGGTGGAAGTGCTGTTTGTGGATGACGGGTCCACCGACGGGAGTGCAGATGTCATTCGTCGTCTGGCAAGTGCTTTGCCGTATCGAATTCTCACGCATCCGATGAACCGCGGGTTGGGAGCTGCACTCCGAACTGGCTTTCATGAAAGCGTCGGCGATGAGATTGTCACCCTTGACAGCGACTGTAACTTATGATCCGCTCCGGGCGTTGGACCTCTTAACGGCACTTCGCGCAGGAAACGATGTCGTAACTGGAAGCCCCTATCATCCCAAGGGGAGTGTTATAGGCGTTGTCCGCTGGCGTCTCTTCATCAGCATGCTTCTCTCCCGGCTTTACTGGGCAATTCTTCCCGTGCGTCTCTACACATATACAAGCTGTTTTCGCGCCTACCGCCGGGAGGTGCTGCCGCAGCTGGATGCGCCTGACGACGGATATTTGTCCGTTGCGCAGCTTTTAGTTTCGCAACTGGAGCAACTGGCGCAACTTGGTCAACATTGGTGGAGTTGGATGTAGGACTGTTCCTGGAGCTTGTTTGGTGCATCAGTTGGTTGGGCTTGGGTGTTTGTTCAAGTACGACGTAGATAGGTGCCCCGGCCGAAACCGTCACTACGATCTGCTGGCTCACTGCCAATCGAGAAACCTCTTCGTCCCCGGTTTCGCCGATATTATTGCTGACGCGCTCTCGCATCAGATCGGACTCGCTCAGCGGTTGGCTCAAACTGCCTTGTCCCACGAACATTGCGCTGGCTTGGCCGATTCCTGAGAGCGATCTGACCAGGACGTTCTTTCCCGTGTTCTTGCCCGAAACCTTTCCCTTCAGCGGCCGCAAGTCCAAATCCGTCGCAGCAGCTTCGATCGGAACTGACGCGCCATCGGGCATTAACAAAGAATCAAACTGGAGGTCCACATACCCTGAACGGTTTGCGTCCCTGATGTGGCCGACCGCTTTGGCCCCAGCAGGAACAAAAATTTCTCCATCGCGTTCGTAGTTGTACTCGATCACCGCTAGAACTGGCGCCCGTACAGCCGTGCTTGCAGCCGATTCCAAGCGTGCCCGCAATCGCGTACCCGTCGCCAACCCCAATCCCAGTTGCGGCGCTGCTTCATTGACGGACTGAAAACCCGCAGGGGTGGCCGAGGCCTTTCGCACATACATTAGCGAAGGTTTCTCCATGGCTTCGCGCTCTGCCTTACCCACGTCGGCAATCTCGGCACTCGAGCCTGACTGGTAGGGCGGCGCTTGCCATGCCTGGTCTCCAAAAGGTGGTATCGAACCTAGCGTCCCCGCCCCATTGGTTTGTCCTGTCTGCGAAGCATTCGATGCTGAACGAATCACGGTTCGCTGCAGGTCTCGTTCGTTCAGAAAACCTTGGTGCACTTCCTTCGTTGCAGGGCGCCCGGAATCGGT
>CAWJKX010000161.1:0-11043 GCA_963843065.1 uncultured Bacteroidota bacterium
CTTCCTTCAGCCCGGTCACATTTTTCCGAACTTGTCGGTGAGGACCACCTTGTCAATAGAGCCATCGAGGAATACTCTTCGATTGCCGTTTGGAAATTCTTCGCCCGGATTCCATTCACCGCTCGGACCGCTGTTGGTGAATTTATATTGGATTTCCGTCCCGACAGGAAACTGGAGCTCGATTGTCCATACGCTGTCGTTTTGCTGGCGGTCCCCATGGGTTCCATCGTCGTACATTCTTACGGTGTTGGGCTTCCAATTCCCCAGCTGCTCTTGATTCCCTGCGATGAAAATACCTTTCCGCACGTACACGCTGCGGGCATCGCACTGAAACACCACCGAAACAGAATCCGTCTTACTGCTCTGTGCCATAGTGCTTTGAGAAGGGCGTGGCGTAGCTTTTTTAACAACATCGATCCCTTTAAACACTCTTTGAGGCATAGTGCCGCCTGCCTGAAGCGCAAATGTATAGATATTCCTTAAGTGTGTGGTATATGCAACATCAAATGGTTTGTCTCCGGCGGGCGCTGTTTGAGCTGTGGCATACCACCAGAACCAATCTGAACCTTCTGCAGCGTACATCTCTTGCCACGCTTTGTACGCGAAGTCTTCCTTCGTTCCCAACTTTGGTTCCGGAGATTTTGGATCGGGCTGACGCAAACCCGAATGTTCTAAATCTTGCCTGGCCGTAAGCAGATAGTTCCATGCGCGATTCTGCCCTTCTTCACCGATCCACGTATCGAAATTTGCATTGATCCACGACCCGGGGTAGAGCCAGTCGAGCTTCCGCATCGAAGAGATCGGATGCGGAGCGACTCTGCGTTTCGGATTTCCTTGCATGTATTCCGTCATCGTAACGGAGATAATCTGCTTCGTGTCATACAGAGCACTGAGCTTTCTATAGAGTGCATGCAGAAATTCTTTTCCGTCAGCGTCCTGCCGATACCACTCCCATGCGTTCTCTCCGTCAAGAATAACCGTGAGCAATCGGTCCGGATCTCCTTCTTTCGGGGCATACAGCAAGATGCTCTTGATGAAATCATCGGCTGCGTCTTCACCGCGGAAATTCTGATAGGTAAAGCCAATCTTATCGGACAATTCTGTGTCGCGAAAAACAACAACGACCGAGTCCATTTCATCACTATTGGCATACACGCCGTATGGATAGAACTTCGGCTGATTCTGCGGTTTGGAACGAGCAAGAATTTTCTCATCCGTCGCAATCCAGTGGATCCCATTTTTGCCGAATAGCGGAACAATCTCCTGTGCAACGGAACCCTCTGCCGGCCACATTCCATACGGTGCTTGTCCGAATTTTTCCTTGTAATATTCAATAGCTTTTGCAACCTGAGCATTCGCATCCTGGGGATACTGAAAGCGGTTTGGCATCGGATCGTTCGGCTGGCACACCTTTGCGATATCCGAATTAAAAATTAAAGGGAGAATTGGATGGAAAAAAGGCGTTGTGGCAACCTCGATTTGTCCTTCATAGCTCAAAGGGTGATACATCAACTTTTTGTGGATTGGAATAATGTTTGAGAGAACTTTAAACGTCTCGGCAACGATGCGGTTGCACTCTTGTTCCGAAATCTTCCCCCTCAGATAATATTTTCCGTCGGTTCTTTTTTCGACCAAATCCGTCAAGTCGATAATAGTTCCGTCAGCAAGCTGCACTCTCGCTTCCAAAAAATCAGGATCAAAATGAGCAAGGTAGAACCAGAATTTGAGGTCGCGCATCTCCTGCTCGGAAAATTTTTCTTTGCGCGCATATTTTTCCTTTAACAAATTATATCCCGGAAACCGCAGAATCTGCACTTCGCTGATGCCGAATGCATTCCAAATGTTGTATAAGAGGAAATTCTTGTCGCGCTCGTCGAAATCTTGCGTCGGTTTCAACGCCAGGTCGATCCAAGGATCGGTCTTCCCTTTCCATCGTGCAAAGAAGCCTGCCGTATCAACGCGATTATTCTTGACATCGACAAACGGCCGGAGCCTGTCGACGTAATATTTCTCCAGCTGAAATAAGAGCGACGACGTGAGGTTTACATTGTAATGCACGTTCGGATACTTCTCAAGAATCGACGCCATGTCGTAATAATCCTTCGTGCCGTGCGTGCGAACCCATGGACCCTGGAGCTGGTCGCTTTGTGGGTCGAGATAGAGAGGTTGATGCTGGTGCCAGATGAGATTGAGGAAAAGCGTTCCGCCGGAATGAGGATACGTATCGTTCATAGTTTTGGTCGTAGATGGGATATATCCATGGTAAAGGATTTTGTTGTTCTCGGTAAGCGTAAAGATTGAATTCTTGCTTGAGTTGTCGTAATTGGGAAGACTTCCCGGATTGGATTGATCAAGAACCCACGTGCTGTCAATTAAAAATTTGTATTCGTATACACCAGGCTTTAATTTCTTGACGATGGAAAATGTTCCCTCTTTATCCACCGTCATTCGATCGGCATCGTGCGACCATCCGTTAAAATCTCCCGCAAGGACAACAGAAGCGGCGGACGATTTTACGGTGAAAAGAATTCCGCCATCGACCACTTTTGGCTGCGCGCAGAGAAGCGCGCTCGCAAGAATAATAAGAAAGCCATTAGCAATCAGCGTTTTCACTCGTTACCTCACGAGCAACATTTTATTCGTTCGGACGTAAGTTCCTGCCCGCATCATGCAAAAATAAACACCGCTCGAAGACCCCGAGGCATTCCACTGAACACTGTATCTTCCCGCTTCCTTCCTTTCATTTACAAGAGTCGCAACTACTCTTCCCAATACGTCATATATTTTTATCGTGACAACCTGCTGATTGGGAATCGCGAATTCAATGTATGTTGACGGATTAAACGGATTCGGAAAATTCTGGGAGAGCGAAAATTCTGTCGGCAGTGAATTTGAACCGGGTAGAGTTTTGACCGAGGTAAGAGAACGGTACTGTTAATTTGATCACCGAGTCAGAAAGCACATAGACTGCCGATCCGTACGCAGGGAGTACCGTTGAAAAAGTTATATCCCGCGAATGAGACAGTAACCGTATGCGACGAGTCATTGTAGACATCGTTGAGATAATACGTTCCATCCTTGATGCCCGGGGCAAGGTTGCCGTTCCCGGCTGACAATGAAACGGTTGTGCTCTCAGGCGATGCACTGAAGTTTATTAGCGCAATGCCGTTACCCCCGTTATACGGACGAGCTATTCCGTACACAAGTCCGTTCCCGGTGGAGAGCCTGACATACTTCTGCGTTGCAAATGCTGGAAACATTCCGCGAATCCATGCTAATCGCTGATAGTGAGGCGTCAGCAGAGTTTTTCCCTGAAAGTCCCAGCCAATTGTGCTTCGGTCGCGGTCTAACTGTTGAACCCGGATATCCCGTATCCCCAGCCCACTTCCTGACCATTCCATATCATTGGAAAACCCGGCACGGTGAAAATGGTTGTCGCCATCGGCATCGTACGCATAAACGTTGTCGTTGGATTCTCCTTTTGATAGAGCGCAGAATATAAGTAGGTAATCCGGTCTTGGTCCTGCGATTCCATGAATCGCATGTACAGCGCATCGGGGCCGGGATAATAGCCGCCGTTGTTGATTGCATTGTCCAGGGTGTTGACAGCCGAACTGCTGAACCCAAAGTATTCTATTGCGTTAAAATACAAATTGAAATCGTACGATGCGTCAAGTCCGCCGTTTTGGTCGGCGTAAATAAACTGAGTACCCGACCCTGTTCCATCGTCTTCGCCAAGAAGCAAAATGTCGGGTTTAATATGTTTGAGCGCAGCTCTCACCGGCTCGCCCATATACTGTTCGCCATACCTTCGATGCGGCCCCCAGTAAACGTCGAAGCGGAATCCGTCAAGACCAAACTGCTGCACCCAATACTTGTACACGTTGATCATCTCCGAACGCATATCCACGTCGCTCCAATTGAGATTGAGCAATTCACTGCTGAAGCCGGTATAATAATTGAATCCGCCAGCGTCAAGCGAGGAGCCGAGCCCGTTTGTCTGGTCTGGATTGGTGGGCTGGTTATGGTGTTCATACCAATTCCAGTATGGAGAGTTCAACTTGTTTGCGTGCGCGTCGACCGACCAGGGATGAAGCCAGCTTGAATGGTTCGGCGTCACATCGAGAATGACCTTGAGGCCGAGCGAGTGCGCCTGCGTCACAAAGTTTTTGAAATCCTGGTTTGTTCCATACTCAGGAGCGACGTTATAGAAATCGACGATGTTATAGCCCGGGCCGGATTGTTGATTGATCGGATAGGCATTTGTCATTACGGGCATCACCCAAATAACATTAAATCCCATTTTTTTCACATACTGAAGGTTCGCCGTTGCAGCGCCGATCGTTCCTGCCTGCGTAAATGCTTTGGGAAATAAGAAATAGACGCGTGCTTGCTTTGCCCATTCCGGATTACTCTGAATAACAGGATTCTGCAGCGATCCGTCCGCGTTAATGATGAAATAGGACCGCGTAGTATCAGCATTGCCGGCAGAATCGATAGCCACAAGCCCGTAATAATATTCTCCGGGGTTCGCAGGCTTGGCAACAGTAACTGCTACTCCGGTTTGTCCGCTCAGGCCCAAAGGATATACCGGATCGTCAAACCACTTGAAATTTGTCACCGTTTGCGAATCAGGATCCGTCGTGAGTGCGGCATTCAAGATCACCGAAGTTCCGGAGAGCCGTGCTGAATCCAATGCGTTCGGCGAATGATTGACGAGGCGAGTGACAACGATACTGTCTGCTCCATTCGGAGTTGTCACCTTGATTAAATTTTTTCCCTCTACCAACATTGTACTATCGGCAAAAGAGCCGTTGAAGGCAGGAACGCTCTTCATGATTCCGTTAACAAAGAGCGATACCGAACCAAGGCTGCTGTCCGAACCCGAACCATCCGGTTTGAGAATGATGCCTGCCGTAACGTAAACAGTTTTATGCGTAACAAACGGAGGTGTTAGGATCTGGACCGGGCGAGCACTCACGGTGAATTGAACCGAATCAGTCTTGATCAACCCTCCGGCACTTGCGATGATTCTGAAGACGTGATTTCCATCCGCAATAGCACTAGTTGGCGCATATGTGAAAATACCGCTTGGCGCATCGTAGTAACTGCCGGCATTGGCAATTGGCGTTCCGTCTACGAATGCATTGATCGTGAGAGAGGGTCCGCCTGCCGGCTGAAAAATTCCTGCAGAAAGTTTTGGCAATCCGGTCTTTACAACAAAGACATTTCCGTTTACACCAGTTTCAATAGTATAAGGATAGGCGCATATCTGGAACAACACCAGACTGTCTACGACAAATTGTGAATTATCATTGTTCGAAGTAATCACGACACGATTGAGAGGATCCGAAATCCAATTCGAGGTTGTTGAAGTAACCTGTTGATAGATTTTATATTGATACGTTCCGAACGATATTGGAATTGTCTTCACCCACATTCCGGTTGCTGATTCAAGACTGTCGGCCTGCGATGGGTCGCCTGCATATATGGCTCCGTTGTTATTCTTTCCCCAATTATTAAAATCACCGGGGAAATTAACGCGAACATATGTGGCTTGCGGTTCATATCGAAACTTCACGTTGACTGTTTGCGACAGAACGACTTGGGCGCAGAGGATGCAAAACGCCAGGACAACACAAATTCTTCTTTCCATGTTCAAGAAGCTTTCCCAAAAAATCTGATTAGAGTCCACACTTTTTGCCCAAAGTGAATAAGATTGGCCGCAGGGAAGCATAAAGATCATTGATTTTTCACCGTAGAAAATCCTTCATAATGATTATGGAAGGGCTTCCAAAAATTAGCCGTTTTTAACGTAATTGTCAAGGAAAACTTCTTATTTTAACCAAAATTAGGGGAGTATTTTGTTTCCGGGGGGTTCGACATTCAGCCAATCAATAAGCTTCTCGACAAAAGGAACTTCAAACATTCTCCCCCCAAATCCAAGCAGACGGTAGGTCATCATTGGTATAGGAGATACGGCAATTTTGCTGAATTTATCTTCATACACGGCATAGCCCCGCTGCTCCGCAACTTGCGAAAGGTAAAGGTCCAAAATTCTTCTTTGTTTCATCCGGAGCAATTCCATCCTAGCCTCGCGCATTTGGGCAACAGCGGAGGTATCGGTGAGTGTTGCTGCGGTGTCTTTCGCCAGCAGTTCAAAATAGAATGCCCCCTCCGGGGTTGAAAAAGGTCCAAAACGTTGACCTACCTCCATTTCCCATGCGAGCTCGCCGATCGGCTGGTGTTCCGTGATGGGGAAAAGATCTGAAATTCCGCCGTTCTTCCTCGCTGCGGAATCGACCGACCATTGTCGAATCACGTTGTCGAGCGAGGCGCCTTTTTCCAATTGATCGATAGCAAGTTTCATTTCATCTAAGCTCGCGGTCCGAAGCTCGCGTATTTGCACGCGAGGAACTCTGGGCAGCTTCCCCTTCGACTCAAGGTATGAGTAAATTTCGGCATCGTTGACGGATGCCGACCGCTTAACCAGATCTTTCATTAAGAGGGAAAGATCGTCCTGCCGCCACATCTCCAGCCTTTTGCTGATCGCAGGAACATGATCGAGCCCTCGCCGCAGAGCCTCCTGAGCAAGAAGCTCCTGACGTACCAACAGTTCCATCTCGGTATTCAGCTGGTGAAAGATTCCTGTGATTTTCGCACATCGAAGCGTGAAACCCTTGCTCGAAAACCTATTCAAAACATTCTCGAGAGACCATGCAGAGTCTTCTACGACCGCTAACGTGTCCCTGAGATATGGTTTACACTTTGAAGCCACTAGGACAACTACCTCAGGAGTGAAGGTGATCAGAGTGTCATTTCCCAGACCGCACATCGAATTGATTGCATCCGCAAGCTCGTGCAACGTTCGCGACACCGAGTACCCGACTTTGTCGCTCAGTACCTCCTTAACGAATTTCTCCATGCGCTCTTTTTCTTCGCGCAGTCTGATTCTCTCCTCAACACGGTCGTGCAAAACGCTCGGTTGCATCGACGCGTACGTGTTGTTCCTCTGAACCCCTTTCATCTTCAGGATATAATAACCCCCTGCCGCAAAAATAACATCTGATATTTCATCTCCCTTCATGGAGTAGGCCGTCTTCTCAATTGCCGGATCGGCATCTCCCCAAATCACCGTCGCGGTATCTCTTGTGACACTGAACGAGGAATCGATGTGGAGGAGCTCAAAATCCGTTGATTTTATCATCTGCGACCGAATGAAACGGGCATCCTCTTCCTTCTTGAAATAAATAAACGAAACCAAAAGCTGGCGCAGCGCCATCGCGATCCCTTCTGAAACCTGTTCGCTCGTAACATGTACCTTCTGACTTACCTCCTCACGGTACAGCTCATCTCGCGAAAGCATCTTCCTCACTTCTTGAAATGCACGGACAAACGTCGAGTCCTTGTCAAGGCCTCTCGTTGCACCCTCTTCTGCTAGAAGCTTTTCGGCGATTATTGAGTACAGCAATTCTGCCTTTGCCCCCTCGAGTTGGTTGGCACGATGGCGCCCGAAACCCGGAAGCAGTTCAAAGCGACTCAAGAATTCGTCTTCAGAGATGAGGGTCTTTCCGGCCTTCGCAACATATTCGTCGGATAATTTCTGTGTCTGGCCATGGAGAACTGAGCCCATGAAACAGAAGAAAAGAAGAATCGGTAATCTATGGAGGATGTAATGTGAAATCATATGTTTCAATTAATGTACAAAATCGAATATCCGAAGGCAATGAGTTTGCAGAGTTGAAAGCCGGGTTATTTAAGAAACCTTCAGGCAGCTTTTTCATTTTAATATCTAGAAGCTATCTCAAAAATGGTTTCGATGTGGAATGCATTTGTAAATGTCATGCTGATCCCGGCGCTTTGTGGCGGGAGAAGCATCTACGACATTGAAGCCTCGTAGATTCACAATGCATGATTGTCATGGATTCTTCACTCCGCTTCGCTCCGTTCAGAATGACATTTTTAGGAGTTTTTGAGACAGCTTCTAAATGATTCAATGCTGGCTCGCTAGTCAAGGAAATCCTTCGGAATGTTTGAACCCGAACGACAATCCATCAATATTAGAGACAATTTGCTTGCAAGTCGCCGTTCATATCTATAAATTTGATACGGTTCCTGCGCTTGTCTTGATCCAACAAGCGAGAACATTCATCTCGCCGGACCGGTTAAGGGACGCAAAGGAAAGAATCTCGTGGATTGAGCACGAAAATCTCAGCGCGTTCTGAAATCTTATGACAGGAAAATACAATCTTGGTCTACGACTATCAAAGAACCTTTCAAACCGATTAATGGGATGATCTCAAAATCGAAGAAGCTTGTTTTCAGACTGATTCCGCTTCTCTTCTTCCTCTTTCTACTCGTCAGCGTCGAGCTTTTGCTCCGAGTTTTCGATCCGTCGCTTGATTCGCCTCTTGTCGAATCTGTCCAGAATGACAGCAAAGAGGCATATCAAATCAACAGGGGCTCACTCGTAAAATATTTTTCCTCCGACAATGTCATTGTTCCGGAGTTGAAACCGAGCCTTTTCAAGAAACACAAAGCCGCCAAGGACTTTCGTATCGTATGCCTGGGTGAGTCTTCGATGTTTGGCACTCCGTACCAGATGAATGCAAACATCCCATCCATTCTCAGGAAACAGCTTCGCCATCAGTTTCCGTATCTTGAATTCGAAGTCATTAACCTTGGCGCCGCCGCAGTCAACAGCAATGTTATTCTCGATCTTGCAAAACAAGCTGTTGAGTACCGAACCCGATCTCATTGTTGCTTACATGGGACACAATGAATTCTATGGCCCCGACGGAGTCGGAGCCTCTTTCCTGGAAAGAGATTTTCCGTTTCTGATACCACTGAAATATCATCTGAGAGAGTTCCGAATTGTCGCATGGTTTCAGCGAAGAATGCGGGCGTATGCCGCATCAGTAAATTCTGGAGAGAGAAATTTGATGAAGGAAGTCTCCCGAAACGACAGGGTTGAGCTGAATTCACCCGATGCCGAATGGGTCTTCGACCAATTTGAAGCAAATCTCACCGCATTGACAAGGCTTTGTAAAACCCGCCACATCCCTCTGATCGTCAGCGACGTCGCTTCAAACTTGATGTTTCCCCCTTTTGCTTCAGATTCAATGAGAGCTGCTCACAATATGGACGACAGCATCGCAGCCGTCGAGCATTTCTTTTATGAGAAAAAATATGCTGAGGGATTGCAGAAATTGGCTTCAATGAGAGCCATTGATTCGACAAACGCTCTCGTCAATTATTGGATGGGGAGAATCTACCTGGCCATGGGGAATCCCGATTCCGCTCGGATTTTCCTTTCTCTCGCCCGCGATAATGACTTGCTGAAATTCCGCGCACCGTCAAGAAGCAATGTGATCATCAGGCGCGTGTGCGCAAGAGAAGGAATACCGATGATATCATCCGACTCTTTGTTCAATGCGCTGAGCGTTAACGGAATTCCGGGAAAGGAACTCTTTTGGGAACATCTTCACCCCACTGCTCGTGGGTATTACGAAATCGCCGACCTCTATCCTCAAAAAATCTTCGATCTCCATCTCGTTCCCGGCTCAGCTCTTAACGATGAACCATTTCACCTGCTCCCATTTCAGATGGACAGCTTAAGCATTTGTTGGCTTGACCTTGCATTCGCCGATATCGCGATGCGAAATCTTACGAAACATTGGCCATTTAGCAACTATGAGTCCCGCACCTTTGTCATTGAAGCAGCAGACAGCACTCTTCAAAACATCGCATTCGATCTTTACTTATCAAAGATTTCCTGGAGCGAAGGATGTCTGCGAAGTGCAATGTATTTTCAACACCATGGACGATTCAGAGATGCCGCAACAACGTACGAAGCCCTGCTCGAAGAATATCCGACAAATTATTACTCACATTATCTTCTCGGATTTGTGTATAAAGAAATGGGGGAGTTTGCGAACGCTACAATCCACTATTCCGCGTCGATCAAATACAATC
Organism: uncultured Bacteroidota bacterium; assembly: GCA_963843065.1. Lineage (GTDB taxonomy): Bacteria > Bacteroidota > Ignavibacteria > UBA10030 > UBA8401 > JAGVPT01. The sequence goes on from CAWJKX010000161.1 coordinate 9,976, forward strand.
CTCAATACCCATATCCACGAATCGACCTCGGCCTTCTCGAAATCAACGAGGGAAGAATTGATGAAGCAATCGAAAATTTCACCGCGGCACTGCGGTTAACCCAGGGGAAACGCATGCCAAATGAAACCGCCACAATTTATTATGGCCTCTCCGCGGCCTCCGCGAACAAAGGAGATTTCGTGAACGCCAGGAAATACGTCGATACATCGTTGACGTTTTCGCCTTCCTATCAGCCCGCACAAGTACTGCGCAACAAACTCTTGACCTATAAATAATTGTTGTCACGCAGTGGATCATCAAATCGATCAATGTATCGCTCTTACAACGCTTCAATTAGATGCAGTTATGCAACTCAAATATCTCGCCCCTCCGGCACTCAATATCAATGAACCGTTAGGCATGGCAATAGTTAGAAACTGATGTTACGCAAAAGTCTTTCGACACACCCCCGGCCCCTCTCTCCGACGCACAAGCTCTCGCCTCAGAGGGAGATGGGCGCAAGAGTGTCATAACATCCCCTCTGTGTGTGGGCAAGCGAGTAAGAGAGAGGGGATTGAGGGGTGTGTCTTGACGCGATGGAATTTTCGGTTCATGAATTCCCCATGATGCGTAACATTAGTTAGTAAAGCTCCGATAGGAGAGAAATAGCGTAGCAGTGCGCCAGCGTCCCCAATCGGGCAACATATGAAAAGGTCTTCGGCCTTTTCGTAACATCCATAAATAAAAAAGGCGGCCATATATCGGACCGCCTTTTTTCTGAACCTCCTTTTCGGAGAAATCAGATTTTTACTTCAACAGCAACATCTTCTTCGCGCTCGTAAATTGACCGGCGGTAATTCTGTAGATATACATACCACTGGCAAGCCGTGAGGCATCGAAAGAAGTTTCATGTCCGCCTGCGCTCAACGTTTCGTTGACAAGTGTTGCAATCTTCTGGCCGAGGATGTTGTAGACGGCCAATTCCACCTTCATTTGGGATGGAATGGAGAATGCAATTTTTGTCGTTGGGTTGAACGGATTCGGGTAATTCTGCTGTAAAGCAAAGACCATGGGAACATTGGGACGGTC
>CAWJKX010000162.1:0-15024 GCA_963843065.1 uncultured Bacteroidota bacterium
CCAAGACCGTTCCAATCAGCTTCGGGGTCAAAGTACGAAAAATGTTCAAACGCGCGGGGAAGCCAGAACAGTCCGACCGAAATCGCAATCGTCAAAAATGAAAATCCAAACACAATTGACAGCATCGCCATCTTTTCAAGCATCTCCAAATTGGGAAGCTTGGTATAGATGACGCCAAAGCGGCTCGATTTGATATGGTGGTAGAGCATCATATACAAAAATCCGTAGACGGCAGAGATTGCAATGGCGGCATATCCGAACAGCGCGCTGGAAACGTGGATGCCCAGGAGGTTGCTGCGCAATATTGGTTTCACTTCAGACAAGTCCTTGATAAAGCACGATGAGAGAGTCTGGAAAAGAAACGCGAGGATGAGAATAAAATATCCTGTATTTTTGACTTTCGTTTGGAATTCAATGACAGTGTAAGCAGCGGCAATAGAAAACGAAATGATAGACATTATTTCGAATATCGTGGTGATCGGGGGATGATCGAACAAAGCCGTACGCATTAGAAGGTATGCCAGGTGAATCACGAGCGTGGTAAGAAGAAGAGGCGTTTTTACGCGCTTTGCGAGAACAGAGTCCTTGAAGAAAGCCTTGGCGTACGCCCACACCGTGCTGAAATAAAGAACGGGGAGAGCGATAGTTAACGCATCGACGACAGTCTTCATAGGATTTCCTGTAGTAATTTCATGACTCTGTATAAATTTACGCAAAGGTTGAGGGATAAGCAAGGCACGGGGGAACGGTAGGTTTTAGGGATCTGTCGGACACCTTCTTGATTTACCTTGTCAAATAGTTCAACATATCGCGATTTTCCGGATTAGGTGTCCGACAACTATGGGAAAAAAAGCGCAACGTACCATCTCCTTCTCCTTGATATTCGGGCATTGCTTTGCTAATTTGAAGATGCGGAAAAGAGGTAATTCACATTTCAGATTTTTTAGGTAAAGAAGATCACATGTTCATAGACTCACACACACATCTATTCTATCCCGATTTTAAGGACGATATCGACGAGGTGATTCGGCGTGCTGAAGAGGCTGGTGTAAATTTCTTTGTAGTTCCCGGCACAAGTGTCGAGACAAGCAAACAGGCGATTACTCTGTCGGAGCGCTATGAGAATGTCTTCGCTTGCGTCGGCATTCACCCGTTGGATATGGCAGAAGCGGATGATGGTGCGCTCCGGGAAATTGAAAAACTCAGCGAGCATAAAAAAGTCGTCGCCATCGGTGAAATCGGTCTCGATTATTACTACGATACGACGCCCAAGGACAAACAGCAGCGGATGTTTCAATCTCAGATAGAAATCGCGATTCGCCGCAATCTTCCTATCGTTGTTCATACGAGAGATTCGATGGACGATGCTGTTTCCGCCGTCGAGCATATGATCCAGAAAAATGAATATTGGAGAAGCCAGCAGGCGACACCGAACAGCCGTTTCCCTGCGCCGAAAGGTGTATTTCATTGCTTCTCAGGCGATGCCCAAACTGCAAGGCGGTTATTCATGCTTGGTTTTTTGGTTTCCTATCCGGGAATTGTGACGTTTAAAAATTCCCCGGCAGTGGAAACGTTACAGGCGATCGGTTATGACCATATTATGCTGGAAACGGATTCACCGTATCTTACACCGGCCCCGCACCGCGGGAAACGGAATGAGCCGATGTACATTCCTCAGATCGGAAAAAAAATTGCTGAAATTTGCAATGCAACTGAAAAGGATGTCGCGCGAACGACGTCGTACAACGCTAAGCGTCTCTTTAATATCGGCTCGCTCGGCGAGCCTGTCTTTACGTATTCATTGGGCCGTTCCCTCTATATCAACCTGACAATTCGGTGTGATGCCGATTGTGTTTTCTGCGATAGAAAAGGGGAGGCGGTTGTCAAAGGGCATAATTTGAAAATAACTCGTGAACCAACGATTCAGGAGGTCATCAAAGAAATTAAAGATCCAAAGGCGTACGATGAAATTGTTTTCTGCGGCTATGGTGAACCGACGATACGTTTCGATGCCGTGAAAGAAATCGGTGCATGGGTGAAAGCAAACGGCGGGAGAGTTCGGCTCAACACCGACGGCCATGGAAGTCTCATCAATAAAAGAAATATCGCTCCGGAACTCCGCGGTGTTGTCGATACGGTATCGATTAGTTTGAACTCGGTCGACCCGAAACAATACGGCGAATTGATGAGGATCAACGGGGAAAAGAATCATGCGGCGATGGTCGATTTTGCGGGTGAAGCAAAAAAATATGTTCCAGAAGTTGTCATGAGCGTTGTGGGGATGGACGTGGTAAATGTCGAAAAAGCGAAGAGGTATGTTGAAGACGTGCTCGGTGTAAAATATCGCGTAAGGCCGTATTTTTAGATCATCGAGGGGAATAGACCTATCATCTTGTTCGACCATCTTGTTCCCAACGTCCCGTTGGGAACAGACACGAACGTTCCCAAACAGAGTTTGGGAACGAGGTTTAACAGACTGTCCCGTAGCAGCGGGAGAAGCTGGGAATGAGGTCTATCTATCCAACTCGCTCCAAACGTCTAGTCCCCAAAGGGATCTCATTGGGATTGGGAACGGAGTTTTCCTGTTTTTCAATCGCATCCATGAAAAAATTCCTAACAATTCTTGCATCCTCTTTTTTTGCATTGATTTACTGTGAATCAGTCGCCGCGCAAACGATCGATAGTATTGCGGAATTGCAGAATTCCCGGTCGCTGGCTGATGGAAAGCTCTATGCTTATCTTCATTCTTCCATCCCTTCGGAGCGTTCTCGCGCAGCCGTCGCCCTGGCAAATATTCAGGATTCGTCATCAATTCAATTTCTTCTCCCCCTGTTGAACGATTCAAACCCTGCCGTTCGCCGCGGCACTGCGTTTGCCCTCGGCCAAATAGGGAGTTCGCAAGCGGGCTCGCATTTGATTGAACGGATTCAATCGGAGTCCGATTCACAATGTCTGCAGGAAATTATTTACGCAGTAGGAAAATGTGGATCAAGGGAACATCTCAAGGTACTAATCGAAAAGGCGCCCTCCTTTTCTCGTGGCGCTCAACCGTCGGTTGCGCTTTCTGTTGCCAGATTTGCAATCAGAAGAATTAAGGATTCGCTTGCAACGGAGTATGTCGCCGGTCTTGTCGGACGTTCGAAGTCCACACAAATGGCCGTCTATGCGATGATGCGCATCGGAGATTCCCTATCGGTGAAGCGACATCTTCCTGCATTACTTGCTGCTATGAATGATCATTCACCGGAAATCAGAATGTGGACGGCAACGCTCCTCGGCCTTGTGGCCGATTCTTCAGCAAGGACGGCAGTTATGAACCATGCCATTGGCGACCCGGATTGGAGAGTTCGCGTCAATTGCGTGAGGGCGCTGCGAAATCAGATGGTCGAAGACGTTTCGCCTGTTTTGATTTCACTTATTGCCGACGAGAATGAGCACGTTGCTCTCACCGCGTTTTCGATGTTGAATTCCGACGCTGAAAAGTATTCATCCGGTAATTTAGTTAAGGTTCTGCAGGAGATATTGCCGGATTCGATTCATTATTCCTGGCGGCAAAGGGGAGATGCAGCGGTTCTTTTGGCAAAGCTTTTGAAAGAGAAGTCCATTCCTCACCTTCTCCGGTTGTTAGATGGAAACTCCATGCTCCGATCCAAAATCATTTCCGCACTCGGAGAGACTAAATCGAAGAACGCAATTGTTCCCCTTCAGAATGAATTGTTGAACAAGGATCCACGAACAATCAGCGCTGCTGTTGAGGCATATCAAAATATTGTCGGTGACAAAGACTCAGCCGCCCAATCGGAATTCTGTCAGAAGATTCTTCCGCTGCTGCAGAGGCGCGATATCTCGATTTCTTTTTCTGTGGCGGCGGCGATTGAAGATACGTCCATTCGCACACTGTTACGAATCCAATACCTCCCCCAGTTTATCGCGGCATATCAAAGTCTTTCAACGCCTGATGATGTAGAGGTGATGGTAGAATTCATCAATCTGTTTGCCGGTCTGAAAGCAAATGCTGCGATTCCTTTGCTGCAACGATCCTTGAGCGACCCGAGTAGAATTGTTGCCAAAGCCGCTGCGGGCGCATTGCAGGTGATAACGGGTAAAAATCATGATGACGAAGTCTCATCGCTTCCGGATACCGGCAAATTCTACAAGCCGGAGGATGTTGCATTGCTGAAGCGATATCATTCTGCTTCTCTCATTACCACTAAGGGGAGTGTCAGGATGGAGTTTCGTCCGGATGCGGCACCATTTACTGTGTTGAATTTTATATTACTGGTCAGGAAACATTTTTACGATGGGCTGATGTTTCACCGCGTTGTTCCGAATTTTGTGATACAGGGGGGCGATCCTTTGGGGAATGGCTTTGGCGGGCCAGGGTATGCGATCCGCACCGAAGTACATCCCGACGCATTGTATTCAGAAGGAGCTGTGGGAATGGCGAGCGCGGGAAAGGACACAGAGGGCTCGCAGTTCTTCATTACTCATTGTCCAACGCCGCATCTTGATGGGCGCTATACTGTTTTCGGCTATACGAAGGATATGGACGTTGTCGACAAAATACAAATTGGCGACACAATTATTTCAGTAACGTTGATGGAGTAAAATAAAGCACTTTCTTCAAGCAAAACGGTTTTCGAACGGAATTGCTTGGGAGAAGTTCGGTTTCTGTGTTCCTTTATTTTAATCCCATATACGTACTTTGGTGGCTGGGGTCGACGGAAGAAAGGAGCTGGAGGATACTTTTGTCTTGATAATCTCTGAAAATTTCTGCAAGTTCTTGGTACTTTGCGTCGAAGAACGCTTTGACGATGAGGGAACTGGGGTTCACCGACCGTTTGAAATCAGCAACGTTTTGAATGAATGTGATAATGTTTTTGTAAGCGGCGTCGGGCTTTACCACTAGATAGTCGATTCCCCTGTAATTATACATGAACATTCCTTCTCTCATCGGTTCATATTTCGAGTTCATAAGTTCTTCGACAAAAGAATATTTGCTGTAGCCGGAATTGACTCGGTCCCAGCCTTTTGTAGAACCCGGCGCCTGTCCGCAAATTGTGATCGCTTTTTGAAAATACGGCGTGCCGCTGAGCGGCGGGCTGTAGGAATCGAAATCATAGCCGAGAACGAGATACATATAAAAATTGATGAAGCTTGTCAAGGGGTCGAAACGTGTTTCATCGCGCAAAAGGGGTTGATTCTTAATGTAAGTAAATTCCCACGAATCGTCGAAAATCCTAAGCATCGCCGAATTCTTTTCGGATTTGTATACCGGGCGCGTGCTTCCGAGAACGAACGTTGCGTCGTACACAGTTGGGGTCCCCGTCATTGCAACGGAGACCGTGATCGAGACTTGAATTTTTTCATTTCCAATATCTTCGGAGGTCCATCTGTTTGAATTGATATATCGTTGAAGATCAGCCGCGAAATTCACCAGGAGGTCGCGGGATGAGCCCGGAATTTGATTCATGTCGGTAATAACCTGAGCATCGATCTGGCCAAGCGCGGTCGCCGCAAAACAGAAAACTGCACATATCAACGTCACAATTATCAGGGGGGGACGCATGGTAATCCTTTTAGCATTGTTGGGGAAATCACTCGACCGCAATATAACTACTTTCGCTTTTTCATTCAAGTGTATACAAACGCTTCTCATCCCTTTTCGGCATGCCGGAGTGTTTGTGCTTCTCTTTGTTTGCCTCGGAACGTCTCATGCGGGCTTCGAACGGACCCCGCAGCCGCCGGCCGTATATGGAGACGGGGTTTCAGCCTTGTTCAGCGGAGACGTAAATTCGTTGTTGTTGAATCCATCTGCTGCCGCTTCTCTAAAGTCATTCTACTCTGCGTTTTTCTATTCTCCCTCCCCGTTTGACTTGCCGCAGTTGTCGAACGGCGGAATGTTTTTTGCTTTTCCGTTTGAATCATTTACCGGTGGAGTTGCAGCGACGCGTACGGGTTTTTCCTTATACCGTGAAATAACGGCTACGGTTATTGCCGCAAAATCATTCGGGGGAATTGTTTCCGCCGGATGCAATATCAACTACGATCATCTTGCAATTGCAGGCTATGGTGCGGCATTTACAGTTGGAATAGATCTCGGCGTCTCTGTTCAAGCGACGGACGATATTCGATGGGGCTTTTCCCTGCTGAATGTCAATCGTCCGACGATCGGCGAAGAGAAGGATGAACTCCCTCAACTCTATCTTACGGGAGTTACCTGCGAGGTTCTTCCGACTGCGAGTGTTTCATGCACGCTTATCAAGGACGTGAGATACCCCGCTTCGATCCGTACGGGTGTCCGGTTCCTGCCGCTCGAATCCGTTGAACTGCGCTTTGGAGTGTCGAGCGATCCGTCGCGGTATTTTGCCGGCATCGGAATTCACTATTCGTCTATCTCCGTCGATTATAGCGTAGCGACGCACGCCGAGCTCGGCTTAACTCATACAATAGGAATCTCGTTCAGTTTATAGGAAGGGGGGAGAATAATGAGAAGCAGTGTTCTTTGCTGCGCTCTGTTAATGTGCAGTGGTACGTTACATTCCCAGGGGGGGAATGATATTCGGCAAACTTCTCCGGACTTTGAATCGTTGATGGAAAACACATCCGACGACGGCACGGGGAAATCGGCGACACTCGACGAACTAGAATTCTATCGACTGAATCCGGTCGATATCAATACGGCTTCGTTTCAGGACTTGTGCGGAGTTCCTTTTCTTCCGCCGCCGATTGCGATGAAGATTATATTTCTACGCGACTCTTTGAAAAATCTTGCTCCCGACGATTTACACCTGATTCCGGAAATGAATGAACAAACGCTTGCGCTCGTTTCGCCGTTCATCACATTCTCATCCGGAAAATCGGAAACACATTCGCCGGCGCTCATTGATAGCGTGACGTCGATGTCTTTCCGCTCGCGCGGAAGCGTGGACATTCACCTGCAAAAACCATTTCTCGACGGTGAATACCTGGGCAGCCCCGTTGCACAGTATGATCGGTTGGTTATCAATACGCCGCGGTGGAGCGGAGGAATTTTGTTTGATAAAGATGCCGGTGAACCTTGGGATGCAGGTTTTGTGAGCGGGTATATCGGGTTCGAAAATGACGGAATCGTTAAAAAGTTTGTTGCGGGAGATTACACGATTAATGACGGTGAAGGGTTAATGCTTTCGAGCGCAAGGTCATCTTCAAAAGGGGGGAGTGTGTTGTACCAAATCAAAGCGACGGGAAGAACGATTGTTCCTCATCTTGCAACAGACGAATATCATTACTTCCAAGGCGCTGCGATGACGATGGAGTTTTATCCTGCCGCAGTAACGATCTTTTTATCCCGCAAGGCGGTTGCAGCGACGCTCGATTCTGCAGGATCGGTAACAAGCTTCTATACGTCGGGGCTTTTTCGTTCTCAAACAGAAATAGAAAAGAGGAACGCCGCGAACGAAACAGCCATTGGCGGGATTGCAGATTTTCACATCGGAAGTACGAATAGGATTGGGTTGAGCGCATTGAAAGTAGGATACGATAGGCAGCTGGCAATTTATTCACCCTTTACTCTCGATGGTAAAAGTATTTCGGCTATCGGCGCAAACGCAGAGTTTGTCTTTGATTCGTTTACTCTGTTCGGAGAACTCGCGGAGAATTCGCTCAATTCTCAGAGCGGTGTTGCCGGCTTCATTTGCAAAGTTTCCAAGCGGTTATCGTTGTCATGCCAACTGAGGTCGTACTCGAGAAAGTATGCCAATCCGTACGCGTATGGATTCGGCGAACAGAACGGAGTTGTGAACGGCGAAAACGGACAATATTTGGGTGTGGAGTATCAAGCATCGAGAGGAATTAAAATCTCAACTTCTTACGATGAATTTACAAAACCATCTTCCGGCTCTTTCACAAACACGGGGAGTGAGTATGTCGTTCGGTGTGAAGGTGCACTGACAAAATCTGTCGCCGCGTCCATTCAATTCAAAGATAATACTAAAACGGTAGAGAGTACTTTGATTGACGAGGAGCAGAATCTACAAAAAATATTCGAACTGAGGGAGCAAGAAAACTGGAGGGCCTCATGTTCTTTCGCTCTGAACAAGTGGGCGGAATTCATTCAGAGAATTGAATTGACTACCGTCTCATATTCCGTTTCGCACAACAAGGAAGATGGAATGTTAATGTTCACCGAAGTGAATTTATCTCCGCCGCATTCATGCTTCTACGGCACTGCCAGAATGGTGTTTTTCGATACGCAGTCGTACGATTCCCGGGTGTACGAATACGAAAGTGATGTCCGCGGAGGATATTCTTTTCCTCCGTTGTATGGACGCGGAAGCCGCTGGTACGTTGTTGCAGGATGGAAAATCCTTGAGCGCATGGAGTTTTCTTTTAAATATAGCGAGACCTTTCAAACCGGGGCGGTATCGATCGGCTCGGGGAACTCCGAGATCATAGGGCCGCTCGATAACAGGGTAACCGTTCAAATGGATATTGGGCTATGACTGTTATAGTAAATATTGGCAGGCCTTTTTTATGGATTCACTCCATGAACTTTTACGTAATTTCAGCGAATCATTCATCGCTCACGGGGTTTGTATTTTGTTACATTTTGCTTCTTGCGTAGTAGATGTCGCACACCTTATCGGGTAAATCGCGAGATGTCAAAATATTTAGTACGGTAGATCAACAAAGTGTCCGACATCTACTCAAACTGTACCATTACGGCTGTTTGAGAGTCGCGAGGAATTTTACTACATTTATAGCATCATGATTGAGAATAAAAAAACAACGGTTGTTGTTGGAATGAGTGGCGGTGTCGATTCATCGGCTGCTGCAGCTCTCCTTGTCGAGCAGGGTTACAACGTTATCGGCATTACTATCAAGACGTTCAACTATGAGGACGTAGGAGGGAACGATGACAATGACAAGAGTTGTTGTTCGCTCGATGGGATCAACGATGCCCGGATGGTTGCGGCAAAGCTTGGTTTCCCGCACTATGTGCTGGATTTTTCCGAGGCGTTCGGCGGACAAGTCATCGATAATTTTGTCGAAGAATACATGCACGGCCGTACACCAAACCCGTGCGTCATTTGCAATCGAAAGATCAAGTGGGAAGAGATGATCCGAAAGAGCCTTAAACTTGGGGCCGATTTTATTGCCACGGGGCATTATGCACGCGTGCGAAAAGATGACCAGACCCGCAGGTATGTTGTCTCTCGCGGCAAAGATGCTCAGAAAGATCAATCATACGCTTTGTGGGGATTGACACAAGATTCATTGCGCCGCACAATTTTTCCTCTTGCAGAATTGACGAAGCCGGAGTCGCGCGCGATAGCCGAGCGTTTTGGCTTGCAAACGGCGGCAAAAGGGGAGAGTTATGAAATATGTTTTGTTACCGACAACAACTATGAGCGCTTCCTGAAGCATAAGCTCCCGCAGTTGGAAGAATCGGTGGCGGGGGGCGACGTCGTCATGGACGGCAAAGTTGTCGGCAAGCATCGAGGCTTTCCCTTCTACACAGTCGGCCAGAGAAAAGGCATTGGCGTTGCGTTTCCCGAGCCGGTGTATGTTACCGGCATTAATTACAAAGAAAATGTCATTACTGTCGGGTATGACAACGATTTACTCAAAACGACGCTCACCGCAAAGAAGCTGAACCTGATGAAGTACGATCATCTTCGCAACGGGAAACAGCTGACGGTAAAAATCCGCTACAAAGATACCGATGAGGCAGCGCTCGTCACGCAGATTGAAGGAGACGGAGACGGTGAAGGGGTTGTGCGCGTGCAATTCGATTTGCCAAAACGGGCGATCACATCGGGTCAATCAGTAGTATTTTATGAAGGGGATGATGTCGTTGGCGGTGCGATTATTGATTCGGTAGAATTGTAGGGTGATGCAATCATCCTCAATCTTTTTGGCGGGCGAAATTCAATTCGCCTTTTTCATGTATCACGCGGAGGTTTCACATGAAAATGTCAATCGGTTTTATCGGTCTTGGAATGATGGGTTCTCCAATGGCAACGCGTCTGCTGAATGCAGGCCATCCATTGGCGGTTTTTAATCGGACAAAAGAGAAAGCCGCGGGCATGATCAGCCAAGGCGCACGATGGTGCGAATCGCCAAAGGAAGTAGCCGAGCGCTCCGAAATCGTTTTTTCGATGCTGGCAAATTCAAATGCGCTGGCGGAAACTGCAACTGGAAATAGCGGAATAATGCAGGGAATTCGAAAGGGGTGTGCGCATGTCGACATGAGCACAGTGTCGCCGATGACGACGAAGCAGCTTGGCGTTGACTATCAAAAGCAGGGATGTTTCTTCTTGCATTCTCCCGTGCTGGGGAGTGTGCCGCAAGCGACGGACGGATCGTTGTTATTGTTCGTTGGCGGAAGCAATGAAGCTTTTCTTAAGACCGGAGATGTTTTGAAGCTCCTCGGCGGAAAAATCTGGCGATTTGAAAGGCCGGAACAAGCTTCGTACACAAAATTACTTTGCAATCTATTTATCGGCGCGATGGGGACAACTCTCGCGCAAGCGCTGGTGCTTGCACAAAAAGCAGACGTTAATCCGGAAACTTTGCTTGACATCATCGGCCACTCTTCGTTGAGTGCGCCGATGTACCAAACGAAGGGAAACTCGATGCTCGACCGGAATTTCTCTCCCCGATTTTATGTCGAGCACCTGTTGAAGGATATCAATCTTATCCTTGATGCGGGAAAGCAATTGGAAGTTCCTCTTCCCGGAATAGAGGTAGCACGAAAATTGTTTTCGGATGCGGTTGCGGCCGGGTTTGGGCATGAGGACTACTCCGCAGTCGTTAAAGTACTGGAACGGCAAGCCGGTATAGAAGTGCGAAAACCATAGCGTTTGTGCCGCTCCCCAAAATAAATATTGTATTTTGAAGTACACCCTTGTCCTTCGATGCAGCCGCGACGGCTCATCCTGAGCAAACGGAGCGCGTCGAAGGAGGCCGTCGCGGCTTTGCTCAGGATGAAAACATTTATATAAATACAAGGTTATTTTTTAGAAACGGCACTAACTCGTCAATGGTTGATTCATTCGGATTTCTGAAAAGACGTGATGAACTTTCGATTTGTCTTCGGCGTGGAGAAGCCGTTCGTATATTTTTTTATCGCTGATGTTCGAAGCGATCATCCGCAGAACGTTCAAATACTGCTTTTCGTTGGACCCCGTCGATACCATGAAGACCAGTTTTACCTTCTCGTTCTGATTGAGGTCGTACTGAAGTTCTTGTTTCAGCCGTGCAAACACAACGACAACATGATTGCTTGCACCGCCCAGCCGTGCGTGAGGAACGGCAACGCCGTGGCCGATAGTTGTCGGCGTTAACTCCTCCCGCTCATTGAGACTCGCCAAAAACTCTTTTCTATTCTTCACAATTCCCGCCTTCACTGCGGGTGCGATCATTTTCCCAAATAATTCATTCCTGTTATCGGCTTCAATATCGAGAAGGATGAGGGATTCAGGGACGAAACTCGCAAGATGTGCCTTTTCTCCCTGGTTTTTTGCGATGGTAAGGGCGTAATCGATGGCTTCATTGATAGATGGCAGGAAATTGCCGATTCCGATTTTGCGGGTTACGCCAAGGTCGTAGAGCACTTTTCGAACGGTCGGACGCAGGCCGACGATAATGAGGCGCTTTTTGTCCTTATGGAGCCGCTCGACAATGTTCTCAATTGCAACGGCACCGGTTGTGTCGATGATGGGAACGTTGTGCATTTCGAGAATGACGATGTTGACGTCGAAATTCTTTTCAAGGGAGTTAACGAAGCTCTTAGCAGCGCCGAAGAAAAGAGGTCCCTCAACATCGATGACAGCGATTTTGTTTTTCTGCAATTCATTGACCAATTCTTCGCCGAGCGTGACGCTTTTGATTTCGCTCAACAGCGTTTGATCCATTCCCATTTCACTCATCCGGTGGACGAAAAGGAACGCCGCCATCACCATCCCGACTTCAACGGCAGTGATCAAGTCCGTGAAGACCGTGATGAGTATCGTCGCAATCATCACTGCAGCGTCTGCGGCAGGTGTTTTGGGAATGAGCTTGATCGGCTCAATCTCCAGCATGCCGAGTGCGGTCATCATCAGGACACCGGCGAGCGCTGCCAATGGAATTTGCGACGCGAGGGAGCCGAGAAACAACACAACGAGGAGAAGGATGAATCCGTGAATGATTCCCGAAAGCCGTGTGGAGCCGCCGGCACGCACGTTCACCATTGTTCGAACAATGGCCCCGGTACCGGCAACCCCGCCGAAAAACGGCGCAATGAAATTACCAATGCCCTGTCCGATCAATTCTTTGTTGCTGTTGTGAGTTGTGTTTGTTGCATTGTCCGCCACAACGGAAGCGAGCAGGGTTTCAATAGCGCCGAGAAGCGATATCGTGAATCCCGCGGGAAATACCGTTTTCCAAGTTTCCCAAGAGATGGCAGGAAGATGCGGCGCTCTCAATGAGGAGGGAATCTCGCCGATGACTTTCACCGCCGAGGTATATGCAAAACCGAGGTCGGCATGGTATGATAAACCTAAGAATGTCCATGAGGGGATAAGCAATGCTGCAAGTGTTCCAACGATCAATCCGATGAGCGATTTCGGCAGGTTTCTCTTCAGCTTCGGGATTAAGAAAATTGTCCCCATGGTGATCAGCGCGATGACCGGCGCGGTCTGAAATGTTTTTATCTGTTGGAGAAAAATCAGTATTGCGATGCCATTGGTAAAACCGACGGTCACAGGGTACGGAACGAGATGAACGTACTTGCCGAGTTTCAAGAATCCGTACCCGATCTGTAAAACACCGGCGATGATGCAGGCTGCGAGCAACGCCTCAGCTCCACCGTACTGGATGTAGACGGTTGTCAGAATAACGGTCATGCCCCCGGTTGGGCCCGTGATTTGCTGAGGAGTCCCGCCGAACAATGATGCAAGAATGCCGGTGAAGATCGCTCCGTAAAGTCCTGCAACGGCGCCTTCAGGATTTCCATTATAGGCCAACAAACCGAAGCCGAGTGCGAGAGGGAGGGCGACTATTGCAGAAGTTAATCCCCCTAAAAGATCGCCTCGTAAATGTCCGAGGTTAAAGCGGAAGTTTTCTGAAAAATTAAATTCCTTGATGTATTTTTTGAAGTCAAAATTTTTGGGATTAAGCTGCTTCGCTAATGTTTGCATGTGTGGAGGATTATGGGCGTGAGAATACAATAGATTGGACAAACTAAAATAATAAAATTTTCGGAGATGTTCAACACGTTGCGTTGAAAGGCAGTGTTTCAATTTCATTGCTTCTTTCTCTGGCATCAGAGAAAGAAGAGATTGAATAAGCTCACTCAAACTGAGGTACTACCCATTGAAATAACACATTGGAAGTAGTATCTTCTGCTACGGACAAATTTCATTACCCTACAATGAGGCACTCATGTCAACGGATCGACTCAAAGATCTCCGTGAAAGAAAATCAAGCGCAATGTTGGGCGGCGGCAAACAGAGAATTGACGATCAGCACAAAAAAGGGAAGCTCACCGCCCGCGAGCGTATAGACCTCTTGATCGACAAGGGGACATTCGAAGAAATCGGCATGCTCGTACAGCATCGATCGTACGATTTTGGAATGGAAACTCAGAAGTATTTGGGCGACGGTGTCATTACCGGGCACGGCAGGATCAGCGGACGGGAGGTGTTTGTGTACAGCCAGGATTTTACCGTGTTTGGCGGCTCGCTCTCGGAGGCACACGCGGAAAAGATCTGCAAGATCATGGATATGGCGTTGAAGGTCGGCGTGCCGTTGATCGGGCTGAACGATTCGGGAGGCGCGCGAATCCAGGAGGGAGTCGTTAGCCTGGGGGGCTATGCTGATATTTTTCTCCGCAATACAATGGCGTCGGGCGTCATCCCGCAAGTATCAGCCGTTATGGGGCCGTGCGCCGGCGGGGCCGTTTATTCACCGGCGATCACAGATTTTGTTTTCATGGTAAAGAACACGAGTTATATGTTCGTTACAGGGCCTGGTGTGGTGAAAGCCGTAACGCATGAAGATGTATCGTCCGAGGATTTGGGAGGTGCGATCACCCACGCCACAAAAAGCGGGGTGGCACATTTTGCTTGTGAGAGTGAAATAGAGTGCATCGACAGGCTAAAGACCTTGCTTGCATTCCTTCCATCGAACAACATGGACGACCCTCCGGTGAACGAATCAGAGGATTCAATTCAACGGATGGATGATAGACTCAATTCGATCATCCCTGAAAATCCGAATAAGCCATACGATATGAAGCAGATAATTCATTCGGTGGCGGACGACGAAGATTTTTTCGAAGTGCATGAACACTACGCTGAAAATATTATTGTCGGTTTTGTAAGAATGGATGGAAAACCGGTTGGCGTGGTTGCCAATCAGCCGTCAGTGCTTGCGGGCGTGCTGGACAACGATGCATCAGTAAAAGGGGCGCGGTTCGTCCGCTTCTGTGATGCGTTCAATATTCCGCTTCTTGTGTTTGAGGATGTGCCCGGCTTTCTGCCTGGTACCGCACAGGAATGGGGGGGCATTATTAAGAACGGCGCAAAACTCCTGTACGCTTTTTGCGAGGCGACTGTTCCGAAAATCACCATCATTACGCGTAAAGCGTACGGCGGGGCGTACGACGTGATGAACTCCAAACATATCCGAGGCGACATGAATTTTGGATGGCCGACTGCAGAAATTGCCGTCATGGGACCGAAAGGGGCGGTCGAAATCATATTTAAAAAAGAGATAGAGAAAGCAGAGAACAAGAAAGAGGCGGTCAAGCAAAAGGAGAACGAGTTCCGCGAAAAATTTGCCAACCCGTACATCGCAGCTGAGCGGGGCTACCTGGATGACGTTATAGAGCCGAAAGAGACTCGCGCGCGGGTCATTCGCGCATTACAGATGCTTGAAACGAAAGTCGACCGCAATCCCAAAAAGAAACACGGCAACATTCCGCTGTAGTCAAAAAGCAGTTGCAAATCTTTTTTCATTTGACTACATTTGTACAGTGAATTTAAGCAACTCCCG
>CAWJKX010000163.1:0-3606 GCA_963843065.1 uncultured Bacteroidota bacterium
ATCAACTTTTTTGAGCGTCTCCGGACCATACAGGTGTTGACTTCCGGTAAGAAACCAAATTTCATATTGTCTGAGATCGATCATAGGTCTGTTCCTTTACTATCAGGTTGTGGAAAAACGCTTTTATGAGCCACTACGTCATGAAGGCACGAAATAATTTTAAACAAATCGCTCTCTCTACCGTTGATGATATTGACGACAATAGTTTTTTACTTTAATTTCTTAGTGTCGTTGTGGCTTCGTGGCAAGCTCTATGGACTTTTTCATCATTCTGCTAGTGTCCCGTATCGCAAATAAGTTAAGAATGTCTGAAGCCATCGACGTCCGAAATCCGTCAGGAATCATGGATTTAGCTGGCCACACTTATTCAAGGAATTTCTGTTACACAACACTAGTGGTATCCGGCGAGCCTGAATTGGACCGGCGTATAATGAAAATCTGGAGATTCTATTTCGTCTGTCCATAATATGCATCGGGCCCGTGTTTCCTGGAAAAATGTTTTTCAAGCAAATACTCTGGAAGCGGAGAGAGATTCGGATTTAAGGCGAGTGCTCGGAGGGCCATCGACGCAACGCGTTCAAGGATAAAATTATTTCTGACGGCATCACGAGCATCCATACCCCACGTGAACGGCGCGTGCCCCGAAACGAGAACACCCGGAACCGCGAGAGGATCAAGATTCGAAAACCGTTCAACGATGAGTCTCCCCGTGTTGAGCTCGTATCCGTTGTCGACTTCGTCCTTTGTTAAAAACCGGGTGACCGGAACCGGCCCGTGAAATGCATCTGCATGGGTAGTTCCGAAACAAGGAATTTCCCTGCACGCCTGAGCAAAAATCGTCGCATACTCGCTGTGGCTGTGCGCAATTCCGCCGATAGACGAAAAAGCTTTATAGAGTTCGATGTGGGTCGGCGTGTCCGACGAAGGGCGGTGCTTCCCCTCTACGATATTCCCGTTGAGGTCGAGCACAACCATATCCTTCACCGAGAGTTTCTCGTAGTCCACGCCGCTCGGTTTTATGACGATCAGTCCGTCGCTGCGAGAAATACCGCTCACATTTCCCCACGTTAACGCGACGAGGTTGTATTTCACCAACGCCAAGTTCGCTTCAAAAACTTTCTTTTTCAATTGTTCAACCATCAGTTTCCCTTTCGTGTTGAATCTCTCAACGCGAGCAATTCCTTCATCACGCCATACATCGAACCGTTCCATGCCTTCGTTCCAAACGCGTCGTGCAATTGGCAATATAATTTGTAGAGCGCGGCATATGTTTGATGATTTTTTTCAGAGGGCAAATACGTCTTTTCAACTCCCGACATCGCCCTCTGTGTTTCTTGAATTGTTGCATATCCTCCCGATTCTTTTCCGGCTGCCACGGCGGCGAACATTGCGGCTCCGAGTGCCGGTGTTTGTTCGCTCCGGGATATTTTCATCGGGCGTCCTGAAACGTCCGCGTAGATTTGCATGAGCAGCGGATTTTTTGCGGCAAGCCCTCCGCAATTAACGACCTCTTTTACCGGGGCGCCGTATTCTTCGATCCGGTCGATGATGCGCAGCGCACCGAACGCCGTTGCCTCAACGAGTGCGCGGTAAATTTCATGTGCCTGCGTGTGGAGCGTTTGACCGATCAGCAGGCCCGACAAGCGAACGTCGACGAGAATTGTGCGGTTACCGTTGTTCCAATCGAGCGCGATCAGTCCACTCTCCCCAGGTTTCAACACTCCTGCCGCGCGTTCGAGATTCTTGAACTTCTCGTCCACAGTTGCGCCGTATCTCTCCGGTACAAGATTGTTGATGAACCAAAGAAAAATATCGCCGACGGCAGACTGCCCTGCTTCGATTCCGTAATAGCCATTCATGACCGAACCGTTGACGATGCCGCAAACGCCGGGAATATCGGAAAGAGGTGTGCTGTTCGGCTGGATCATAATATCGCACGTGCTCGTACCGAGAATTTTCACCAACGTGCCGGGTTGAATTCCTGCGCCGACCGCGCCCATGTGCGCGTCGAACGCTCCGACGGCAATCGCAACGGATTCCGGCAAGCCTAATTTTTTCGACCACTCCGGAGCGAGAGTTCCGATTTTTTCATCGGCTGAATATGCGCGGGAGTACAGTCGACCACGCAATGCCCCTAATCCCGGTGAAAGTGACTCAAGAAACGCCTCATCCGGAAGTCCCCCCCATTGGTCATTAAACATCGCTTTGTGTCCGGCAGCGCAAATACTCCGCTTTAGTGTTTGTGGATGAGTTGTACCCGCAAGCACCGCGGGAATCCAATCACAAATTTCAACAAAACTGTCAGTTGCTTGATATGCCTCCGGGGCCGTGTTCTTGCAGTGGAGAATTTTACTCCAAAACCATTCTGAAGAATATGTCCCGCCGACCTTCGCCATGTATTCGGGACGCATCCTTGACGCAGTCTCGGTGATTTGAGCTGCTTCTGCATAACTTGTATGGTCTTTCCAGAGCCATACCATAGCCGCAGGATTATGTTCGAATTCTTTGCTGAAGCATAACGCCTCTCCTTCAGCATCGACGGGCATGGGGCTGCTTCCTGTCGTGTCTACACCGATGCCGATGACATCACGCGGAGAGAAGATCGGTTCAGCTTTTTTCGCTTTTACAATTGCCTCTTTGACAGAGACTTCAATACCTTTCAAATAGTCAGCAGGATTTTGCCGCGCCATATGCGGGTCCGCAGAATCCACAATGACTCCGTCGGTACCGGAAGGATACGGAAAAACGTGCGTTGCCAATTCTTTTCCGTTCGCAACATCAATAATCAGCGAACGGCATGAGTTTGTTCCAAAATCTAATCCGATGGCATACTTGCTCATTGAATCGAACTCCCATTACGAGCGTTTAGTCTCCGGGCTTCTTCTCTGTGGCTCCCTGTGCCGCCTCTGTGTTTCTCTGTGGAATCGTTCTTTTGTTACACAGAGAAGCACCGAGACTCACAGAGTGCCGCAGAGGTGCGGGGTTCTTGCCCAACCTTTTAGTCCCTGGTCGAAAAACGGTACCTGGTAGTCTGCCGATATGTTTCGCCGGGTTTCAGGACAACAGACGGAAATTGCGGTTTGTTGGGTGAATCGGGAAAGTGCTGCGTTTCAAAGCAGAGTCCCGACCTGTATTGATACGCGATCCCTTCTTTTCCTTTGTGAGACCCGTCAAGAAAATTTCCAGTATAAAACTGCACGCCCGGTTGATCGGTCAGGACTTCCATAAAACGTCCGCTCTTCGGATCATACACGGTTGCCGCAAGGCGCACGGTTTTGTTGTACTCGTGCAGCACCCAGTTGTGATCGTACCCTCCCGCCAATTGAAGTTGCTCATAGGGATCGTTGATTCTGTCGCCGATTCGTTTCGGCGAACGAAAATCGAGTGGAGTGCCCGCAACGTTCTGAAGTTTCCCCGTCGGGATCAACACGGAATCAACGGGAGTAAATTGATCGGCGGCAATCATCACTTCATGGTCCAGAATTGTGTTTTTAGGATTTCCTGTCAGGTTGAAATACGCATGGTTTGTCGGATTAAAAATCGTCGGCGCATCAGTGGTTCCGCTAGCAATACGTAAAAACTCAAAGTTGAAGGTCAGAAAAACAT
>CAWJKX010000164.1:0-18611 GCA_963843065.1 uncultured Bacteroidota bacterium
GTTTTTCCAAGGCATTTGAGCGAATCACCGATGCAGTTAATCAACTAGACGATCAACAAATTTGGCACCGTCCATCAAGTAATTCAAATAGCGTCGGCATAATTCTCCAACATCTATCAGGAAATCTTAACCAATGGGTTTGTTCGGGAATTGGTGGTCATGCATTTGAGCGCAACAGATCCCAAGAATTTACTGATCTAAACTCCGTCTCCAAAAAAGAACTTCTTCAACAAATAGGTTTATTAGATAAAAAAGTCCAAGATACGGTTTTGCAGGTTACACCGGAATCATTGCTTGCACAGCGGCGCATTCAAGGATTTGATGAAACAGTTATGTCTGCATTGATCACAGCTTTGACACACTTGGAGATCCATACTGGTCAAATCTCATTTCTTGCAAAACTTATGCTTGACAAGGATTACAAAGTACATTGGAAGCCTTTGAATAAAGAACAAGGCAAGGAATAACTTCTTAGAAATGTGTCGCGTGCCCTAACCGGTGCTCCCAGCAAGAATACGCTGAGTCTCGCAAAGAGCGCTCGACAAGCTGGCGGAACCAGCCGTCGACGACTTGGCCGCGCGCATTTTTTTTTAGAAATGGCGAGATATGCCGCGCTTATATTCTACACGGAACTGGCTACAGGTCGCCGCTCTGCAAGGCTACGACTCGTAGGCCCCGACCCTTCGGGTCGAAGACCCGTGGGGAGTCGTAGACATGTTTGCTCCGGCCCGTTAATGCCGTGGCAATGAAGCATCTTGATTCCTATTCCTTTGATTGGTATAATTATAGCCGTTGATTCACTTCTCAAATATGCTGTTATTCTCTCCCACTCTCAGAGATTACTCTTTTGATGTTAAAAAGGTCTCAAGAAAGATCATCATCAATAAAAGATCGAGGTCCCTTGCGACTCTTATGGCTCATAATCATTGCTTCGATTAGTCTCACAGTTGTTCTTCAATGGCATCCCTCAGCGGCATTCCGATTGTCAAGATCGATTACCGGTGCGATCGCCTTCTCTTTTCTGATGGGAGGATTAATAATTCATTCGCTCTCAATTATATCACTTGGCAAGTTTTTTACGGTGGACATTGCCATTCAAAAAGGACACATTCTGGTTTTAAGAGGATTGAATAAATACGTTCGCCATCCATCGACACCGGATTTCTCATTGAGTTTATTGGACTGGCGGTGTATTTGGGCTCTTGGGTTAGCTTGATAATAATTGTGATTCCTATTACGGGCGCAATTGCCTGCCGGATTCGATGCAAACAAATTTTTCTTCTTGAAAAGTTCGGCAAGCAGTACGAAAAGTATATGACAAATACAAAATCCCTGATTCCAGGTAGTGTATGAGCGTCCAATTGGGCCACAGCCTAACCAATCACTTCCCGCTAGAATGCGCGCGTCTCGCAAAGAGCGTTCGACAGGCTAAGGGAACCAGCCGTCGACGATTTGGCCACGCGCGTTCTTTGGGGGAAATGGCGATATCTGCGGCGCGTATATTTCACACAGAACTGGCTGCATGTCGCCTTAGTTCCGGTCCGTTAGGCAGCCAATTGGCATCGAGTACGAAGGAGTAATTGTGTTAAGTTTAAGGTCTGCATCGATAACTGGTCATTTTATATTAGTTCTTGCACTGGTTGGCTTGTTCATCCAGAGTTCTCTTCTGGCATCAGGTTATATCGCAATCACGATACAACTTTTGGCTGTTGGGTTAATGACTTGGGCCCGAATAACATTTGGAAAAAGAAGTTTTCATGCCGCAGCGGATCCAACTGAAGGTGGGTTGGTCACTACTGGCCCGTACGCATATATTCGTCATCCTATCTATGCATCCATCTTGTACTTCCTTTGGGCGGCAGTCTGTTCACATCTTTCAGTTATCAACTTGATACTTGGAGCCATCGGGACTGGCGGTGTTTCGATTCGAATATATTCCGAAGAACATCTTATTGTTCAACAATACCCACAGTATGTTGCTTATGCAGCGCGAACAAAAAGAGTGATACCCTTTTTAATTTAAACACGTGGGCGGCCCGACCAGTCGCCCCCCGCTGAAATACATGAGGTCTCGCAAAGAGCGCTCGACAAGCTGATGGAATCAACAACCAGCGATTTGGCCGCGCGTATATTTTATATGGTACTGGCTGCACATCGCCGCTCTACGAGTCTACAATCGTAGGGAGCCGTAGACAGCTTAGCTCCGGTTTGTTAGGCTGACGTCAAAAGGAGGCTATGATGTTACAAATGCTAGAAAAATTAATTGAAAATTATGGAGGGGAATACCCCAATGCTCTCCTCAATAGGCGGCGAATTCGAGTGCTCGTCCATCGGGCATTCCTCGAAGATAGCCAAAAGGAAGCTTTTTTCATTACCATCACAAATCTAACCCTGGACCGTGAGATTGAGGTTACCCACATCTGGTTCAATTCGAATCCCAAGATCCATGTAATTCGAAACGATAGGGTGTTGCCTAAGAAACTTAAACCCAATGAAACGTGGGACACGTGGCTTCCAGTTAATAAGTTGCCATTAGGGTATCACCCGCACGCTTTCACGATGGTAAGGGTGAGACTTTCCAATGGTTCGCTTGCTTATTCAGAACTGAACTTAACACCCCCAGAGAAAGGAACAGATCCTGTCGAAACAATTAATTTTGACTGACATTTGCACGACGAACCGTTGCCACCCTAAGCAGTCGCTCCCCGTTGGAATACGCGGCGTCTCGCAAAGAGCGTTCGCCATACTAACGGAACCAGCCGTCGACGATTTGGCCACGCACAAAAAAAAATAAGAGGATGGCGACGTCTGCCGCGCGTATATTCTACAGAGAACTCACCTGCACATCGCCGTCGCCAAGAACCGTTAGGGCGCCGCATATTCGCAAGGTCGACTCAAACCACATATCAAAATGGAGCACATATCATGAAACATTTATCCTTCGCAATCTTCTCCGCTTTACTTCTTACAGCTATCTCTTGTACGCAACCGCCGCCGCCGGCTGCCACACAAACTCTGCTATTGGATTTACAATCGCCAAACTGTTCCACCGTCGAAGGCTTTCCCACTTATGAAAACGACTCAATTCAGGTTGCGTATGTTTTCTGGGCCGAAAACGGATTGGTGGGGCTATTCATCCATAACAAATTAAAACAGCCGTTGTACATCGACTGGAAAAAATGTTCATATATTACGGGGACGACAAAGCACGATTATTGGGACGAAACCGTTACCATGACGGCAAATGGATCCTCAGCAACCAGTGCATCATATTGGGAAATGTTTTACGACCGCAACCATAGAACGGGGAGTGGCTATAGCTCAGCCTTTTCAAACACATTCTGGTCATCAGTAACC
Source organism: uncultured Bacteroidota bacterium (assembly GCA_963843065.1). Classification (GTDB taxonomy): domain Bacteria; phylum Bacteroidota; class Ignavibacteria; order UBA10030; family UBA8401; genus JAGVPT01. The sequence goes on from CAWJKX010000164.1 coordinate 3,358, forward strand.
ACGATATCAAGACCCGAGAGAATTACATTCATTCCGCCCGGCACAACGATCTCTCGTACCTTTAATTCAATATCCGACAATCCGATTGATCATCTCGACCAAGAACATCTCTTGTCGCGGGATACAACATTTGAAAATACAAATATGCAGGTCCATATCACACGCCTTGTAAAATATGAAGGGGCGACCTATCAAGAAGACTCTCTTGCACCCGGCCCGTTCAAGGTGCATCTGTCTTTCGTCCAGTATAGCATGGACAACTCACCTTTAACTTTTCGCATATTCATGACATATTCCACCAATGACAAGTTTATTCCTGAAGCCTTCATCGACAACCGATTCTATGTCGATCGAATTACACAAATACCTCTCGAAAATTTTACTGCCACAAAGAGTGATTCTGACAATAATCGCAACATATGGGCTACTCCTAATTCATTCTATGTTTTTAAGACTCCTGATAATAATTCCCCTGCTTATGTGGCACCCTAAGCAGTCGCTCCCCGCCGGAATACGCGGGATCTCGCAAAGCACGCTCGACTGACTGAAAGAAATTACGGCCGGAGATTTGGCCCTGCACAAAAAACATTAGGGAAATGGCGACGTCCGCCCGTGCGTGCATTCTGTTCGGAACTCACCTGCACGTCGCCGCTCTACGAGTCTACGACTCGTAGTCCACGACCCTGCGGGTCGAAGACCGTAGGGATTCGTAGACAGCTAGCTCCGGTCCGTTAGACGCAAGAAACCAGACCTCACATATCGAATGGTTCAATAATGAAGGTTCTCGTTATATCAGTTCTTGAAGCGCTGCGGGCTTGCAGGATTTACGCCGTCAGCATTTTCCTGACATACTGCCTCGCTTGCCTTACCGGGATATTGATGTCGCACTATGGAAACTCTTTTGCACTTTCACAAAGGGATAAGATCGTAGGAGCTGCCGTTGCGAATGATAAAGCATCAATCAATTATCAATCGGGAAATAACTTCACAGCTGCACTCTACGATTGTGCTGGCAATCTCATCTTTGCGGCCGTACCTCAAACCATTCTTGGCTTTGGTATTATCATCCCATATTTTAGCGTTGTCTACCAAGGCTGGGTGGGCGGGATTGTGTCGGTAGATAATTCTCACCAAAGTAGATTTAAAACCGTGAAAGGGTCAGCATATTACATTATAGTATTGTTGCTCCAGTTTATTCCATTTTCCCTTTCCATCGGTGCCGGCATCAAGTGTGGCGTTGATTTTTATAAACATAACAGCACAGTAAGCTGGAAGATATGGGACTATCGAACTCCAAAATTAAGTCTTAAAAACTTGGGATATGTTTATGTCGTCGCCATCCCACTGTTTGTTGTCGCTTCCTGCTTTGAATTTCTATCTTCTTGGAACATTTAAGTACATGAACCAATCCTTGCGCCCTAATCAGCCGCTCCCCGCTGGAATGCGCGGGGTCTCACAAAGAGCGCTCGACAAGCTGACAGAAATCATCGTCGGAGATTTGCCCTCGCACAAAACACTTTCTAGAAAAATGGCGACGCCCCACATCATTAATTGACCGTGAGCATTTATGCCCATGAGAAGAATCTCTTACCTATTGATAATTCAGTGCAGCGGCCTCTTTGCGCAGCCGTCCCATATCGGCCTTTACGTGAATCCTGATATTGACACTTCCAACGTCGAGATCGCTCAAGTCATTCACCTTTGGGATAATTACCTAAACGCAAATCCCGATAGCACATTCGATAACCCTTACTGGCTGTACTTCCGAAAAACAACGGTACACGAAGTTTGATTTCCTCAATAGTGTTTATTTCAGTCCTAGTCTGTACTACTTCCTTGCTTATTACAAACCAACTGTCATGAGTGTTTTGCAAACCGACAGCGGATTTGTTATTCGCACGTTGTTTGCCACGCAAACGGATTCTCATTTTTCTCGCCCCTTCTGTATTATTCGCGTCATGGCAGCTAAGGAGAACGGCAAGTTTCGACTCGGCAACGTCCTATCTGTCAACACGAAATCTTGGCAGAAGGAAACTGTCGGCAGCATAACATTTATATTTCCGGCTAGCCACCGTTTCAACAGGGAGTTGGCGCAACGCATGAACTCATTCGTCGATTCTCTAACTGCACTTTGGAATATCAAGCCTTTTCCAACTGAATTCTATCTTGTAGATGACTTGGGCGATATTATGAAAACGCTAGGGTTCGACTTCTATGTTGGTGAAAGCTACAATCGTGGCACGGGAGGGCTAACAGATATCGCCAATCGCATTGTGTATGGTGCTGGCCAGGACGAGTGGTATCCTCACGAATTCGTGCATGTTTATATCAATCCGCTTTTTCCTAAGGCACACTATTATTTCCTCGAAGGTTACGCTGCCTTGCTCGGCGGATCTAGAGGTCATAAGCTTTCATGGCATATGAAAAGGATGCAGAAATACCTCGAGGATCATCCGGATCTCAATTTGGACAGTCTCTTGACGTTTTCACATTTCGATTCTGACACTGATCCCAAGTACGTTTTTGGTGGTTTGCTTTGCAGATTGGCTCTTGAAAAAGGTGGGCTGCCGGCTCTTAAGCAGCTCTTTTCTTTTGGAACGGAAGACGATGATTTCTATAACGCTATTCAAACTGTTCTCGGAGTACGGCAGCAGGAACTCAACCAGTTCATCAGAAAAAAGTTCGCCGAATATGACACAAGATGAACTTCGATATCAGACCAGGATGTTTGAGAAAATGTTGCTTTGTTTCTCAAGACGTCAGTCAACACTCTTCACCATTTAAGATCTAACCAGTCGCTCCTCGCTGGAATGCGCGGCGGCTCGCAAAAAGCCCTCGACAAACTGACGGGACCAGCCGCCGACGATTACATGGAGTGAAAGGGGCTTTTGTATTTATGGTTGCAGGCAAAAACGAAATAAAGAGAGAAGTTCGTTGGTCGTAGGTGAAAGGTAAGAACTGTGAAACACATTTCCTTGTTTTTCCTATGGATACTTGTAACGTCTGCACATCCATTGCAGGCACAATGGGTGCAAACGAGCCTATCTAATCCTGATAGCGATGCTGTTAGTTGTTTTGCCGTGAGCGGCACGAATCTCTTTGCCGTGAATGATTATGGCGAAGTTTTTCGTTCCACTGACAATGGAACAAGCTGGACTCCAGTCAATTCAGGTCTAACCAACGCGTTTGTCCTTTCTCTTGCTGTCAGCGGAACAAATCTCTTTGCAGGGACTGTTTATGGTGCTGGCGTCTTCCTTTCCACCGACAATGGAACAAGCTGGACTCCAGTCGACTCAGGTTTAACTAACACGTATGTCCTTTCTTTGGCCGTAAGTGGAACGAATCTTTTCGCGGGGACCTTTTATGGTGCTGGCGTCTTCCTTTCTACTAACAATGGAACAAGCTGGACTCCAGTCGACTCAGGTCTCACTAACACGAATATCCTTTCTCTTGATGTCAGTGAAACGAATCTCTTTGCAGGAACTGGTGCTGGCATCTTTCTTTCCACTAACAATGGAACAATCTGGACTCCAGTCGACTCAGGTCTCACTAACACGAATGTCTATTCTTTTGCTGCCAGCGGAACGAATCTCGTTGCAGGAACCGATGGCGGCGTCTTTCTTTCCACTAACACTGGAACAAGCTGGGCTCCAGTCGACTCAGGCCTCACTAACACGATTGTCTCTTCTTTTGCTGTCAGCGGAACGAATCTCTTTGCAGGAACCGATGGCGGCGTCTTTCTTTCCACTAACACCGGAACAAGCTGGACTGAAGTCGACTCAGGCCTAACCAACACGTTTGTCATTTCTCTTGCTGTCAGCGGAACGAATCTCTTCGCGGGGACTGTAGATGGTGGGGTCTGGCGACGGCCGTTGTCAGAGTTGACTTCCGTGAAATTAAGTAGGGGTGAGACGCCAACAAGATTCTCGCTTTCACAGAATTATCCTAATCCATTCAATCCGACGACAACCATCTCGTTCGCTCTTCCTACCCGGTCATTCGTATCGCTAAAGGTTTTTGATATGTTAGGAAGAGAAGTATCAACAATTTTATCCGGCGAATTACAGGCGGGAAATTACAACCGCCAATGGAACGCGGCTAATATGTCAAGTGGCGTCTATTTTTATCGGCTTGTGGCGAAAGCCATCCCTTCGGGACAGGCTGGAACATATAGCCAGGCGAAGAAACTTTTGCTTTTGAAATAAAGCGGGCAATGCGCGGGGTCTCGTAAAAAACGCTCGACAAGCAGGCAGAACCCAGGCGTCAATATCGTAATTGCTATTACGGATAAGCACTAAGTCGCGGCAATGATAAGTCTCGATTATTTAGATTGCGTTGAACTATAAATTCCAAACAAGTCATAGGGTTTTTTGCTAAAATTACGATTAAACAAAATGACTGCGACGAAAATGTATGCAATAAATCCGAAAACAATTAGCATCTGGACCCTGGATGTTTTTTGAATATCGTGTTTTGATTTTACATCACAAACTTCACCAGGGCAGTATTGAGCCTTTTCTTTATGAAACATTGAATAGAATTTACATCCTAAACAAATACCAAACGCCGTTTCAAAAAACAAGAATATTAGGCAAGTGAGACAGATAATACCGGTTATTGGGCTATATGCATTCACAACAACGAGAAAAATAAACATTATTGTTGCCAAAACTAAACCAATTATCCAGGCAAACTTTTTTTGTTGAGCCCCAACATATTCGGGGACTTGATTCCCAACAATCAATCGCCCAATTATTAGTGAAGGAGAAAATTTAGGATTAACAAAAACACGTATTATAAAATCTGTGAGGAACATCGTTATAACATACTTTATCAGTAAAAAATCTGTTTTAAATATGACTAGCATTAGAGAGATTAACATAAATAAAAATAGTATCCCTGCAGACGCTCTTATTTCTCGTTCATTTAAAACAGGGATATTATATCCTTCAACATCTTCTCCAAATTTTATTATTGCATTCATTTGATACTCCTTTTTTGATCTTTATGTATACGCATTGATCTCTGGGTTGGTTACAGTACAGGAGAAGAGAACCGCGCTCGACAAGCTGACCAAACTAACCTCTAACGATTTCGCTCCGCGCAAAACTAATTGAAAAAATCGCGATTTCTGTCCATTATGGAACAATGACTACTGCGTGCAGAATGCGTCCCATATCCACAATATTCGCCTTGCCATACCGCCGGCCCCTTAAACGCCATTGTTTTTTTCACTTGTGTATTTTTCTCTCGCCCTGAGATAGCCCTTATTATATGCGGCAATATTATTGACATGTTCCAAACGCGAAAATAGTCAATCCATCTTCTAACCATTATTATACTATGGAAACCTCCCCAAAACTCCTTGACCAACTCCGGAACAAATTTAGGCTAAAACGATATTCTCCAAAAACCGAAGAACAATACATACGATGGATAGTACAGTACATCAAATTTCATAAGTTGCAACATCCTTCAAAATTGACTGAAAAAGATATTGAAAAATATTTGACATATCTTGCAGTGAAACGAAGAGTTGCTCCGTCGACACAGAATATTGCCCTGAGTGCAATTCTCTTTTTATACAAAGAGGTTCTAAAAATCACCTTAAACGGAGATATCAATGCAATACGAGCTTTCAGATCAAAACGATTACCAATTGTTTTAAGCAAGAAAGAGATGAACACATTGCTGAAAAGTGAAGATGGAACAAAGAAATTGATAATTGAAATGTTGTATGGAACGGGGTTAAGAGTAAATGAATTTTTAAATCTTCGAATACAAGACATAGATTTTGACCTCAAAAGAATCAACGTCGTTGCAGGAAAAGGGAGCAAGGATCGAATCACATTATTACCGGAGCCAATTGTAGGCAAACTTCGAGATCATATTGCGAAGGTTATCCAATTGCATTCTGAAGATATAAAACATGGCTACGGAAACGCCTTTTTACCGGATAGATTAGGAAAGAAATACAAAAATATGGGGAAAGAAGTGATTTGGCAGTTTCTTTTCCCTTCAACAAAACTTTTTAAAGACCCGGTTACGGGCAATACGGGAAGATGGCATCTTGATACTGCAACGATCTCGAGGATAGTAAGAAGGGCTGCATTGAAATCAAAAATCCCAAAGAGAGTAACTCCTCACACACTTCGCCATACTTTCGCAACGCACTTGCTGGAATCCGGAGTTAACTTGCGCATCATACAAGAGCTGTTGGGCCACAGCACCCCCGAAACTACTATGATATATACTCATGTAATGGAATCAAATTTGAATGTAAAGAGTCCATTAGAAATCTACGGCGTTTAAGAACTTTCTTTTTTCACGCGTCAACTTTTTGTTCTTGATTGTACCGTCGATTACCGCTACATTCTTGCACGTGCCACTACCGATTTGGGGGCGAACGGATCACAACCCCCTGATTGGATACTGATCAACAAGTTTGTCAGCTGACATGCAGCTACTCCTTCTCCGCTTGGAAGTCTCGATGCGAAACATTTCCGAATGATATTATGCCGTTTTCTTATTGCTCATCCGTTCCGTAGCATAGCTCCAATCGAATAATACGTGTGAACTCTTACAATGTCATATCATGAATTAACACTCATTGTATGAAACCGATTTTCATCCCAATAATAATTCTGATTGGACTCGGCATTTCAACCTCCATGTATGGACAGGCGAATATTCCGAGCATCGCTCTTTCCCATTTAACCGGAGACCTTTACATCTACACAACACACCGGCTGCTTAACGGGAAAATGATCCCTTCAAACAGCATGTATTTGATTACCGACAAAGGTGCTGTTATGTTCGACACACCATGGGATACGACACAATTTCAGCCGTTGCTCGACAGCATACAGGTTCGACATCACACAAATGTCGTCCTCTGCATTGTTACACATTTCCACGACGATAGAACAGCCGGACTAGATTTTCTAAAACAAAAAGGAATTACAACCTTTTCATCAAAACAGACTTTCGACTTGTGCAAAGAACATAATGAAAAACAAGCCCGATACTTTTTTACCAAAGACACGACGTTTATGATCGGCAATCACCGCTTTTTAACCTACTACCCAGGCGAGGGACATACAAAAGATAACATTGTGATCTGGTTTGACGATGAAAAAGTGCTTTACGGCGGCTGTTTGGTAAAGAGTACTGAAGCAAACGACCTCGGCTATCTTGGAGACGCCAATCTATCAGAGTGGGCGGCAACCATCGCAAACGTGATCAAGCGATTTCCCAATCCGCGGTATGTTATTCCCGGGCACTTCGGTTGGGCCGACAACAAAGGACTCGAGCGCACATTACGGCTTTTAGAAGATCATGAAAAGAAAAACAAGCAGTGACAAAAGTGGTCATATCCGGAAATACAGAGCTAGTCAATGTCATCAGCGACCTCGCTGGAGTGCTTCCTTTAAGGGAAGCGGCCGCTCAACAAAAGCCGACATCCTAAACGGCCATCCGGCATGGAGCGCCGTACATAATATGAGTTTATCCGTCGTTGCCTAGTCTATGAAGTACGACCAATAGAGGGCTAACCGAAAGTTAGCTCCGGTCAATTATCTAGCGCTCACAATAGCATACTTAATCAAAGCCTATGCCCAGCATTTTTATAAATAAATCAAAGAAGCCAAACAACGCGATGCTGTCTGCTGTACTTGGTCGGTCATACAAATATTGGGAAGAATTAAAGAATGCGCTTCATGACCAATACGGACCGCTGACCGAGGAATGGAAATATTACGGCGCCAGCTCAGGCTGGACACTCAAATTATTGTTGAAAAAGCGGAACCTCTTCTTCTTTGCTCCCTGTGAAAAATATTTTAGAGTAGCATTTATATTTGGCGACAAAGCCGTTAGTGCAGTTGAGGAGAGCGATCTGCCCGTGAAGATGGCCCAAGAATTGAAGAACGCAAAACGCTATGCTGAAGGAAGAGGTTTGCGGCTCGAGATAAAAAAGAAGGCCGACATCAAGCATGTTGTTACGCTGGTTGGAATAAAAATACGCAATTAGTCTTGTGCCTAACGAACCGTCCCGCAGGGAGTTGCGCAGAACAAATACCCAAGCGATGCTTTAAGGTCTACAAGGAAAAACCATGAAAAGAAAAACCGCTGTTGCATCATTTTTGGGCGTTTGTATAATCCTTGCTGTTCTTCTTCTGTCGAAAATCATTACTTCGACAATAAGCGGACTTGTCTTCGCGATTGCGTTGGTATTATTCGGAGGATTAAGCCGTGGATTTCGTGGTAACGAGCCAACGCCAAAGGAAAACAAGGGAAACGCTGTATAGCCGGGAATTACGCTAAGACTGCAGCACAACTTCGTTCGAAACTGATAGTCGGCAGAACTGTATGGAAATAACATTTTTTATACTCGTTATCCTTCTGGCGATTATTTCGATCTTTGAATATTTTAGCGGGAAAGTACTCGACGTCGCTTTCACGAAAATTCTGATGCGGCGGCAAGAAACGCAAGGACAATTTTTCAAGATTATATCCGTACAGTTCATCGTCCGGATATTCCTTCTCACGCTTATACTTCTTACATTTGGGATAATTTTCAAAACGGGCTTTGTTGACCCCCGGAGAGTAAGAACCTATATCGTCCTCATTTTTATTTTGATTGTCTTTCCGTTCGCAACGATTCGTAAACAGTTTGCGTCCTGGGCCAAGAAAACAGCAATGAGCAGCGGGAAAAAATAAATGCATTGCCGTCAACGCAGCTCCGGTCCGTGGACGGCGATTTCGTTACATACACGACAGAAAGATTTACCCTATGACAATCGACCCTGCGACTGAACGATTTCAACAGATAATTTCAGTCCAACCACAAGACATTGATCAATTCGACCACGTGAATAACGTCGTCTACGTGCGTTGGATCCAGGAAGTGTCAACGGCACATTGGAATTCGGCAGCAACGGATGCCCAGAAAGAAGCAATCGGATGGGTCGTTGTCCGTCATGAAATTGATTACGTGAGTTCCGCACGCCTGGGGGATGAGATTATTGCGCGCACCTGGGTAGGGAGTGCCGACAAAAATATCTTCGAACGGCACACCGAACTGCTTCGATCGAGCGACTTGAAGGTCTTTGCTCGTGCGCGCTCTCTCTGGTGCCCGATTAACTTGCACTCACTCAAGCCGGTGCGAGTTGGCCCTGATATCCACGAACGCTTCTCTGTGCCGGACAAGAAGCCATGATAGCTTGTTTGCCCTGTCCTTCCAGGAAAAAACGACGGGGCACAAATGACCAGGCCGCCTTCTTTCTAAGTGCACCATGACGGCTCTTTTTCAACATCGAATAATTCTTCTCGAAAGGAAACATCATGAAACAGCAATGTCATGTATCACTCGTTTACGGCAGTTGGCTGATCGTTGTCTGCGGAATAATTTTTTATCTCTTCCGCGGGAACTACGTGCAGGCCGTTCTGTGGCTTCTCTTTATTCCGCTTTTTCTTTGGCTGTACGTCCGCTACTTCCCTTCTATTTCTCAATATATGGGATACGGATCGGTTGAGGATCGACCAGCGACATCGGTTGCTCCTGTCGCTGGCAGCGTTACACTCTACACCGGACTTGGATGTCCATTCTGCCCAATCGTTAAGCGCAGACTGAAGGAACTCCAATCAAAAATGGCATTTCAATTGCACGAAGTGGACATTACCTTCAGACCAGAATTGCTTGTCTCTTCGGGGATACGCGCATTACCGATCGTCGAGATTGGCGAAGCACGATGGATTGGAAACGGAACCAGCCAACAATTAGCACAATTTATCTCAGAACACTCTGCTCCGATTTCATGAACATCCCATCAATACCAGCGAGGACGGCCTATTCAGCCCCTTTATTAGACAACGGAAGAGCATGATTATCCATTCTTACATATTCTGAGTAGTAGAATACGATTTGAGAAACGATTCCATCATGTCTGTGGTCACAACATTTCAATATCTTTTGTTTACTTTCCTTGACAATTCTTTTACATCCCATTAGCTGCGGGAAGGTACCAGGAGAGACGATTCTTCTAGTTTAATATTCAAAAAAAAATTAATTGAGTGGAGGCGTGTGCCATGAGTAGAAAACAATGTACTACTATGAACCAACTTCGATGTTTCTTTTTATTCGCGGCATTTTTATTCATCTGTGCATCAATATCATTCTCACAAGAAAAATTTGACGTTGTATACCTAAAATCCGGGGGCAAAGTTACAGGTAAAATTTTAGAAAAACACGAAAATCAAGCAGTGGTCATTCAACTACAGTCGGGGGACAAGATGACAATCCAATGGAGTGAGATCAAAAAGTTCGATGTTTTTGTCGTTAAACCAAAACCAATCGATTCCACTTTGATCGTCAATCGAATTGAGGAAGCACCGAATAATGCCATCTATTTCGAAGCAGGGGGGCCGGGTATTCTCTATTCATTTAATTATGAGAGAATGATAACTGATGATTTTTCCATACGAATCGGATATTCTTCCTGGGGATTTAGTCTTCTTGCGTCATCATCAGGATCGTTTACGGGGATTCCTATAATGATTAATGATCTTATGGGAGATGGGAATAGTAAATTTGAACTAGGAGCCGGGATAGAGTTTATCAATGCGAGCACGACAACTAGCTTCTTTGGGTTAACACCATCTACAACTAATACGGTCAGTACCAACTGCCGGAATAGCTACTTTGGGATATCGTTATCAACCAAGAGGGGGCGGAATCCATTTTCGGGCGGTTTGTAATCCAATAATTGGCTCGGGCGGGGCTCGAATTACTTTCGGTTTAAGTATTGGTGCTTGTTTCTAAAGTGCGTCCCTGATAAAAAGGTTTTTTTGCGCAAAGACATATTCCTTCTCGTAGGACATTTATGCTTCGGATATTTTTTATCGTTACTCTCGTTTCGTCAATAGCTTCCTGCTTCGTACAAGCAGGAGATATGTACTTTCAGACAGACTCCGCCATCGTCCGGTGGTCGGAAGGTAAAAAGAATCGAGATACGGTCTGGCAAGCGCCTTTTATGATTCAGGATGTTAGCATGAGTCGAGACTGCAATTTCATTTGTTTCACAAAATCGGCCGTTGCAGACGAGTCCCGCCCCGAAAGAGAGGTAGGATATTACTCATTGCTCGACGGAAAGATCACCATCATTAAGTCCAACACACAGTTCAATTTTGGAGCTTCGATTTCTCCGTCCAATAGTTTTATTGCATTCAGCTACCTCCCCGGCCATGGTGAGTGGAAGACCGCGCTCTATGATCGCATCAAGCAAACTATACAGTATGATGTTGCACCCGCAGCGGCGGGCGACAGCTACTGTGCCTTCGGCTGGCGATCAGATTCGCTCCTTCTTTTTCAGACTCTCGATAAGGTGATAGAATACAATCTCTACAGACATTCCAATCGGATTTTCACACCGCCCGACAGCGACATGGAGTTTACTATCCCCGGAGCGCAAATGCTGTTTCTGAGCGATAGTGCGCTTGCATTCATTTGTGGAGATAGTCGTTCGATGTTTAAGGAATTCGAAGGGCCCCCAAGTAATGTATTTGTTTGTTTCGGCCGGAAGACGACACGGCTTTTCAAAGGGAAAGAAGATGTCAACACATGCCTTCTTTCTCGCGGTAGTCTTTATATCGGTTATACTGATTATGCACATTCTAAAAAGGGAAAGGCTATGCTCATTCGTTATGACGTAGCAAATAATAAAAAGTATTTCCTCAAGCCGATTGGGACACCTGTAGGAATAAAAGGCTAACTGGAGAGTAAGAATTTGAGTTCGTTGTCACGACAAATCTATCGATACGTAGAGCGATGAAAACAATCGCAGCTATTTCAGACATCCATGGAAATATTCTTGCTCTCGAAGCAGTTGTGCGTGATATTGCAAGGAGGCACGTCGATACAGTCGTCAATCTTGGAGATCATCTATCCGGCCCCCTTTGGCCCAAAGAGACAATTCAGTTTTTAATGAGACAAAATTGGATCCAGATTTCGGGAAACCATGACAGGCAGCTCGTCGCACAAGATCCACGCACCCACGGTTTATCAGACGTGTATGCATACAACGTCCTCAACGATTTGGAAAAAGAATGGCTGCGTCATTTACCGGCAAATGTTCGTGTAGATGAAAACGTCCTCCTTTTTCATGGCACACCGTCAAGCGATACAGAATACTTTTTGGAAACCGTCCAACACGGCAAAGCTGTGCTCGCATCCAGGAGTGAGATCAAAAAAAGGCTCGGCAGTACGAGATCTCCCATGATGCTGTGCGGACACACACATGTTCAAAGACTTGTCGAGATCGATGAAAACATTCTCATCGTAAATCCTGGCAGTGTCGGATTGCCGGCATATAAAGATGATTTCCCCGAGCTTCACGCTATCGAATCAGGTTCACCCCATGCACGGTACACGATCTTGCAGTATGACGATCCATGGACTGTGGAATTGATTTCCGTCAAGTACGATTTTCAAGAAGCGGCAGATCGGGCACGCAAGAACAACCGTTTGGATTGGGCAATCGCCCTCGAAACCGGCTACATGACAAAATAGACTTTTGACAAGAGAATGAGTAATTCCATTATCGAGGAAAAGCTTTTTAAGAAGATTGATTTTTCCAACAATGGCCTGACCAAGGACGATTATGAGAACTGCACGTTTGTAAATTGTATTTTCACAAATACCAATTTATCAAACATTAGTTTTTCGGAATGCGAATTCAACGGCTGCGATCTCAGCATGGCTGTGATGACAAAATCGACCATGAGAAATGTTATGTTCAAGGAATGCAAACTCCTAGGATTGCATTTTGAGTATTGTAATGGTTTATCATTTTCCGTTGGCTTTGAAAACTGTATCCTCAACCTCTCCTCCTTCTACAAGCTGAGCTTAAAGAAGACACGATTCAAGAATTGCACTCTTCGGGAAGTGGATTTTGCCGAATGCGACCTGAGCGGCTCAATGTTTGACAATTGCGACCTGGCAAGAGCTAAGTTTGACAGAACAAACTTGAAAAAAACAGACTTTCGGACATCATATAATTATTCAATCGACCCTGAAAAAAATCGCATCACAAAAGCGAAGTTTTCAATGACAGGAATTGTTGGACTTTTGGAGAAATACGATATCGAAGTCCAATAGGCAAAATACATAGTTTGAGAGATGTCATAAATTATCTCGCGCCTAGTCGAAAAGGTACGGGGCTTGACTTTTAGCAATAATTTGCGTCTTTGCGCGAGATTCTTTCGGGATTACACAAATGATACTATCGCCTGACTGAAATACAATGAAACGCAAATGGCTTTACATCGGCGTTGCTGCCGCCTCCGTTCTACAGTTCTTCTTTGAAAGATTGTGGCGCGAATTTTTGTCCACAAATTCATATGGAGATGTTTGCCCGATCCTCAGAGTATCATCACAACCGATATTTAATTTTCTCAGCAAGATTGCATTTGCGCTCATAGTTGGGTTCTTTTACCTCCACGTCCCTGATCAAAAGCGAAGCCTCAAATCCGGAATCACTATCGGATCAATACTCGGCCTCCTCATCGGGCTGTATCAGTTTCTCGATTGGTACAGGATCATTTGCTCTTTCTCATTCTCTCATTGTTGCAGAGATTATCAAAACGATGATCCTCGGAATCATCTGCGGTGCCGCAATCTCCTTCGCAGAACTTAAAACAAATCCTAGAACCAAATCGGTCCAACCTGACTGATACTGCCGCTGGCGTAGTCCCACTCCGTTAAGCGCTGAAAGGTAAGGCATGGAAAAGAAACAAAATGTCGCATTTCGGGATGCACAAGCATCCGATGCGCCGATGCTCGCAGCACTTGCAGGAGAGCTTGGATATCCAACAACCTCTGCAGAGATGGAACGCCGGTTAGAAGTACTTCGTACGGATCCACGCCATAAGATAGTTGTCGCGGAACATAATGCTCTCCTCGGCTGGATTCACGTTTCCATGATTGAAACTTTGGAAAGTGAATCGTTTGCGGAAATTCGGGGCCTTGTTGTAGCCGAAACACATCGCGGCTCGGGAATCGGCAGACAACTCGTCGCGGCGGCAGAACATTGGGCAAACCAAAAAAAGTGCAGCCGAATTCGTGTTCGGACAAATATTGTGCGCGTCGACGCACATGCGTTCTATAAAAAGCTTGGTTATGTATCGAAAAAAACTCAGGACGTATTTGATAAATCTCTTTTACCAGATGGATAGTTCATCAAAGATATAATCGGAGAAATCGACATGGAAAAAGTGACCGGCAGTGGAGGTTTGTTCTTCAGGGCTCGGGATCCCGAAAAACTTGCCTTATGGTACAGGGAGCATCTCGGCATTGCGCTTATACCGCCGGACTATAATGAATTGCCCTGGCAGCAAGAGGCCGGACCGATTGCATTTGCTCCGTTTCCGGAAACGACTAATTATTTTGGGGACACCAATCAAAAGTGGATGGTCAATTTTCGTGTTCGGGATCTCCATGCGATGGTATCACAATTGCGCGGGACCGGCATCGCCGTTCAAATTGACCCGACGAATTACCCCAACGGCCAATTTGGCCGTCTTAATGACCCCGAAGGCAATCCGATTGAACTTTGGCAGCCGGCTTAAAAGTTTTTATGAGCGGCACAATGATGAATCAACCACAACACTGCGAACTGAATGAAAGGCTCCCTTGTGAAAAGTACAATATTATTCCTTCTTCTTTTGCTCTGCATGCCGGGCTTGGCGGACACTGTTGTCGAAAAAACGCCTGACGGAATTATCCTCCACACCCCCCAAGGCATCACGAAGCTTCGAGTGATTCGGGACGATATCATCCAGATCATTAAATCCCCAACCGACCAGCTTCCGCAGAGAAAAAGCCTATCGGAAGTCGACAATCTAAAACCGACGGGCAAATATTCCCTCAAGGAATCGGCAAACGAATATACGATGAAGACTTCCAAAATGACTATAACAATCAACAAAGCCGATGGAGGAATACAATTTTTCGATTCGAACGGCAGCCTTCTTTTGGGTGAACAACAGAACGGAAGCACATTTGCAGAATCGCACTCCCCCGGCGATACGGCATGGATAGTAGAACAAAAATTTTCATTGCCGGCAAACGAAGCGATCTTCGGCCTCGGCCAATATCAATTCGACGTGATGAACTGGAAGAACGGATACATGCGAATGAAGCAGCAAAACACCGCCATCGCAAGCCCGGTCATTGTTTCCAATAAAGGGTACGGTTTATT
>CAWJKX010000165.1:0-20324 GCA_963843065.1 uncultured Bacteroidota bacterium
TCCACCGAGAATGCCGATCGTAAGGAATATGCGTAAAGACGGAGTCACAATGAAGCGCTCTTCAAATGCAGTCATGAGAAAACCGATAATGAAACAGCCGAGTGCATTGACTGCCAAGGTTCCGTATGGAAAGGTAGCGCCGCTCCATTTGTAAATTGCTCCGGACATCCAGTATCGCGCCGTTGCGCCAATTCCGCCGCCGAGAAACACAAGCACAAAATTCATCGATCCTGCATCCTCCTTAAGTTGTCATCTTTTAGACCTCTGTAAACGAAAAAACTCCTACAACGTCGGCCTAGAGCTTCAGTGTAGGAGTCATTAATTCCGTTTTCGGAATGGTCGTCGGCGAACTCCATCGCCGCATGTAATATAATTAAGGACAACGTGAGTGTCAACTTATGCGTGCATTAGGTAGTGTCTTAATTAGAACAAAGTCCAAGGGACTTTTTACTGAGAGCTGAAAATATCGCGCAAAGACGCTAAGCCGCAAGGAAAACATATCTATTCTCTTAGCGACTTTGCGTGAGCACGCTTCACACCTTTCCTAAATTAAGTCACTACCTTCCATTAGGTAGGGCGTTTTTGTTTTGGCTGCCATGCACAGCATTGCTCATCCTCTATCTTTTCAATGCCGCCTTCGAGAAGAGATAATCCGGGATGTCGGCATCAAGAACAATGGAGTCAACAAGAAACTCCGTCCCCTCTCCATCTTTGAGGACATCCTTATACAAAACCGATTTTGCCAGCCACCGGCCCTGAACCCTCATCACTTCGCGCACATCCACAGTTTTTAACAGCTTGCCGCTTTCTGCATAGAGATTCTCTCGTAGCAAAACATACCTGTCTTTATCGACCCAGACACGGCGGTGGTTGTACGCAATATCCTCCTTTTTCGCCGTAAGGTCGAGAATCCAGCAATCGCGTCCACGGAGAGTATCCTCGGACACCACTGCCGCCGAGTATAAATTAGGCAAGTGCGGGTCTTCCATCATATCCTCATACGATAGATCGGAGCCCATGACCGATTGCCGAAGCAAGCTTCCCGAGATCATAATCGTTCTGTCGGTGGACGGAGAGTAATCCCACAACATATCCTTGAGCTTCAGCATTTTCGTTCCCTTTTCCCTGGCCGGTGCCAGGAACTCTGTGTACGATTCGCTTGTGCCGCGCTGCCACGACTTGGATTCCACCGTTCTAGTATCGCGGCGCCCATGAATGACCATGCGTGAAACGACAATCTTGTTCTCCGAAAACATATTCTCATCCACTTTTTTCAGAATATCATCTCCGGACGGGGGCTGCAAGGAGAGAGAAAAGGCGAATAGAATGAAAAGCAGAGAAAGTGAACGAATCATGTTTCAAGCTCCTTAAACAATTCCGATGTTTGTCGTTTGTAAATGCCGATGCCTGAAATCGCTGTGCCGAGAAACGTCGCGAGCATGCCCGGTAAAAAACCTATAACAAAGGTGAACGGCGTTATGCGCGCCCGCACAATGTTGGGAAGCATCATTGAACTATCCTTCAATACCGACCCGATGTCAAGTCCTTTTACCTGGCTATAATAAGCGATTGCCAATCCGACCGCTGTACCCGCGAGAGATCCGATGAAACCGATCATCAGCGACTCGGCAAGCAATGAGAGATAGATATGCCTTTTGTCTTCCCCCACCGCCAGACGAACGCCGATCTCTCCGTACCGGCGCAGACTTCCCGTCAACCCCGCGTTCCAGAGAACAATGGACATCGCGAACACGAAAACTCCAATAATTACGTCAGAGAACACTCCAACTAAATTGAGATATTCATCGAGCCCGCTTGTAGTGCGAAGCGTTCCCATAACGGGCAAAAATTGATCGCCATCTTTTGCCGTGGACTCAGTTGAAATCTTGCTGCGGAGATTGAAATCTGCGGCAACCGCGTTTGCCCGTTCTTCATGATAAACATCGTCCGCAAAGAATCCCAGAATTTCTCCGGCACCCTTCTGAATATCCAACGCTTGTTGAATGTCCGAGACATCCGCAATCACCATCCCCTTGTCCATTGCGACAATTCCAAATCGAACCATGCCGACCACGACAAAGTTGGTGATGCTCATGCTCCCGTACATCGTCGAGCTGATCAGGGTTGCGGTATCGCCCGGCTGGATTCGGAGCTTGTCGGCAAGTTCTTCGCCGACCAGCATCTCCCCGGATTTTTGCGGTACGCGTCCTTTCACGATTGCTTTACGAACGTTGAGAATTTTCCGTTCGGGGCTGTCGGCAGTGAGAAGATCGACCGCCAGTCCGCTGACCGGGGCCTGAGCCCTGGTCTCCCCCTTCTCGTCCGGAATATCAAGGAGTCCTCCGAACCTGATGCGGGGCGTCCAGAGAATGTCCGGATAATCAAGCCTCAACTCGGTTAAAAGCGAATCTATTCCAAGCAGCGCCAGGTCGTTGGGGATCTGATCTGCTTCTTTCGCATATGCCCGCGTCATTACGCAGACATGCCCCGTGCTGTAGTGCGCCGTCGATTGAATCATCGATGAGACCATCCCGTTTAACCAGGCGTGGAGAAACACGGTGAGGACGACACCAGCGAAAACTGTTAGAAGCGGGAACAGGGATCGGGAACGATCACGCAAGAGACCTTTGAAGAGAAAGGAAATCATGAGAGCTTCCCCCGCAGTGCATCAGTCGGTTTAAGATGCGCGATTTTCCTTGTCGGCAGAAAACTGACGATCGTCGTTACACAACAGACCAAGAGCGTGGTACCGGCAACAAGTGCCGGAGAGTATGCCGGGAAGAGCTTTTCGCCGATGGCAAAACCGAAGTTATCAGTCTGTGGGGGGAGTGCGAATCCTTTGTTCGCAATGTACGCCAGCAGTGGAATTCCATAGCACGCGCCAGCAAGTGCGGCAAGAAGACTGTGAAGGGCCCCTTCCAGCGTGAACAATTCAATAATCTTTGTCCTCGTCATTCCAAGTGCCATCAAAGTTCCCATTTCTTTTCTTCGGCGCCAAATTGAGAGAACCTGAGTATCGAAGATCGCCAGCATCGCAAGAAACAGAAGGAGAAGGTACATGATGCTCCCCTGAATGCTTTTCATTCTCACCATCGCGTGGAGATCCTGCAGAAGAAACCCGAGATTCTTGAATTCCCATCCAGGGATATTGTCGACCGGGGGAATATCTTTCTTCAACACTACGATCGTCGCCTGCTTTGTCATGTGCGTAAATTGCTGCAGCTGGTCGAGAGGAATCCAAATTTGTTCATTGTCAATATCTTGCACAGTGGTGCTGAAGACTTCCACAATTCTGACATCCCGTGCGTCGAACGTACCATGAACGTCCCTCCACTGAACTGTCACCAGATCCCCTTTTTTCAGACCGGCACTCTTCGCCATTCTGCTGCCGATGAGACCGGGAATACCGTCGGGGCCGGTTCTCAACATCGATGAAGGAATTGAAAGTATTGTTTGATCTGGATCGATCCCCTTGAGAATGATGGAGCGAAATCGTCCCTGGGGATAGATCGTCGCCGTCCGGATGAGGATCGGCGTCGCCGCTTTCTCGCCGATGAGTGTTTGAAGCTGCGGATGAATCGGCGCATGAGCGTCTTCCAGCGACAGCGGATCGTACGGATCGTATCCCTTTTGCCAATATTGACCGCCGCCGTACAGAGCATCGATAGTTGCATGTTCCACCTGATCATTCAATCCGTCATAAAATCCCTGCAACGAAATGATGGCCACAAACGCGAAAGAGAGCGCTATAACATTGAGCCAAGTTCGAAGACCTGCGCTGAGAATATTCCTAAGGGCAAGTTTAAGTATAAGCATAGTCTGTCTTACCTTGGATGATTATTTTCAACGATTTCGTCTTTGGAGATTTTCCCGTCGACCAGCGTGATTTTGCGCTTCAAGTAGCCGATGACTTTCTCGTCGTGAGTCGCAAAGACAAACGTTGTGGCAAGTTCCTCGTTCAACTTTACCATCGTTTTCATAATGTGATGAGAATTCGCCGCGTCGAGATTCGCGGTAGGTTCATCCGCCAGCACGATCTCCGGCTTCTTGACAACTGCTCTTGCAATCGCGACACGCTGGCTTTGCCCCCCCGAAAGCTGGGAGGGTTTGGAATCTGCGCGATCGGACAGGCCAACCCAATCGAGCGCTTCCTCGACGAGCTTCTTGCGTCGAGACGATTCTATTCCTTGCAGCAACAAAGGAAACTCGACGTTTTCATACACCGTGTAGACCGGAAGCAAATTGAACGTCTGAAAAATGAAGCCGATATGATTGTTTCGCAGGCTTGCGGCCTCTCTTTGCGAAAGCGACTCTATTTTTCGCCCCAGCACCTCTGCAGTGCCGTTCGTTGGCGCGTCAAGAGAGCCGATAATGTTGAGGAGAGTCGTCTTACCCGAGCCGCTGGGGCCGACAAGCCCAAGAAATTCTCCCCGCATCACTGTAAGATTGATATGATCCAGCGCGTTCAGGGTCGTCGAACCAAGTGAATAGATCTTGTTAAGGTTTTCAATTGTTATCAACGCTGAGTTCTGCATAAGCCTTTCTATTTCTAATTCAGTTTCAGGAAGATGTACCGTTTCTTAATGGTTAAATACGACCATGATCTGAAGTCCCGTGCCTGCAAAAGGATTTGACCCCGTCTGATTGCTATAGAGCTGGATGTTCTCCGGATCCCAGAAGCCGATGAGATAAAAACTCCAGTTATCGTACGTCCGCTGCCATGTTATCAAACGATACCAATCCTGATTCTTCCAGTCACGATAGAGCATCGCCGACAGCTGATCAACAACACCGAGCGGGTAATTGAGCGATAAGGCGGAAAATCCGTAACCCTGGGAAGAGGCGAACGGCTCGCTTGGGTTGTCTGACCTGAAATACTCCGTCGCGGCATATAAGCCGCTTCCAACAGCGAATGTATAATCAGCCCCGACCGTCCACTGGCGCTGATAATTCACTGGAAGAAGATCGCTCTCTTGACGAGTCAGCACCGATTCAAACCAGACACCGATGCCGACATCCCATTTCCCATCCAGGCCCAACCGGTCTTCCGGAGCGATAAGACTGCTCGTGTCCTTTGGCAGCGGTATCAATGAGCTCAAGTCCGCGCGGCGGTGATGATAAGAAACACCTATTTCACCGGTCCACAAAGGCGACTGTAACCCTGCCGCCGTACTCAGACGTCTTCTTTTCTGTCGGCGACAGCTCCCAGCCTTTAGTGTCGTTGTTGCCGTACAAACCCCAGAGCCAGATGTTTGCATTATTAAGTAATGTGTATCGTGCGAGCATGGCGTAGACTCCATCCGTCAGCTGCAGCGGATCACGCGGGTCAACCCGGTCAAACCACATGAGCGGCCGAAAGATCATCGCGGAGCCGAAATTGATTTTCTGCAGCCCAACTCGTACCTCAAACTTTTCCGTCGAAAGCCTGGCCCATCCACGATAGGGTTTTATTTCTTCTTCGTACGATGGGGACTCATTTTTTGCGTATTGTGCGGTCGCAAAAGTGTTCAATGAAATATCCACGTTAGCATCGAGCTGATCGCTGAGTTTCTTTTCGAGAAGGATATCCGGAATATAGCGAAGTCCGCCTACAGAGCCGGCCACACTGTCGTTGTTAGTGTTAACCCATCCAGACGCCTGGCCGTGGAATTCCTCAGTTTGTGATAATGCACTCTGACAGGCAAACAAGAGAAGCACACAACACATGAAGCATTTGATTTCTGATGGCACAGTTCATTCTTTCCCGGAATACGTCGCGGCATTCTGCCGCAGTAATGTTTTTGAAACTCAATCGCTCGATTTCTCCCATCTCGAAAGAAGCGTCTCGATAAGGTGATCCTTGATTGCATCAACTGGAAACAGCTCGGGAGCTACAGTATAGTTCGCGACAAACCCATCGAAAACAAACATGAGAAGAAAACAATCAAGCTCAGGTTTGTCGGATCCCAATTGTCCGATAAGCTTGCTAAGCCGCACAAAAGCGAGCTCGAAGTACTGTTTTCCTTTCTTTTTCATGAGCTTCCGGTATTCTTCGTCTAGACTGAGCTGGAGCGAAAGCCTCACTAGGAAAGGTTTGGTTTTGATCAAATCGAGCCAAGAATTGACAAGTGAAACGAACCGCTCCTTGGCAGGCCGCGGATCATCGTCCTCGAAAATTTCAGGAAGGATGTGTGCAATTTCCTCATCAAAAATCGCGAAAAGAATATCTTGTTTCGTAGAAAAATGAGTGAAGATGAGGCCCTTTGAGATGTGTGCTTTTTTAGCAATTTCTTCTGTCGTGGTGGCTGAGTAACCGTGCTTTGCGAAGAGTTCCAACGAAGCAGATAAGATAGCTTCTCGGGTTCTTCCCCTCATTATCTTTGACATTTCTTTAGATCTAGGGGACATGATTTCCTCGACACAAACTATTGACTGACTGGTTAGTTAATGATAAAGAAGAGATTGTGAAAAGTCAAGTGAATTCCACATTCTTGAATGTATTTGTTTTTCGGTGGGATTGGCTTGCCACAAAATAATGAGAGAATTCGTTTTGTTACTGTCGTCTCCGTTCATCTTCATTGTGTGGTGATTTTTGGACGAGACCCTTTTCTCCCCGTTCCGGCCGGGCATTCCAAATCTCCAGCATTTTTCTCTTGACATGCGACTCCGTATGTATTATATTCAACCAAAAGGTTGAATAATGATCCACGCACATTTAGACCAGACGATGATGGCGCTCGCCGACCCGACCCGCAGGGCGATTCTCAAACATCTCTCGCAGAAAGAAGCGCGCGTGACGGAAATCGCCCGTCCCTTCAATATGTCGCTCAACGCCGTCTCGAAGCACATTCTTATCCTCGAACGTGCCCGGCTTGTGCACCGGCGCCGCCAGGGGCGGGAACATTTGCTCTCGGCGAACCCCG
The DNA here is from genome assembly GCA_963843065.1 of uncultured Bacteroidota bacterium. Taxonomy (GTDB): domain Bacteria; phylum Bacteroidota; class Ignavibacteria; order UBA10030; family UBA8401; genus JAGVPT01. The sequence continues at coordinate 6,903 of CAWJKX010000165.1, forward strand.
AACCGCTCAACGAGGCCGCAGATTGGATCGATGAGTACCGGCGGACGTGGGAAGAACGGCTAGACCGCCTCGGGGACTATCTCAAAGAGCTTCAGGCAAAAGAGAACATCACCAAACAATTAAAGGAGAACAAAAATGGACGAAGGAAAAAATGAGGCTGGAAGAGAGAACACCCCTGCCGCAAGCCGGACACTTGTTATCACTCGCGCCTTGGATGCACCATCGAACTCGTACGGAATGCTTGGACCGACCCAAAGCACATGATGTGCTGGTGGGGACAGATCATATTAAAAATCAATTAAAAAGAAAAGAGGGAAACAGTATGGAACCGATTAAAGAAGTAGTGTTAGAAAGAACATATGACGCCTCACCCGAAACGGTCTGGCAAGCCTGGACTGATCCGAAAATGATAAAACAATGGTGGGGACCAAATAATGTCACAATTCCTGAATGCGAAGTTGACCTGAGAGTTGGCGGTAAAATTTACATCGTTATGGAAGCGGGAGAAGCAATGGGCCCATATAAAGGTACAAAGTGGCCGATGCTGGGAAAGTTTACTTCAGTTAAACCACATTCACAGCTGTCTTATACCGTGCAAGCCTGGACTGAAGGACAAAATGAAGAAACCACAATTGACCAAACCACAGAACTAACATTAACTGAAGAGGACGGCAAAACTAAACTAAAAATTAAAGCAACCATCTACAAAACCGGACCTAAGGCTGGAATGGCTGTCCAAGGTATGCAAGCCGGTTTTACTCAGCAACTAGAAAAGTTAAACGATTTCCTATCGTCTAAAAAATAGGTCATTAAAATTTTGCCTGCGCTTCATCGTATTAGACCCGAATGCCCAGCATAACCCCGAACGCATACATCGCTTGACGATTTCGTAGCAGGGCCGAACGGCGAAAACGACTTGGTAAAGGTTGACGAGGAAATTTTTGAATATACCAACAAACTCGCGGACCAGTCGATTGCAGAACACGATGGCATGGTACAATCCGGCATGGAAAAGGGCGTCAATGAAACCTATGGCCGGCTCGACGAACTTCTTTCCAAAGAGCTGCACGTTAACAAATAAACGATAGTCCACAAAAGCATTATTGAAAGGAAATAAAATTGAGAACCCTCTTTTCATTTCAGATGATGACGCTTGACGGTTTCTTTGAGGGACCGAAGCGGCAACTTGATTGGCACAATGTTGACGAAGAAGTTCATGAATTCATCGCCAACCAGTTAAATGCTGTGGACACCCTCCTCTTCGGCCGAATCACGTATCAGATGATGGCAGGCTTTTGGCCAACCGCGGCAGAGAGCGATCCTTTAATAGCGGGCAAGATGAACAGCCTGCCGAAGTTAGTCTTCTCAAGAACACTCGAAAAAGTTGAATGGAATAACTCAATATTGATTAAAGGGAATATTGCCGAAGAAGTCTCAAAACTAAAAAACCAACCGGGGAAAGATATTGCTCTTTTCGGCAGTGCCGTCGTTTTATCTGCACTCATGGAAGCCGAATTGATAGACGAACACCGAATATTGATCAATCCTGTTGTTTTGGGGGACGGAAATCCATTATTTAAAAAAATGGAACGAAAGCACAAATTGAAACTGTTGAAAACAATGACCTTTAGGTCCGGAAATATCTTACTCTATTATCAACCCGATAAACAAAACACGGCCGCCTGACCATCTCCTCAAGAATTGGCGGGACAAATGAGCGATTGGAACCATGGATCGCTTTGCCGGATTTGCGGCCAAAAAAAGAAAGGAACAAATCATGAATCCACTGATGATCATCGCAACGTGGAAAGCTATGGCACCGCGCCTGCAGAGCGCACTCCGCATCGTGGCCGCCATTATGTTCTTGTTCATTGGAACAATGAAGCTCTTCGCTTTCCCGGCTGGAATTTTTCCGAACGGTGGCACTGTCCAGTTGATGTCGGAACTGGGACTTGCCGGTATCCTCGAAGCATTCGGCGGTGCACTCTTGCTGCTCGGGCTTTTCACGCGCCCTGTCGCCTTTCTCCTGGCTGGTGAAATGGCTGTGGCGTATTTCCAGGGACACTTCCCTAAAGGGGTATGGCCAATCATGAACGGCGGCCAACCCGCAGTGCTCTATTGTTTCCTCTGGCTCTACTTTTCGGCGGCTGGTGCGGGACCATGGAGTCTCGACACCCTGCGAAGTAAGCAATCACAATAAATTTTTGAACGGGAGTGATCACTGAGAGAAGCGTACAATGCGGTTTCATAGAAGGCAAAGAATAATCGACAGAGGAGAAACAGAATTATGAATGATAAGAAAGTCGCAGCGACGAGTCACCGCCGACCGGGAGATTTCCACGACTCGGATCTTCGACGCACCGCGGGAACTCGTGTGGAAGGTGTGGACGGAACCGAGCCACATCGCACAATGGTGGGGTCCGAAAGGATTCACGAATACGATTCATACAATGGATGTGAAACCGGGGGGGGTTTGGGATTTTATTATGCATGGTCCTGACGGCGTCGATTATCCTAACAAGGTTTTTTATCGTGAAGTGAAGAAACCTGAGCGGCTTTTTTATGATCACGGAGAGCCTGGAGAAATATCGTATTTTCAAGTGACGGTGACGTTTGAGGAAGTAGGCAGGAAAACAAAGCTCACGATGAAAATGCTCTTCCCGACAGCGAAGCAGCGGAACCTTGTGGCGGAAAAATATGGAGCGGTCGAAGGGCTGAAGCAGAACATGGATAAGCTTGCCGAGTATTTGGCGAAAACCAAAATCAGTTAGCGTAACACTTAATTACCTTTTGCGGCCTATTAAAAAAAATATGAAAAACGAGCCAATTATTATCGAGCGGACGCTTAACGCGTCTGTTGACGTTGTGTGGAAAGCCATTACCGACAAAGACCAAATGAAGCAATGGTATTTTGAGCCGTTAGATGATTTTAAGCCTGAAGTAGGGTTTCAAACTCAATTCAATGTCCGGAATGGCGGCAAAGACTATCTGCATATTTGGAAAGTAACAAAAGTTCATCCCGGCAAAATAATCAGCTATGAATGGAAATTCAGAGGGTTTCCCGGAAATTCATCGGTAACATTTGAGCTAAATGCCGTAGGGAAAAAAACGAACGTGAAACTCACTCACAAAGGAATAGAGACATTCCTTGCCGACCGCAATCCGGCTTTGGCAAGAGAAAATTTTGTCGAAGGATGGACATCCTTGATCGGCAAGTCGCTGAAAGACTTTGTCGAAAAATAATCAGAAGTTTTTGAGTTGATGAAAACAGAAATGAGCTTGGCGAAACTGGCTAGTACTGTTTCAATTAAACAACCTTGCATTCTATTACCACCAAGGCGCCAAGCACGCCGATAAGCTATGATTATCAAGGACAACAATACTCTTGGCGTCTTCCGCGTCTCGGCGGTGAAATACAAGTTTTTTTATTGGGAATGGCACTAATTGTTTTCTGCGGACCCGTCCAACTCCAGTTTCACAATCGTATCGACCTTATCCTGTTGATCCACTGGCATGCGCAGCACAAGTCCATCCGAATTCTGGTCTATTTTCACTTGTCCCCCAGTCAATGATGTGTTTGAGACAATTTTCCTTTTGAGTTGCGGAAGGTTCATTTGATCCCCTTTCCATTTCTGAATATGCAGGTAGACGATATTTCCCTTGTGCGTCGAACCGCCCCACGCACCATTCCGGAACGGGCCGCCGCGCGTTTCATAAATGCTCTCCCCGTATTTGTTCAGCCACGCACCTACTTCTTTCAGCACTGTTACCTGCCTTGGTTCAATTTCGCCGCTGGGCATTGGTCCGACATCGAGCAGCAGGTTGCCGTCGCCGGTCGCACACTGCACAAGAATTCCAATGCAGTCCGCGGATGATTTCAGCGTATCATTTGGCTTCCACGACCACTGCGTGCCAATGGTCATGCATGTTTCCCACGGAATTGTTGTGTTGAAAGTTCCTACTTCCTGTTCCGGTGTTGCGAAGTCCGCATTCGGACTGATCTGGGTTTTGGCATCATAGTATCCTGCAGTCTCTATATCGAGTCGGTTATTGATAAGTATATCCGGCTGTAAGACGCGGACAAGATGGTAGGTTCGCTCTTGGTCCCAGGGAGATGGCCCGCCTTCGGCATCGAACCATAAAACATCGATTTGTCCGTAATCTCCCAGCAGTTCTGAAAGATGAGTTTGCATCCGTTTCACATATTCGGCGTTGCGTTCCGTCCTGCAATCGGGGTCGCGCCAGTCCATGGGAGAATAATACCAGCCGATTTTGAGTCCAGCCTCATGGGCGGCCCCGGCAAGCTCTGCGCAAACATCGCGCTTGAAGGGGGTGCTGCCGATGTTGTAATCGTCGACTTTCGTATGCCAGAGACAGAAACCATCGCAATGCTTGGCCGTGAGCACCATATATTTCATGCCGGCGGAGCGGGCAATAGCGACCCATTGCTTTGCATCGAAGTCAACGGGATTGAATTGTTTGTAGAGGTTATCATAAACGTCGACGGGTATTTCGCCGGTACCAGTTTTTTCAATTCCCCGCCGAAGTCCTCCGCGGGACCAGCTTATCTCCGTCCCCTTAAGACTGACCGGTCCCCAGTGTATGAACATTCCGAATCGTGCCTTGCGCCACCATTCCAGCCGGTGTTCTTTTTCCTGAACCGCTTTTTGCAGAACAGAATCGGTCTGGGCAAACAGACTCGGTGGGGGGAATGCAGATATCAACACAAAAGAGGCTGCCAATATTTGCAGCGTCTTGCTGACAGAAATGGATTTCCGCATGATAGGTTTCTCCAATTTGTCTAACGAATCATTTGGCTGCACCGCCGCACGGTGGATAGCACGCATTGTTTATTGAAACGGAAAACAATATAAGTAAATTGCGAGAAACTTACATTGAGGGAGAGCGATCTAGTGCCGCTTCCAAAAATAAATATTGTATTTAGAAGTGCATCAATATCCTTCGACGCAGCCGCGACGGCTCATCCTGAGCAAGCGGAGCGCGTCGAAGGAGGCCGTCGCGTTCCGCCGTTTTTCGGCGGGATCAGGATGAACATCCTTGTACAAATACAACTTTATTTAATTGAAACAGCACTAGTATGGTCTTTAGTCATATTTTCAATGCTTTGTTGTGTCTTCCTGAGCGGAGCGAAGGATCCATGACGCTGAAGTTTTGTATATTTCAAATGCTACATTGACGTGGATTCTTCTCCCGCCAAAAAACGGCGGGATCAGAATGACACGACTGAGGGAATTTAATATATTCAGACAAATATACGACACTACTAAGGGGGAAGATTTGACATTCACTGCAAAAAGCCTTAGCATACTGCGAAATGTTTTTTGTGAACGCAAATCTGCGACAGTTCACGGTTTTTTCCTCTTTCGAAGTGTACCATCAAACAGGAGATTGAACAATGATGAACTTCTTGTTTCCTATACTTTTCACGTGCCTGACAATTCTCTACCAACCCGCTGTCGCGGACGACTTCCCTACGCTGCCGCTGGGCGCTCATGCCCCCGAATTCAATCTTCCCGGCATTGACGGGCGCAACTGGACTCTTAAGGATTTTGCGGATGCCAAAATCCTCGTAGTCGCTTTTACCTGCAACCACTGTCCCACGGCGCAGTACTATCAAGAGCGCATTAAACAAATTGTCTCCGACTACAAGAGCAAGGGCGTCGCGCTTGTTGCCATCATGCCCAACGACCCTAAGTCCGTCCGTCTCGATGAGCTGGGCTGGACCGATGTGAGCGATTCTTTTGCCGAGATGAAACTCCGAGCGAAGGAAATTCAATTCAATTTCCCATACCTCTATGACGGCGAAACGGAGGAAGTCTCGCGTGCCTACGGCCCGGTTGCCACACCGCATGTTTTCGTCTTCGACGCCGAACGCAAGCTCCGCTACGTTGGTGCCATTGATAACTCGGAACGTATCCAGCACGTAACCAAAAATTATCTGCGCGACGCGCTTGATTCCCTTGTAGCCGGGAAAGAACCCTCCGTAACGCAAACCAAAGCCATCGGCTGTTCTATCAAGTGGGCAGGCAAGGAAGATCTGGTGAAGGCGTATCTGGAAAAGCTGGATGAAGAGCCCGTAGCACTCTCTAAAGCAGACACGGCATCATTACGGGATCTGAGGAAGAATACGTCCGGAAAATTCAGGCTCGTTAATTTCTGGGCCACGTGGTGCGCCCCGTGCGTTGCCGAGTTTGAAGAGTTTGTAACTGTGAACCGGATGTACCGTCACCGCGACTTCGAGGTCGTAACTGTCTCGATCAATCAACCGGACGAAGAAAAAGACGTACTCCAATTCCTGAAGAAAGAACATGCCTCAAACCGCAACCTTATTTTCGCCTCGGGCGAAAGAGACTCATTGATCAATGCGTTCGATCCTCAATGGCAGGGAGCGGTACCGTATACGGTTCTTCTTGATCCGGAGGGTAAGGTCATTTACGATGAGGTGGGGAGTGTCGACATCCTCGCAGTGAAACGGGCAATTCAGAAAGGAATGAACGAGCGCAAGCCGTGGTGATCGGTGCGGCCGCGGGTCTACCCTCGATGGTGCAAGCAATGAGTGCACCATCCATTCAAGTAATCGTCTCTCTTCAGACTTTGCTTACCGATTGACCTGCTGTGGTGCATGGCTTTCCGGGCTTCGTCGGAGAGTGGTCAAAGAATCCATCACCGAGACCGCCGGGCCCGGACTTCCATCGGAGTTCCAGACATCTCTTTCCGGCGCCCAATACATTACGCCTAAACCTCCGGGAGCTTTCTTCACGGTATTAACTAAATCTACCATAAACTGCAACCGTCCCTCCGGAGTCACCGGCCACAGCATGTCCTCATTGTTCGCCACTCTCGAACTATCGTATCCAGTTTCTACCACTAGGAAGTCCTTCTTATAGCGCTTGGCGCACTCATTCATATTGTTCAAAAGCCCCTCAAGAGTGCCATGATGCCACGGTGGATAAAAACTTTCGGCGATGATGTCGTAATCGACGTGTGCATCTTCCAGATGATCGAAGAACCATTTCGTCATCGGCCAGTTAGCTCCCTGATCGATGTGAATTGCGATTCGAGGCGGCGTGTCACCTGCCCCGGATTTCACTCCCCGAATCCCTGCTTTGAGAAGTCTCGTTAATCGATCCCACTGCTTAGCCTCGTCGTATGGTTCCGGCGGAGCGTACTGAGTAGATCCGGGAATCTGAATCTGCGCTATCGGCCAGAGAGTGCCCCTTGTTATTTCATTCCCGATTTGCACCCAGTCGGGCATAGCGCCGGCATTTTTCAGCTGCGTTATAACGTCGCTGGCATAGTCTTCGAATCGTTGTTCCAGCGTATCGAATGAGAGCCCTTGCCAGGCAGTGGGAATTTCCTGGTGCTGAGGGTCGGCCCATGTGTCCGAAAAATGGAGAGATAACAGGAATGTTGCGCCCGCGGCCTTGATCCGTTTGGCAAGCGGGATTGCATTCTCGAGCGTATTGTTTGGAGCCTTCCGAACCGGAGAAAGAAATACGCGAACGCGAAATGCTGTCCAGCCATGCTTTGAAAGGATAGTCAGCTCATCGCTGGACTTTCCGTTTTCCTGATATGTACGAGGATCTCCCCATCTGCCGCGACCGGGAGCATCCAGCGCACTGATGTCGGCGCCGAGGACAAATTTCGGAGGTGGAACTGTCGTACCAGACTGGATGCTTACTTTCATCTCATACTCCGGCGAGGCCGTGATTGCTTTTAGGGCAGCAAGTTCCAAATTCCCGTCGATCGTCGTCCATGCAGTCTTCGGCAAGTAAATAGGAGCATCTCTGCGCAACGGAAGGATCTTGAGTTCAAGTCCGTCAGCAAGTACATCCGGTGCAAAACGTTTCAGACCGACCTCCCACATAGTTCCGTTAAAAAAATTGTCGGCCAACAAATGTGCGCCGCCGTACAGCCTAGCCACGTCTCCAACGTAGTTGATGTTGAGAAACACGTCGCTCATATCCAAGGGGAAGTTTTTCGGCAGCGTCACTCGCCAGATTCCGGCTTTGTCGAAAACCGAATCATCTGGAGCGCTCGCGACCGGGCCTGGACGCCAGTCAACCGCCTTCCCCATTTTCACGGGGGATGAAGGTGCCGCATTGCGGATTTGCTGAACTGTCACGGGTATATTTTTCGGACTCATGGCTGCCACGTACCGGGAAAATAATCCCTGATCATCGGTTCTCTGGAGCAGATCATTCGATCCAATTTTTTCGCCAGCGTGAGGAAATATCGAGAGCGAAAAGGCGCTCGAGTTACGAGAGCGAAGATGAACTGTATCGCCAACAGAGAATAAATCGGCAGGAGTGATCAACAAATGATCGCGGCCGCCAATCGGCACCTTCCAGGAGTTATATGCCTGCTCCTGGGAGAGGAGAACGATACGCACAACTTTTCCTACGCGTGACTGGAATTCCATAGCTTCATCCATCGAAGAAACTACGCCGCTCACGTACAATCGATCGTTACGATGGGAAACAGCACCGGTTTTTAAGCGGGATGAAACAAACGTAGATTCTGCAAAGACAAATTCCGCCGCGATAGCTGAGCAAGGAGTAAAAAAGTAGTACGCGATATTTCCGTCGTCGAATCTAGCAAATGGCTGCGCGGTCGCATATTTCAAGAGGACGCCGCTGAGATCCATATTGATAGGCCAATAGAAGTACGTTTGTGAGGGGATGGTAACCGGTTCTCGTGGAACGTTGATCACTCCGGAGGGAAGCTTCAAAAGGACCTGAACTTGCTTATGTTCCGGAAGAGGATAATTGCGAAGGTAGTTGTTGAAAAAGAGGAATCCGCTCTCGCCGCGGGTTCGCGCCGAAATGCGCAACGTAGATGTATCGCGCTGGCCCGCAGGCACGATGTCGGGGAGATGTGCCGTCATCGGCGCAAGATCGCTTCCAAAATCCCGAATGAATTGATGGAGGAGCTTGAGCTTTCGGAACGATCCATTCATCTGTCCGAACTCGCGCAATGGCGCCTGAAAATCGTACGAGACAACAGGGACATCGTTCGGATAGCCGGTGGCCTGCGACTCCTGAAGCGTCGTTAATTTTCCTTCAGGATTCGATCCTCCATGAAACATGTAATACCCCAGAAGATTGTCGCCTGACCCAAGCGCCGTCAGCGCCATGGACGCGATATCATCTTCGGATATATCTACACGCCGGTGGTAGGTAATCTCCATGCCTCCGCCCAACTCAGCCGTGAATTTGGGATAGTGCGAAAGTTCACTTTTTGGGGATGCCCCGGAAAGGCCTTGCATAATTCCCGACGTCCCGGTAGGAGTGGTCACGTGGAACTGATAGACCCCTTCCGGATCGGGAGCCAACTCCTGTCTGCTCCCTCCCCACGGCTCATCGGGGTAACCGCCGAACACGGGAACAACCTCGCGGGCCGGATACACCGCATTATCCCATCCCGTGACAGTATACAATGGGACATCGATGCCGGCTTCAATCGCCATGCTCTTGAGCTTCGATATGTATGATGCACCGCCGTTTGCGGCACGGTTCGAATATTCATTCTCAATCTGGATTCCGATGACGGGACCGCCATCTTTCCAGAGGAGCCCTTTCAATTGATTTCCAATCTCCTCATAATATTTGCGCACATACGAAAGATACACGGAGTCATTCACACGCGTCGGCCCCTTTGCCAGGAGCCAATCCGGAAACCCGCCATTACGAACCTCGCCGTGCGCCCACGGACCGATGCGCGGATAAACGTACATGCCATGCTTGGCGCATAAAGCGACAAACTCGCGAAGATTACGCTGACCCGACCAATCGAAATGTCCTTCCACTTCTTCCTGATGAATCCAAAAAATATATGTTGAAATAATTTGAATGCCGCCCGCCTTCATTTTGAGAATTTCTTCTTCCCAATAGCGCTCCGGGTACCGACTGTAGTGAAACTCTCCCATCACCGGCAGCCACGGAATACCATTAAGCATGAGATATTGACTATTCACCGACAGAACGTGTCCGTCGGGTGATTTGACGGCATTATTGCTCCCCATTTTAAGGTAACCTGTTTCTGGGGCTGCTGTGGCTGTGGTCGCGTCAATTGTGAATACATTACTTGTTCCCGGTGTCGATTGCGCCGACACTTGGGAGAATCCGAGCGATACCGTGAGAAACAAGGCAGCAATCTTGCATCGTGAAATTATTAATACTCTCATCGTTTGGATAATTCCATCCTTCTTAGTATGTATTGATCGCTGGAGTGCAACGAAGTGTTCATCATTAAATGAACCGCTTTAGCCGGATCCACATCTCACTCAGCGGCGCTTTCGGCTTCTTGCATAAATAAATCTCCGCGTCATAGGCGTATGGATTTTTAAAGTACGCAACGCGTTCTACACTGTCAAAAAATTGTTTCAAGAACTGCGCGTCGTATCCGACCGCAAGGACTATATCGCCGGAGTAATTGCGCGGCCCCCATATCCAATAATTATTCCTCGGACAGATCGCGTTCGGCAATCCATGTTCTGGTCCGAAGTGGTCGATCGCGCCCGCTATACCGTACCACGAAGCAAGAATCGCGCATTTTCCTTTTTCATGCTGGGGTAATGAATTGTAGGCCGTTGCGACCGATTCCACCAGTTCTTCCCAGCCCAACCGATATACAAAATGAATCGGCATCACATCCCCCTCCCCTTTTTCCATTCTGATCATATTCCAAAGCCCGGGACTTTTTGCGTACGAAACAAGCTGCGGCACCGGCAGTATCGGAACTGCCAGAGGCATGAGCACGGTTCCTGAGACGATAATCGCGGAACTGATGACCCACTTGGGCCAATTGACACGATAGTTCTGCGAAAACCGTTCAACCGCAACGGCACCGGAACTCAAGAGAAGCGGAAAAATCGGAAAGACGTAGTAGATCTTGGAATTCTGAGCCAGATAGACGAGGAGAAACATGAGCGCCATCCAGCCGAGAAATCGAAACTCTTTTGTCTCCTTCCTGATGAGCAGGTAAAGCAATCCGGACAACCAGAGGGGGATGGTAAATGGATTCAAACCGATGGTCAGTTGCAGCAAAAACGCAAAGGGGGATAAAGAGAGATTCTTGAACTCAGCCGCATTGTGCATGAATTCAAGCGTTGGCCAGCCATGATATATCTGCCACATCACGTGCGGCAGAAACATTACGAAGCTTATTACGCCGCCAGCATACATCCAGGGAGATCGTAACACGCTCCAGCGTTTTGTTATGATGAGAGAAAGCAGCACCGAAAATCCGAGGACAAGAAATGTATACTTGTTCAAAAGCCCCGTTCCAAACACGACGCCGAGCATGATCCACTTTTGCGGCGAGGGAGCGACGATTGTTTTTGACAGCAGATATATGAACAACGTGCAGAGCATGATGTCGACCGGATTCATCGAAAAGAAACTGCTCATGGCAGGAAAGGCTATGGAGAAGCATATCGAAAGTGCCGCAAGCGATTTGGACAGTCTTCCTCCTCCGAGCGTACCGGCAATCTTTGCAGAGAACAACACCGTGACAGCGCCGGCAAGCCCGGACAGGAATCTGAGGCCGAATTTTGTCTCACCAAAAATCCACCTTTCAATGAACGTCAACACAGCGACCAGCGGGGGATGGTCAACATACCCGAGAGCAAGATGCTTGCTGCACGCGATATAATAGAGTTCATCGCCGTAGAATCCGTACCGACCCGCCGTCAGGAGCGTCATTAGCAGGAAGCAGAGGGCCGCAATACTCGGAACGGTTACTTCTTGCCGGAGAAGCTCCCGGATTTTGTTGATATTCATAATCGGACAATGTCTCTGTTGAAGCAGATTGCTGTCGGGTTACACGGGATAATTTTCTGTTCTTGCGAAGACTCCGGGGACACAATAACAATATCCGATTCTAATGCTCTTTTGTCCGCTGAAACTGAAACGATGAGAGGACCGTATGAAACGCATCATCATCCTCATAGTTTTCGTTAAAGAATGATATGGAAACAGACATTCCGTGATCAAGTTTTTTCCGGGCGACAGCAACATAAAATTCATGCAAGCCTTGATAACCGCTTCCTTGACCGCTATCCGACTCGCCGAAAGTCCCGGTGAAATTCGTTCCAAAAAAGCCCCGCCAACCATCACAGCTCAACACGGACACATCTTCTTCCATCCCTTGCCTCCCTTCACTGACCCAGGGCGCCGGGACAGTGTTATCACTTTCATCCCTGCCGCTTGTATCATTCAATCGCTCATTTTCCTCGAATCCTGCATCTCTCGCGATCGCGTCGAATCGATCCCATGAAAGTCTAATCGTCAACGTTGCATCGGTTGGAAATTTATAGGTAATCGAATCGATCTCTTGTTCATAAACATTCTCGTGAGATAATTCAATGATATATTCTGAACTATCCTCACCTCCTCTTTTTGTTGAAGGGGAGAACACGGCAGGATAGCTGAACGATATGCCGAATGTCGTGTCATGAAATGATTTGTCCCCGCCAACTATTTGTTTTTGAAAAACATTTTGCTGATCACCGATTATTCTGCAATGAGGGAGGAGGGTGCGGAGCGATTCGATTTCCAACGTATCCAGCTGGTTGCCGTACACGTTCAGTATTCGCAGAGATTGCAGATTGCCGAAACCTCTCGGAAGCTTTTTCAGTTCGTTGAAGGAAAGATCAAGCTGCTCCAGTTGTTGGAAAAGGGTAATTTCTTCAGGAAGACTCGATAAACAGTTGATCGACAGGTCGAGCTCTTTCAACTGCCTCAGTTGTCCGATTGAGTTCGGCACAAGTGTTATACGATTATCGGCGAGATTAAGTTTTTTCAATGATGACAGTTTTTGCAGATCGCCTGGTATCTCGCTGATCGAATTGCCGGAGATATCGAGAGATTCAAGGTTTGTAAGACTCAGTATCTCTTTGGGGAGCGATGAGAATGAGTTGCCGCTGAAAGAAAGATCAGCGAGAGATGTAAGACTAGTAAATGAGCGCGGGAGCGATTCTAGCCGGCCATTGCATAGTTTGAGTTGTTTCAGGTGAACAAGATCGCCAAAATTAACCGGCAGTGTTCTTGCCAATCCTTTGTCCGAAGTGAGTGTATCGAGAGCCGTGCATTTTGTAATTGCACTCTGGAAATTTTTAAAACCACATTCAACATAACGGAGTATCCGCAAGCTTCTCATGTCTGCGATCTCCGGGGACAATTCGCCTCGTGCGCTATGGATGATCCGTATTTCGACAAGTTTAGGACAATTTCTGAAATCATTAATGTTTTGGTTTAACTCAATACGCCTCACCGTTCTCGGTTTTAGACCCGCATCGAATTCCGATGAAATCCGATATGGATTCTGTTCCGCGTATTTCTCAAGAAGTGAATCAAGCCGCGGGTCCTTTTTAATTGACGAATATTCGTCGTCGATAAC
>CAWJKX010000166.1:0-3974 GCA_963843065.1 uncultured Bacteroidota bacterium
AAATGCCACTACCTGGTATTGATACAGTGTATCTTCATGAGCGGTAAAAATCGGAGATGATACAATTACCGGCGGATGATTGCCGGATACATTGATTGAAAAAGTTTGTTCATCAAATACGCCATAATCTCCGACAATGTTAACATTTACCAAGCCGGATCCGACATCCTGAGTGGTTGGGTTTCCACTTAAAACACCTGAAGTTGAATCGATCTTAAGCCAATTGGGTCCCGATCTAAGGTGATATGTGAATGTTACACTATCTAATGCTGTAGTCTTTAAACTGGTTTTGTATTGATGCCCGGACACTCCAACTGTATCTGTAACTTTTTGGATCGTAGTTGAAACAGCATTATTAACGATCTGCATAGCATGAGGAGAAACACTATGTGTTGCGTGCGTGCTGTCCCAATAGAATTGGTACTGACCGCTCCCCAATTGAGACACGGCTTGTTGCACTGGCGAAACCCAAACTGCCGGAACCCATCCGCCAAAATCTTCGTCATCATACGTGTTCAAGATATGTACATGATGCCGTCCTACTCCTGTACTTGCCATCGTATATAAGTCGGAATAGTTTGCAATACTATAAATACCTGAAAATTTATTCTGTTCATCATCCCCATAGTCGCTAGGGACGACTCTTTGCGGAATGGGTATCGAACCTGCAACATCAAAACTTCTTTTAATCCGAGTGTCCAATGCCGGATAAAATGCACTTGTCCACCCCCCTCCGGATAAGCCAATCATATTAATTTCAGAGTAAGAGTAATGGTCTTGAATATAGTTCAGTGCTACGACCAAGGGTGTGAAAAAAAAGGAAAATGGATTTTGCAAGTATATAAAAATTGAGTCGTGTATAATCATCTGTACACTATCATGCCCCGGAATATACACGGTAGGTTTATTATTGCCTTCCAACGGCATTGAAACAGCAAGCACGTCATATCCCTCTTTCAATAACATGGGAATGACCAGACCCGGAAACTGTCCATTATTATTCGTGTACCAATCTTCAAAAGTCGCACCACCACCATGCCCGCCATGGTATATAAAAAGCTTATTATTTGATTTAATCGCATGAAAATGGAAAATAAGCGATTCAATATCACCCGGCATTATAACTTTGTATGCACCGATTCTTTGTAGATTGCCAGCTTGATTGTACAGTGAATCATATTCACCCCCAACAATGCGAACATTTTCATCACTCCAGTCGAAAGTTCTTTTAGACGGCCACCCGCTTCCACCCCATATTTGATTAATCAGCGTTTGCCTGAGGTTAAGAACCGAAGATGTCGAAGGTAAGCTAATGGTGTCAGTACTCTGTCCAAAAGCATTTTCAGAAGTGGATAGTATCCCTATTACAAAAAACAGGGGGAAATAATTAACAATGGCGGGTAAACGCTTGACAAACAAAATCTGATTTCCGACTAATTTTTCGATCAAAGCAAGCACATGAATCCTAAATGGTAATAGGAGATTATTACGAATTTACCCTATACATTGTCAACAAGGCGATTACGGCCTATTTTTGAACAAATCTATAGATTGCACATTTCTCAATGTATGAATAAGTACAAAAATACAGCCTTATTCGATGTGACGACAATCAAACGAAAATAATGTTGTTTCGGAGCAAATATGCAAACCGAAGATTTCAATCGGATGGAAATAGAATCCAAAAGGACGGAAAATTATTGGTGTTACCATCACGCCTACTTTCGGGAAGTAACACGCTCTCTATATTATGACCGCTCTCTTCTTACTCTTTTCTTACTTCGGCCGGACATCATTAATCATCCTACGACTGAAATGGACTCTCTATTTATGCATCATTATCGATTGCAGCATGATTCTTCATCAGCTTTTCTGGGAAAGCATATCGTCATAAACTTTTTCGAGCAGCTTTATATTTTTTCTGATATCGAAATTTTCCCAGGCAAACGATTTCCCAGCTTTCCCAAAATCCCTCGCTTTTTTCTTGTCGCGCAGAAGTACCGCAATTTTCTTCGCCATTCCTTCAACATCGTGCAATTCTGATAAGTATCCGGTGACACCGTCGACCACTGCATCGCGATTGCCAACAGCGTTCGTTGCAACAACAGGTTTCCCGATTGCCATCGCTTCGAGAATGACATTGGGGAGTGCCTCAAATAACGACGTATGAACGTAGAGAATGCATCCCTGAATCCAACTCAGTGTTTCAATTTTTGAACCCCACGGCACAAATACTATTACATCGCCAAGGCCTTTATGGTCAACAAGAGCTTTCGCCTTTTCTTCGAGTGGATTGAGATACCCCGCACCTTTAATAACAAACTTGAGTTGAGGAAATTGTGAATGGAGCAACGCTGCAACGTCGATAAATTGCTCGATATTCTTCTGATAGGTGATTCTGCCTATGGTTAAGACTGTACTCGTCTGCCATCGGGCTCGGCATTTTTTCCATTTGCTCAATTTCAGAGGGATAAAATGAATTATTGATGACGTGCATCTTGTTCTTGTTAAACCCAACTTCTGTACGTCCAAGTTCCGCTTCTGATGCAGATGCCACTACTAAACAGTCGGTAAAAGGGACCATCAAGCGTTCGATGCTTCGGAAAAAAGAACGTTTCCAACCTTCCTGACTCAAATATGACCAGCCTCTCGGCGAATAAACAGCCGGTTTACCTCCTAAAAATGCTGCTATTCGCCCAAGCACACCGGCTTTTGCACTGTGGCAATGGACAAGGTCGTACTGTCTGGCTCTCAAAATTTTCAGTATTCGACCAACATCAATCGCATCATGCAGTCCGACCTGCCGTTTCATGTTGAGCCGAATATATTCAAAACCCGCAGCATGGACGCGTTCTTCAAGTTCAGCGCTCTCGGGGGCAATCAATGTCAATGTGAAACGTTCCCTGTCGATATTTGAAAAAATCAAATTGAGAGAATTTGCAACCCCTCCAAGCGATTGACTGATATGCAGAATTCTTCTCATGACCGGTCCCCGAATGTGATCTTTGATTCGTTTTGCTTCAGCCACAAGGCAAGGTTCAGGAGCAAATACAGTTGACGTGTGTTATCCTGTTTCCCATCCACATGAGACTCTACCAGTTGTGCAGTATATTCGGTGTCCAGCCATGGAATAATTTTGAGAGATTCCATGCTGTGCGTGAGAAAAGTCGCAAGCGGTCCGCGGAACCAATTCCTGAGCGGCACATTAAAACCATGCTTTTTTCGATATACGATATTCTTCGGCAAATATCCTTCCGCTACCTTTCGCAACAGCCGTTTCCCTTGAAAGCCTTGAACCTTCAAACCTGCAGGGAGTTGATTCACATACGAAAAGAGGTCATTCTCAAGAAATGGCACCCGGCCTTCCAGGGCAAACCGCATCATCATCTTATCTGCTTTCATCAATATATCATCGGGCAGCCAGTATCGCATATCGTCTCGCAGCCATTTATTTAAGCCGGCATCATTATTCCGAGGCATGTTCAGATAAAAATCGTTTGGAGTATCAGGACCACGGAGAAATTTTCGGGCTTCCTCATTAGAGAACACCGATGCATATTCTTGCCTTCTTTCATACATTGACGGCGCTCCCGCAGCACGGAAGAGGCGTTGTAAGTTATACGACTTCCGATGAATACCCGTTGTTTGGATGGCCTTTATACAGACCTTGAACAAACCGTTCGAGACAAAATCATCAAGAAAATACTGTTTATATCCTCCAAACAATTCATCCGCTCCTTCACCATTCAATACGACCTTAATGTGTTTCGACGTTTCCTTTGAGAGAAGATACGTCGGAGCACAGCAGGATCGCCCATCGGTTCATCCAGATGGTACACAACATCAGCGATCATTTCTTCCCCCATTTCCGGCTTGATAGCAAATTCGTGATGGTGCGTACCGAAGATACTTTGCGACCTGGCGGGAGAACACTCTTTCATCTTCTCGAGGCGAGTTATCAAATACAATAGAGA
>CAWJKX010000167.1:0-19855 GCA_963843065.1 uncultured Bacteroidota bacterium
GTGATGGGTTATGGGGCCGCCAGCCATGTCATTCATACGGCAAAGATTTTACAGCTCTCCGAGGACCTCCCCATTGTCATTGAGATCGTCGACACGGAAGAAAAAATCAAGTCATTTATCCCAATTGTTGATCAACTATTCGAAGAGACCGGATGCGGAGGCATGCTGACGATGGAAAAAGCAGATATTATCAAGTATACACACGGCAAACGGTCTTGATGATAATCATACTCTCGAAAGCCTCAAAGTGATCTAAGGAGGATTATGCTTCCCAAAATTCATGCACGATTTCGCAAACGTTACGGAATACCGTACGCGATAGAACAGCTAAGTGGAAAACAGTTTCGCTGTCGTCACTGTAATGAAGTGTTTCTTTCGGAGAAAGAACTTGTTCGTCATATTACGAGAGTTCGGGATTCTAGGGTAGTGCCGAAATACTATGTGTCTCCTGCTAGTCCTGCGTTAAGTTCCTCAATTTCGCTGACTGTTCTTTATACGTACGATATCCTGGATAAAATGAAAAAGAAATGGCTGAAACTAAAGCCGGGGGAAATCTATGATGGCATTTAACGACGTGCAATAATCGCCGTTATCGAGAGGACAATCATGAGTACTGCCGGCAAAATCACACATAGCGAAAAGGCTGCGAGTCAGAAGGCATTTTTGTATGACGTCGAGGAGAACGAGGTCATCCGCAATAAGCGAAGCATCCCGTGGGTGCGATTGGAAGAAGGTTTGCATGCGGGCGGATGCCCTTTGTGCGATATCGTTCTGAAGTCGTGCCGCAAGCACCTCAACAGCCTTCTCTATGAGTATGTGAATGATGTCTCCGTCCGCATTAAACTTCATGCTTCGTTAGGATTCTGCAATCATCATGCATGGCTGGCAAAAGAAGTTGAGCACGAACTGAACAGCGACGGCCAGCATTTCGGGACTCTGCATGAAAGCGTCCTTCACTCCGAACTCAGGCTTTTGGAGGAAGCATCGGGAATCACCAGAACGACAAAACAAAAGCAGATCACGACCGACAAAAAATCGCCAGATCCCGTCGTTCTACAGCTTCTGAAAGCGATCGAGCCTGAAGGCGAATGCCTCCTTTGTGCAAGCAGCCGGCATACCGAAGAATTTTATGCCTCCCAATTTGTCCTGATGTATTCGGATGAGGAATTCCGTACTTTGTTCGAGGCAGAAAACCTCCTAATGTGCAGACCGCATTTTGTATCGATCATGCGTGAAGCCCATGATCCGGCCGCCGTCGATTATTTTCTTCATCAACAAACCATGAAACTTCAACGCCTCTACGAACAGCTAATACTGTTTCTGGAGAAACATGACGTTCGGCATCAACACGAGCCGCGGGGCAATGAGTGGACGTCATGGCTTCAAGTGATGGAACATTTCTCCTCTAAGCAGGGTGTTGACCGTTTATGGGACTTTACTTCACCATCTCATCAATAAGAAAGAAGGACATAGCTATGATAATTTCAACAATTAATGCACGTGAAGTCTTGGATTCCCGAGGGAATCCCACAGTCGAGGCAGAGCTTACACTGGCCAACGGCATTCAGGGTCGAGCGATCGTCCCTTCCGGAGCTTCGACAGGAGAAAAAGAAGCCGTCGAACTGCGGGATGGAGACAAGAAGCGCTACATGGGAAAAGGCGTGATGAAAGCTGTCGACAACGTAAAAACAAAGATCGCTCCGAAAGTAATCGGCATGACAGTTACCGACCAGAGGTCGATCGACCGGGCAATGATAGATCTCGATGGCACTCCGAACAAAGCGAAGTTAGGGGCAAATGCCATTCTCGCGGTCTCCATGGCATCGGCTCGAGCGGCAGCAAATTCACTCGGCGTTCCGCTGTACCGCTATCTCGGCGGTGCAAACGCTTCACTTCTGCCAGTCCCATGTATGAACATCATTAACGGCGGAAAACATGCGGATAATAATGTCGATTTTCAGGAGTTTATGATCGCGCCGCACAACGCTCCAAATTTCACCGAAGCAATTCGGATGGGAATTGAGACATTTCACACGCTGAAAGGTGTGCTCTCAAAGAAAGGATACAACACTGCCGTGGGTGATGAAGGTGGTTTTGCCCCTAGCTTGAAATCCAACGAAGAGGCCGTGGAAATTATTCTCGAAGCGATCACAAAAGCAGGCTATAAACCGGGCGAAGAGATTTCCATTTGCCTCGACCCGGCAGCAAGCGAAATGTGGGAAGATGGAAAATACGTTTTCTACAAATCGGACAAGAAGAAAGTATCGTCCGAACAGATGGTGAAGCATTGGGTCGAGTGGACAAAAAAGTATCCCATCGTTTTGCTCGAAGACGGCATGGCGGAAAACGATTGGGAAGGCTGGAGGTTGCTCACGAGAGAACTCGGAGGGAAAATTGAACTGGTGGGGGATGATGTCTTCTGCACGAACCCGGCCATTCTGCAAAAGGGGATTGAAAAAGGAATAGCAAATTCAATTCTCATCAAGCTGAACCAGATAGGCACTGTCACCGAAACGCTCGACACCATTGAGCTGGCAAAAGCCAATAACTATGCCTGCTTCATCTCTCACCGTTCAGGTGAGACAGAAGATACGACGATAGCCGACTTGACGGTTGCGGTCGGTGCCGGACATTTGAAAACCGGTTCAGGTTGCCGGAGCGAGCGCATCGCAAAATTCAATCAGCTGCTGCGCATTGAGGAACAGCTAGGCAAACAGGCTCACTTTGCAGGAAAATCCACATTCAAAACTCATAATGTGTCATAGATACATCTTTTAGGATAAGTAGAACGAAACTATGTTAGAAAATATATGGTTCGTTGCCGCAATCTGGATGGGGCTTGCATTTCTTGCAAGCCTCATCTCCATTCGATTGGGAATTTCAGTTGCTCTCATTGAAATCCTTATTGACGTAGTCATTGTGCGATGAAAGCACTGATTCTCTCCGACATTCACGGAAACCTCCCCGCTTTAGAGGCAATTCTTGATCGCGAAAGAGACTACGACAAATGTCTGTTTCTCGGTGATGTTGTCGACTACGGACCATCTCCGAAAGAGTGCATCGCATTCCTGAAGAAAAGCATGTCCTATGGCGTCATCGGCAATCATGACAACGCGCTCGCGTATGATGTTGATTGCGGCTGCCGGAGAGATTTCATTCAATTTTCCGAAGAAACACGAGCATGGCACAAAACACTGCTCGACAAAGAAGAAATCCAATTTCTTCGTTCCTTGCAGCCACTCCATAGGATTGAAATCGATGGGCTGTCAATCCTGCTCGCACACGCGACACCTGAGGGAGATCTATTTCAATACCTTCAAGAGTCAGACATCAATAAAGCTGTTGAAAGTGTGACGGAACAGATTGTTCTTTTAGGACATACGCACATTCAATTCAAGAAGCGGGCGGGTGATACCTTGGCGGTCAATCCGGGCAGCGTTGGTCTAGCACGCGATGGCGGCAAGGCATGTTATGCCGTACTGGAGAACCGGGAAATTACGCTCCATCGAATTCCATACAATGTTGAAAAGACAATCAAAGCACTTTGGGATAGTCCAATATCAAAGGAGAGCAAAGAAAGCTTAACACGGGTTCTAAGGGGATTCCCATTGCACGCGGCTTGACCATATCAGAAACGCGCACAAAAAAAATAAGGTAAAAACGGATATAGCTTCAGATGAAAGAACAAAAGCAACTCATCTCTGCTCTTAAGGAATTAAAGTCCCTCGCCTCAGAATCTACTTCTCGAACACTGCTCCCCCAGATAGAAGAAGAAATCGATAAGCTCGAAGCAAGCTCTTTTTATCTGGCGGTACTTGGCCAGTTCAAACGCGGAAAGACAACGTTTATCAATGCGCTGCTCGGTGAGGAAATACTCCCGACCGGCGTTCTCCCACTTACGTCTATCATCACGCTGATTCGATTCGGTGTAACAAAGACGGCTGAGGTTGTCTTTCTCGACAAGCGGCGATGCGCAATCGACACGACTGAATTGAGGCAATATGTATCGGAAAGTGAAAATGAAAATAATGAAAAGAAAGTCCATCACGTAGAGTTGATGTATCCCTCTTCATTTCTGAAAAACGGAATCGTATTGATCGATACTCCAGGGGTTGGATCGATTGCGCTCCACAATTCCGAAACGACAGAGAGATTCCTTCCCCGCATTGATGCGGCAGTCGTCGTTCTCAGCGCAGACCCTCCGGTGACACAAGCCGAATTTGTATTCCTCGACGAACTTTTCTCAAACGTGGAGAAGGTATTCTTTCTCCTCAACAAATCCGACATGCTGGCTGAATCCGATCTCGCAGATGCGTTGGCATACACCGCATCTGCTCTGAAAAGTAAACTCGGAGCGGACCTAGAAGTCTATGCAGTATCCGCTCTCGCGGCTCTGAAAGAAACAAACGTTGCGGGACCATTCGGGATTGCGCTCGAGAAAGTAAAGCAGACCATTGAGTCATTTCTTCAGAAGGAAAAGCTGCACCATCTCCTCAGATCTTCAGAAAAGAGGTTCCTACGCTTTCTCGACGAATTGCGTTTCAGTATCGAACTTCAACTGAAGGCCATCGAAACTCCCTTGAATGATCTTCAGGCAAAAATTGGATTGTTCAATCAATACGCAACTTCGCTTGAGACCGATGGCCGTCGGCATATCTACATTATCGACGGAGAGATTGCGTCATTACGCCGGAGATTGTCGGATAAAGTTGATTTGAAGTTACGCGAAGAGACATTAAAGTTGCAGAACGCGATTGAAGATTTTTCATTGAAGCACAGCGACATGCCAAGCAACGATTTGCTGATGTTCCTTGAGAGGGAGGCGACGGCAATGTTATTATCCGATTTTGAGAAGTGGCGGATACCGGTTCAAACAGATACATTGGAAAGTCTACGTTCCATCTTTGACCGGGCAGCAGAGGAGGTCAACCGACTGGCAAAAGCAGTAACCCAACATTCAGCAGAGCTCTTCGGGATTGCTGTAAAGGAATTTCCTTTAGTTGAGCTCCTCCCGCTGAAAGATGAGTTTTCTTATAGAACGAAGGACGACCAACTGTTTATAGATATTGATACTATAAAATTTTCTTCCCGGCTCCTTCCCCGAGCACTCGCTCGAAGGAAGGTCATTAGGCACATAAGAGAAAAGATCGCTGAAAAAGTCAATATCAACAGCGGTCGTGTTCTATCCGATTTTGTAACAGTGATCGAAGACAATAAACGATATCTTCAAGATTACTTTGAATCGGGTTTAAAGCTCGCCATCGGAGACATCAATCGAATCCTTACTGATGCATTGCGGCGAAAAATCGAGAGTGAATCAACCGTCGCTGAGCAGATTTCGATTCTTCACAAGCGTTTGAATCAAGTGGGGGAGCTTGAAGCCAGGCCGGATCGATCAATTCCTGAACCAGTAAGGTAGTTTTCATTTTATATCTACATACCGTTCATCCACGTTCCAGCCGCCGACAGATACCATTGCGTCTGCATTGTTTTCATCGGGTGTAAAGTCAATGAAGACGCTCCTTTCTTCGCCGGGCAGGACTGAAATGTAATTGTCGCTGTAAAAAACCGGCAAAATTCTTTTCTTCGTTTTGGAATCGACCAGTGAGATGCGGTTGAAAAACGCTACCGGGTTCCCCGCTGGATTTTCCATTTTGACCTCGATCCTTCCTTCGCTTGCTATCCTGGCTTCTGTTTTCACATCTGCCTTCAAAATTTTTTGCAAGCCGGTGTAATTGCCCGTTGAATCCGGCAGCCAGTAGAAGTTTTCACTCAGAACCGTGCGGGAAGTATTCATCAAGCGTAAAGACAAAAAGCCCCCCTGAGAAGAAAATATTTTATCGACGCTTTCTTTTACAGAATTAATTTTCTGAACCGATGCAGGGCTAACTTCAATGAACCATTGGAAGATCAATGAATCCTTGCCCGCCATGTCGTACGCCTTTGCTTGCAACAGAAGATCGTGGTAGGAAGTATAAGTATGATTCGCCACGACTAGCATTCCGTCCGTTGGATTGTACATAGGGTGCAATGGCTCGTTCGCATGGTGCAGACCGTAGAGGCAGGCATTGGGATCGAGATAATAATCGTACATCTGGCCGCGGAATGCCGTCCACGGATTTTGAGTCTTCCAGATGATAACCCCGGTATACCAATCCCACATGTGATCGATATGTCCTTCCATAAGAGCCCTGTACTGATTGTAATTGACCAGTTGCGCTTTAGCTGCGTAGTCTCTCACGTTCGCAGGTTTTCCGTATGCGTCGATATATTTTCCATAGCTGCTAAATTTATGGAATCTCCACACGGAATCAATCTTGTTGCTTGCATAATCGGGTAACACCATATTTTCCGGAGGAATAAAACGTTCAAGCGATTCGTAGTCTCCCATACCCACAGATCCGATTTCAGAATTGAAGGGGAAGAAATGATTTTCCCAGAAGAAATTGACCGGCTCGATACGATACGGACCGTCCCCGTTTCCACCGATGGAATTATACGACATACTGTCAACATTCGAATACTGAAAAAAATAACGAGCACTGTCTAACGCCGGCAGCAGCGAATCCTTCATAGCAAACAAAATATCTTCAGGCGGGGGAATTTCGTTGCCGCCGCAATAGAATGCAAGTGAAGGATGATTGCGATTCATTTTCACTTGATCTGCGAACGATGCGAGGAACAATTTGTGGTCGTCTGGATACTCGCGTCGTGTCCACTGGTCGTCCTTTTTTGTCGGATCGAACCATTTGCCGTTGCAATCACCCGAAATCCACAAATCCTGGAACACAAGTATTCCATATTTGTCGCATGCGTCATAGAATTCCGGCCGTTCGGTAATCGCCCCTCCCCATATACGAATCAAGTTCACATTCATGTCATGATGAAAGCGAATTTCGGCATCGTACCGCTCGCGTGAGAACCGAAGCATGGCATCCGAAATTATCCAGTCGCCTCCTTTGATAAAAACTCTCTGGCCGTTTACCAGCACTTCCCGGCTGTTTGTATGGCTATTCCATTCGGTTTGAATTTCTCGTATACCGACGGTAACATTTTGTCCATCCAGTAATTGCTTGTCGCTGTTTATGAATTGAAATTTCAGCGTATACAACGATTGTTCACCATACCCGTTGGGCCACCAGAGTTTCGGATTCTTCAAGCCGTACTCGGGGAGTTCTATTTTTGTCGATGAGCCGGGCTGGAGTATCACGTCCTTATTAATGACCTCTCCTTCAATCACATACTGCAGTGAACCCCGGACCGCATTGTCGGTTGGGTTTTCAATTTCAGCACTCGCCCTGATGATGGCCGGATCTTGCGGTTGACTTGGGAATCTTTTTCCCGGCACGATCGTGATTACATACGGATTGTTCAGGCGGATGGTATTCGTTTTTTCAATTGTCGCATTATCCCATATCCCGGTATTCCGGTCGCGGACAGGCTGAATCCAGTCCCAGCCCGCCACATATGTGTTAGTCACGTTGCGCCCAATTGTACCGTCCCCCCCTTGACCGCCATTGGGATTACCCACAGGATCGGGGGGATAGACCAACACTGCGAGCCGGTTTTTCCCATTCGCCGAAAGGAAGGAAGTAATATTATAGGATTGGCGTAAAAACATTCCGTGATGAGTTTCTTTATTTAGTTTGTGCCCGTTGAGATAGACATCACAACCATAATTGACTCCCCGGAAGTTGAGCCAAACTTGCTCATTGCCGACAGGCGGATTTTCCCGAAAATTGTTTACAAACCAGTAGGTGTAAAAATTGCGTCCCGTCTCATAGATGTCGGGAATTTTCTGGTTATTCATTCCATACAATGGGTCAGGAACGAGTTTGTTATTCAATAAGGTAGTCAAGACCGTTCCCGGCACTGTCGCGGGCATCCAGTTCGATGTCGGGAACGATGGAGAGGATAACTCTTCCCCCGATGATTTTACTTTTTGGATATTCATGCAGACCCAACCGGAATTCAATTCGTAACGGCTTAAGAGTACGTTCATTCAAATTTGTCTGTGCAGAAAGAGAAGAGGAGGCGCAGACTGATAAAACCATGATCAGCATTAGGATTGCTAAAATGTTCTTATGCATTTTCCGCAGGCTCCTTTTTAGAAATTTGAAATGTTTGAAAGAGGACAAAAATAAGATACAATTCAAAAGGTTCAAATTCTATGGTATAACTTAAGTGAAAAGTGCCAGTATTCAATCAACTCAAATCTTGCTGTAAAAACCCGAATCGTGAATGTGAACTTGGGATCAGCGGATGCGCACCGGAGCCTTTGCGCCCATTATATGGATTCTCACGAGGAGGAGAAACACGTCGGCTGTAGCTGGAGAGAAGAAAAATCGGACATGTTGCAAAGATCGTTAACTGAAGCGCGACAATCTTGGTCGGGAAAAAGGAGGTAAAGAATCTTCCGATGAGGGTTGCCGAGCAGCCGGCGTTGTGTTCCGCAGATGTTGCAGTGAATATTTTGTTTTTTTGGTTGTCAATCAAAACCTTGCCATGCTACTTACCTTTCGCCGGGTAGTGTTCCAGCTGGTAGCGCATTTCTTCGAGGTTCTCAGTGAGATTCCACCATCCATTCTCAAATGTCGCATAATCGGGTCCGGCCATGGCCGAGCCGTATCTCACAGAGTTCGCATAGAACAGCCACTCTTTGACCCACTTCTGCTCGAAAGCTTCATCAAAGGGGTTTGATTTGTCGGCAAGCTTTATCTGCCATGCCTGGAGAAGAAGCTTTGTCGCTGCAAGCACCATCGAGTCTGTTTCGGCGTTGGATTTCTCAAACTTTGCAAAATGACCGTCCGCCCAACTCGTGCTATGGCAGGTCAAGCACACTTTTTTCATCTCTGTCTGACGCCGTCCTTGCTCGGTCGAGTCGATGAGGTATTCAGCAGCAGGTTGTCCGGTGAATGTTGTCGCCAGAGGCAAACCGTCGCCGTTCTTGATTATTGAAGTGTTCCCGCTCTTCGGCTGCGGGTGCGAATATACCAATCCGAAAATCCGTACCCACAGCCGGCTTCCAAAATTATGTGATCGTTGTGCAACAACTTCACCGTCGGGCGTTGCGATGAGGCTATTATGACAAGTTGCGCACGTCGGTGCCCGAAAGTCTGTTCCTACTCTCCAAGGAACCGCGTCCCATGTTTGTTCATTTTCCCGCGACAGAATAATATTCCCGTGTTTGCTCTCCGTGTATACATCCCAGGCAGGCACATCGGGCTTAAGATGGCACTGCGCACATGTGAACGGCTTTCGCGCAATTTCGATCGAGAAACTATGGCGCGGGTGGCATGCCGTGCAGGCACCCAAAGTTCCGTCCGGATTTTGCCGTCCCACTCCTTGATTGGGCCAGTTGATGAGATTGGGCACTTCGACATCCCCGACACTTGTTGCCACGGTCTTTACTCCTTGTACTTTCACTTCTGTTCCATGGCAAGCGTAGCAGGTTTCGTGTTTTGTCGCGGGGGAGGCATCAGCGTGATGCATAGTCGATCCTTCGGCGGATTTCACGCCGTCGATGACTTGAAGAAGGGCTTGGTATACAGCATTGTCTCTTAAATTTCCAAGGGCGTGAGCCTTTTTTCCTTCCGCGTATTGTTCAGCTTCAGTTTTGTGGCACGTCTTGCAGTCATTCGGCGAAACCACGACGTTGATCTTGTACCCAAAATGGTCAAAGTTATCTTTGTGGATAGAAGGATTCTGGCTGTGGCACTCAAAACATCCAACGGAAACCGAGCGCAGGGATGCGGGAACCTCTTCATTGGAAATCCGCCGTTCCACGATTGGCTTTGCCAACCCATCGAGCGGCGAGGTCACGGCATGGCGGCTCTTCATCCAATCCTCTACAATACCGGGCGTTACACTCTTGTGACATTCGATGCATGCCTCTGTTTCCTCGCTCAGCTTCGGTGGTGATGATGGTTTCTGTTCCTGCGACCAGCACCGCGGCAGCGCTGCAAGAAAGATGAGTACAATGATTGTGGGGATACAATATGTGCGCATGATAAGGTTCCTTGAAATTCGTCAAGTAGAATTACTGAGTATCTATAGGTTCAGTTAGGTGGAGCGCGATGATGTGCTCGGATTTATGAGATTCGGTTATTTTTGTTCAATCCATCCGTTTTCGCCTATTCTAACCTGCGGTTGCTAACAGTCAAAACACAAAAACCTCCATCATTCCCATGGCCGGAAATCCAGAGGCTCCTCACATAACCTGATCACATCCTCGTCTTCCCCGGACTGGGTCACTATGTTCGCGGAATGTTAGCCGAAAAAGGGCTCAATGTCAAGACGTTTTGGACCAGATCATAAAAAACCATCAAAGATTCTTAATGCAAGCGTCCAACAATAAAAACGGGGAGGTGTGATTGTTAGAATTGCCGGTTCGGATTTCAGCCAACTCCGCCATTTGCCACGATCTCTATCGATAATGCGGCAATGGGAAAATAATTCTTGCCACTCTTGCTGATGATGAATATGGTTGTGAAATTTTCTTCTTCAGCTTGCTAATTCCTTGAGAAATTTGCTACCTTAGGATTAGCATTCAAAACGGCGCAGGTTGCTTGATGCTCGTTTCTGAGCTTTTTCGCAGCACGGGTTACGAAAACAAGTACCGAGGGAAACTGTTAACGTCAGGGTAGAGACAGACAATAAATTAACCTTATCATAATGACAGAAGAACATTCCCATACTCAGGCGACCGGCAAGCATCTTGTCATTGCTATTGCTCTTAATGCAGTCATCTTTGTTGTCGAGATTGTCGGCGGCTTTCTCACCAACAGCCTCGCCTTAATTTCCGACTCGCTCCACAATCTCAGTGATTTCTTCGCGTTGATATTGAGCTACATTGCTTTAAGAGTGGTTCAATGGAAATCGAATTCGGAAAAATCGTATGGATACGTGCGAGTTGAAATCTTCGTAGCATTCATCAACGCAACGGTTCTGGTTCTGATTGGATTGTATGTTATCTACGCAGGAATCCAGCGGTTTGCCCATCCCGAGCCTGTTGCCGGCGGCTGGATGCTGATCATTGCCGTTGTTGGTTTCGTTGTGAACACAGGTGCTACGCTGCTACTAAAAACACATGCGCACCACGATCTCAACATGAAAAGCGCATACCTACATCTTCTTACTGATGCCGTGGAATCGCTCGCTGTGGTTATCGTTGCAGGAATCATCGCGTGGAAAGATTGGCGCGTACTCGATCCGATTGTATCGATAGCCATCGGACTCTTTATCATCAAGAGTGCCGGGAGTATCCTTGCCGAGACTGTCCATCTTTTGACCGAAGGTACGCCGCGAGGGATTGACTTAGATGAAGTCGCGGCATATCTCCAATCGTTTCCGGGCGTGGAGAATGTCCATCATCTGCATATTTGGGGATTGTCTTCCAGGATGAGGGCATTGAGCGTTCACATTGTCGTGCAGGATCAATTGATAAGCGATGGAAATAAAATCAGTGCAGAGTTAGAACACGAATTGGAACATCGCTTCGGCATCAATCATCCCACTTTCCAGCTTGAGTCTTCCGTCTGCGGAGATCAAGGGATCGTGGTGGACTTTCATGAGTCGCGAGAAAAGCGATAACCGCATAGAAATTCTTTTCCCCTTGTGACTTCAATACACTCTTTCTCGAATGAAGTATAACAGCTCCTGCCAATAATTCCAATCCTCCTCTGTGAATTGCCACTCGTTTGGCGCTGGATATTCATGGGCAATCTTCGTATTTTTGTTATGAGCATATGCTCATAACAAAAATCGTATGAGGAGGATGTAACCATGGCTCGTCCAAAGCGATTGCGGCGGCTCACGTGTGCACCGGCGGTGGACATGTTTTTCCCGTCGGGCGGAGGTGATAGTGTTGCGCCGGAAGATAACATCGTTTTAACGATGGACGAATTTGAGGCGCTACGCCTTGCTGACCTTGAGTGTCATTCCCAGCAAGAAGCGGCCGCTCAAATGGGAGTGTCGCGGGCCACGTTCGGGAGAATAGTCGAATCCGGAAGATCAAAAGTCGCACGAGCACTTGTTCATGGGAGCCGGATAGAAATAGCAGGAGGCGCGTTTATGTTTGGCAGGGGGAGGCATCTACAATGTCCTCGCTGCAAGCGACGGCAATCGAGAGACGTCGGGGAACGAGATCGTGTGGAATGCAGGCGTTGCTGCCAGCCGCTGCAAAGCAGCGGTGAACCGCATCAAGGCTCATCGCATCAATTATGAACATTCACAAAATCAATTACATGGAGTATAAAAATGGATTTCAAGAATTCAACAATTGCAGTAGCAACAGACGACGGCACAACCGTGAGCTCGCATTTTGGTCGTGCTCGCTATTATGAGGTACTGAACTTCTCTGATGGAAAAGTAACCAAACGGGAGCGGCGCGAGAAGGCTGGTCACCATTCATTTGGACCGGCGGAAGGTGGACAAGAGGACCACAGCGGTCCTGAGCATGAACACCGTCATCAAACAATGGTGTCTCCGGTTCTCGATTGTCAGGCGGTGATTGTCCGCGGGATGGGCCAGGGAGCCGTTGAACATCTTCGTCAGTCAAATCTTCTCCCTGTTCTCACAGGACTACATACGATCGACGAAGTCATTGAAGCAGTAGCTGCAGATTCAATGGATAATGATCCGCGCCGCATTCATCAGCATCACGGTCAGAACTAAAGTGTAAAGGAAGAAAAGATGTGGCTGTCTCTAAAAATGACTAAATCCATCATTCGAGGCATCGAAGAACATGTTTGTTCCTAATGAAGTGTTTTTCACTAAAGGCGTGGGCCGTCACAAAGATTATCTGCAATCGTTTGAACTGGCACTTCGAGATGCAGGTGTGGAGATCTGCAACCTGGTTTCAGTCTCGAGCATTCTTCCCCCCGGATGCAGCCGCATTCCTGTTTCCGAGGGAGTGAAAAAATTATCTCCCGGCAATATTACTTTCGTTGTTATGGCACGTAATGCAACCAACGAACCTAATCGTCTTATCGCGGCTTCCATTGGTGCAGCGGTGCCGGCAGAAGCAACTCAATACGGTTATCTCTCCGAACACCATCCGTACGGTGAAACCGATGAGAAATGTGGTGACTATGCAGAAGATTTAGCTGCTACGATGTTGGCATCTACATTGGGTGTGGAGTTCGACCCCAATACAGCGTGGGACGAACGCGAGAAGATCTATAAGATGTCTGGAAAAATCGTGAGGACTTTTAATGTGACCCAATCTGCCGAGGGTGATAAAGACGGCAAGTGGACATCCGTCGTAGCGATGGCTGTTCTCCTTCCATAGATTCAAGGATGAAGATATGCGATAAATAATAACAATTCTTTGACCTGTACCCAAGGATTCAAAATGGATGAACAAGAAGCACAAAAAGCATTTGAAGAAGAAGCAGAACGAATTTCAAAGACTGTTTCAAAAATAAAACACCGCATTGCCGTGTTTAGCGGTAAGGGCGGAGTTGGCAAAACAACCGTAGCCGTCAATCTCGCATACGGATTTCAGTTGAAAGGATTCTCGACGGGAATTCTCGATGCAGACATCACAGGGCCGAATGTGCCTAAAATGTTCGGCGTGGATGAGGATTTTATTTTCTTAAACGATTACATGATTCCCTTTGAAAAAGATGGTGTCAAGATGATATCCATGGCCGGTCTTCTGAAGAAGGGACAGCCGCTTATCTGGAGAGGACCGATGCGTTCAAAGGTCATCAATCAATTTTTAGCCGATGTTGTATGGGAAGAGCTTGATTATCTAATTGCAGACCTTCCCCCCGGCACTGGAGATGAAATACTCTCGATAGCCCAGCAAATGAAACCCGAGTATGCCGTCATCGTTACCACGCCGCAACAAGTCTCAGTGATCGACGCCGAACGCGCCGTGAACATGGCAAAAGAATTGAAAATCCCTTTTATCGGTGTGGTAGAGAACATGTCCACCCTTCTCTGTCCGCATTGCGGAAAAGAAATTGGTCTGTTTGGGAAAAATGGCGGACAAGAATTAGCGAAAGAACTGAACGTGCAGTTTCTTGGCTCCATTCCATTAGATGTTGATGCTTGTATGCTCGGCGATACAGGCAAACCAATTGTTCTCGAAAAACCGAACTGTGAAGTGACGATTGCGTTTAAATCTATTGTTTCTAGCATTCAAGCTCATTTGCAATTAGATTGATCTTATCGGAAGATGAGAGATGAAAAGAGAAAGCACCCTTAGGTGAACCGTATGCTCATTTCCTGCATCTTATAAACGGTAGAAAACCAAAGAACATTTTCTAATGTAGTGCCATTATTTTCAAGAAAGGAGTTCCACAGTGGAAACAACCAACCAAGCAGTATCCATGCCGCGCATAGGCGATAAAGCCCCCGCGTTTAAGGCAGTCACGACTCAGGGAGATATCAATTTTCCGGGACAATATTCCGGCAGCTGGGTCATACTCTTCAGCCACCCGGCAGATTTTACGCCGGTCTGCACATCGGAATTCATGACATTCGCTTCGTTGGAAGACAAATTTGCCGAGGCAAATTGCAAGCTTGTTGGACTTTCTGTGGATGGTCTTTATAGCCATATCGCATGGCTGAGAACAATCAAAGACAAAATCGATGTACAAGGGTATGAAGAACGTGGAAGTGAAATTTCCATTGATTGAAGACATTACTATGGAGGTGGCAAGGCAGTACGGCATGATTCAGCCAGGCGAAAGTTCTACGAAAGCCGTTCGCGCTGTGTTCGTGATCGATCCGAAAGGAATCATTCGCGCCATCATCTACTATCCGCTAAGCCTTGGCCGCAACTTCGACGAGCTCTACCGCGTTGTCATTGCGTTGCAAACGGCAGACGCATTTTCGGTCGCTACTCCGGCTGATTGGCGCCCCGGGGACGACGTTATTGTGCCTACTGCGGGATCATGCGGTGTGGCGAAAGAGCGGATGGAGAGCAAACAGGAAGATGTAACATGCTATGACTGGTTCTTCTGCACGAAGAAGTTGAGCAAGGAAAAAGTCTTTAACGCAGTCTTGAAGAAATAAAATGTTTGCTTCTGAACCAACCTCTCAAGACTTGAGCCGAGGGGTTGGTTTTTTATCCTCCATCATAATACTAGTGCCGCTTCCAAAAATAAATATTGTATTTTGAAGTGCATCATTATCCTTCGACGCAGCCGCGACGGCTCATCCTGAGCAAGCGGAGCGCGTCGAAGGAGGCCGTCGCGTCCCGCCAAAGAACGGCGGGATCAGAATGACATTTTTAGGAGCTTTTGAGATGGCTACTAGTGTCCCGTATCGCAAATAAGTTAAGAATGTCTGAAGCCATCGACGTCCGAAATCCGTCAGGAATCATGGATTTAGCTGGCCACACTTATTCAAGGAATTTCTGTTACACAACACTAGAAACGCTACACTTCCCCAATAATGGTGTTGGAGTTCCACAAATGCACATCCATTATTTCTGGGATAACCCCATCAATTGATTCTTTGGAAATGACTATTTTGGCCCCTTCGGAGTCATAGAATCCGGCATTTGTACTGCTATCACTTTCCCGCGTGAACAAATCACTCCATCGGCAGAGACGGTAATTTCAACAATGACTTTGCGTTCTTTCATTTCAAGTATTTTGCCTCGAAGTGTGAGAGGAACCCCTAACGGAGTCGGATGCAGGAAGTCAACGTGCAGCGAAGCAGTGACGAAGCGAAACGCTGGTTCGGTCCCCGGTGCTCGTCCGGCGTTCCGGTATGCGGCAGCGGCGGCAGTCCCTGTTCCATGACAATCAATGAGCGAAGCCGTCAATCCGCCATAGACATAACCGGGAATGGCTATATGATACGGTTGCGGCGTATAGACGGCTATTGTTTCATTTCCATCCCACAGACTCTTGATATGCAATCCGTGTTCATTCTGCTGGCCGCATCCGTAACAGTAACTTAATTCTTCCGGATAAGAATCTTGAATCGCTTGTTGGTCCATAAAATACCTGGAAATAACATTCCGCATCGCTTGGATAAATAGGGATTAATAGAAATCGGGAAGGAGGCGCTTTCGGCGCCGATGAACTATAGCAGAAAAACCGGTAACTGCATTAAGGGGCTTCCGCACTTGCACGCTCATACCAAATGTTTAAAGGTTTGAAAAATTCCATGTACCAATACCACCTCTCAAATTTCCGACTTTGAATCCCGCTTTTTTTAATTTCAATGCGGCACTGACACTTCGGCTTCCAGTTGCGCAGTAGCATATGATCTCTCTGCTGCGGTATTTTTCCAGTTCCTTTATCCGAGTGGATAACTCTTGTACAGGAATATGGATTGATTTTGGAATTGAATTTGACTTGCGTTCAGCAGCGGTGCGAACATCGAGTAGAATGCTGCCGGAGGCAACTTTTTGTTTCGCTTCTTCTCCGGAATAGTTGGACAAAGAACGGGTGAGGAATTGCTTGCGAACGTATATAAGCAGCACAATGCCGATTATTACGTAAAACAGAATTTGCTCTGATGTCATCGAAAGGGTCCGTTCGTTGTTTCAAAGTGTTCTGATTTCCATTGGTTAAGACCGCCCTGCATACTCAATGCTTTGAATCCTTTTTTCCTCAGTAACGTTGTTGCCATATCGCTCCTATGACCTGATCGGCAATAGACAATTATCGTTCGATCCTTTAAGGAGTCAAGTTCATAAGCGCGTTGCTCCAGTTCCTGTACCGGGATCCACTGTGTGTTGCCGATACGTTCATCAGTTCGTTCTTCAAGTGTTCGAACGTCCAGAAGAACTACGGTGGTATCCCTCATTAATAGTGCATGAGCGTCTCGTACCGATATCACGGCACTGTCGTTCGTTGTCTGTTGAGCGGTCAAGCAGCCGACAAAGCCGATGACAAAAAGGAGCAAGGCAATGTTTGTGATTCGTGTGTTCATCTCAATTAAGATTACAAGAACCACCACAGCAATTTCCGCTGTCGCATGTGTCCGCTGAATCATGGTGTAAGGAGGGTGAAGATGAATAACTCTTCATCGATAATCCCGTAACAGACATTAATCGGGTATGAGATGTGGAATTGCACACCGGACAGACAACATCGTCTTCAACTTCTTTAACTTTATGAAAGACTTCATATTCTTTCTTGCACTCTGTGCAGCGATATTCATAGGTCGGCATAGATCCTCAATAGCTTACAAAAATGGGCGATTTTGTTATTTTACTTTCTTGTTAGTATTAATTCCTGTCATGTGCCAAATCGGGCAATATTTAATAAACCCGGTAACAACCAAAATTAGCCCCACATACGCCCACGGTGTTGTTGGTCCCCAAAATGCAAGCGAGGTAATCAATAATCCGAGCGCGATTCGGATTGGTCTTTCAATTGCTCCAATATTTGTAGGCATGATAAATTCCTTTATATGATTGTCTAAACTAACAGCTTGTTTGGTCCTGTGGATAGGATGCAGGAATCCTGCAAAAGGATTCAGCGTAGGATGTTATTTTGGGGGATATTGTTCGCGAAAACCGGATCCCCGCAGCATGTCGCCGCACTGTATATTCCAGGTTTATCTCAGAGCTGTTTTAACACCCCCCTTGGATCTTCTTCACCAGCTTTGGCACTTTCAGGCCATTATTCTTATTGCTCTCGATCATTTTAAGAATATCGGTATGAGCCTGCTCGCGAAACTGCTTCACATCCCCATCCCATCGTGATCCCGTCGGAACAAATTCCGAAGAGGCAAGAATGTTTTTATTGAACGCGTCAAACCCGCCCTGAAGAATGGCGAGGTTTTCATAACCCAGTTCCTGAAGCAAGAGATATGCAATACGCTCTTGCGCTTCACTATCGCCCACAATAACCTTTTTCACGTGCCGCTGCGAGAACGGGGTAATCCAATCCTTGCTGAAAAAGTCTCGCAGCTGAATATTCATTGACCCGGGCAATGCAAGTTTGGCAAATGCCTCCGGAGTACGGATATCGATGATCCGGATATTCGGCTCTGCATCGACGATCCGAAAAGCCAGTTCATCAATTTCCATCTCTTTCGTCGAGTGGGTTGCTAAGTAATTCGCATTGGAGACTTTGTCGATGAGATGCGTTTTGCGGTCGGGCAAAAAGATAAAAAGAATTCCGAGAGCAAGGACCAATGATCCTGTAGTGATATGTTTATATGATTTGAATGCCAAGGCTGGAGCGGAGGTTTTGTCCACTCGCTTTTCAATCATGGATGTGACTGCAAATGCACCAACCGCGATTGCGATCAACAGAAATGCAAAAAGCCCCTGGGAGATGCCGAGCGAATCGAATACCTTGATCGGGCCGAGCGATGTGGATTCGTAAAAGTTGTGATAGAGCGGATAGAGTTCGCCGAAAGCAAACACGCCGAGTAATCCTCCGCCGACAAAGAACATTCCATCAACTTTTCCGATTGCGGCAGCGCAGACGCTGGTGCCGGGGCAATATCCGCCGAGGATAAATCCGACGCCCATAATTGCGCCGCCGACAATTGCCGGAACGAGCCATGTCGGATTCACGTAGATCGCATCGGTATCCAGCAATCCGAAGTATCCGAGCAGCAGAACGCCGCTCATCGCCGTGACTGCAGCGGTGAAGAAGACCCGCAAAACGGTAAAGTCGTAGCCATAGAATACACCGGCAAGACGCCGCGATGATGAAAAACCCGCTTGTTCTAAAACAAAACCAAATCCGATCCCGAGGAAAAGTGCGACAACGAGATTCAGCTGGTCAGAGATTAGGTCAGGTACGAATGGTCCCATAATTTCACCTTTAACGTTTTCTTATAGCCAGAGTTTGCGGCCAAAGTATGCGACGGCATACCCCGTCCCGAAAATTGCCATCATCGTTACAAATCCGGCCGTTGAAAGAACAGCCATGCCGCTCAATGCTGCGCCGCTTGTGCATCCGCGTGCGAACTGCGCGCCAATCCCGAACAATGCGCCGCCAATCGCAGCAAAAAGCCAGCGAACATTGCGGCTCACTTTAGGGCCTGATTCGGTAACGATCTTCAACCGGTCGGATATCAATCCAGAAATAAATCCGCCGATGACAACGCCTATGACTTCGAAGACGAGCCATGATTTCAGCGGATTGTCTTTGCCGGGACCAACGTAGGTTCCATAGAATGACGAGCTCTCGGCGTGTGCTGGTGCGACACCATCAACCGTCGCGACGACAATGCTCTTGATTGCCCCGCTTGCTCCAAGTCCCCGTCCGGTGATAAAAATCGTCGCTAACAAGACAAGGCCAAGGAAAAAACCGGCAAGATAAGGATTCATATATTTTGTTTTCATTGTGCCACCTCTTGCACTTCCGTAGTATGTGTTTTTATTTCTTTTTGCTCCGACTCACCGGATAAGTCTTCGTATCCTGTGATCATCGCTTTGAGGTTTGAAGTGACAGTGTTACCCGTGGTGATGAGATATAAATGCGCAATAAGGAATGAAACAAGAAGGAATGCACCGATGGTATGAAGCGTCGCAACCACCTGCAGTCCGCCAATGTTTAAGCTCATCACTTCGTACCGCTGCGGATAGCGATAGAACATATACAGAAGCCCCGTCACGACCATCACAGGAATGACGAGCACCTTGAGTCCAGCGTACACCAATTTCTGCAATGGATTGAGTTTGCTCAGAACAGTTTTTTTTGTCGGATGTGGAGCATTGCGAAAGATTCCAAAGATCTAATATTCCATTTGTGCGCGCAGGTTCTTCCATGTCGGCAAATATTGTCTCCATTCACCTGTCGTAAAATGCCAGAAAATCGCAAACACGATCAGAACTAAGAAGCTGATAGCGGCAGTGTTATGATACCGTACTGCCAGGTCGTATCCAAAAAAGTGGATCGAACCGTGGATCTCAAATCCC